>JADBLP010000108.1:0-6513 GCA_014894375.1 Actinomycetota bacterium | reverse complement strand
GGCCCAGCTTTACGAAACCACTGGAACCGGAGAATATTTTAGAAAAAGAAGATAACGGTTTATTTGCCAGTAGAACGGAAGTAAGGAGCAAAGATGCAGATTCTCATCTCGGTCATGTATTCAATGATGGACCTGCACCTACAGGTCTTCGCTATTGCATGAATTCCGCTGCTCTTCGTTTTATACCCAAAGAAGATTTAGAAAAAGAAGGATATGGCCAATACATGAAGCTTTTCGAATAATAAGCCAAGTTCATTAATACTCATTTTCACAGCATGTTAACGACAGGGCAGAGGATTGATCCTTTGTCGTGCAATAGGGGACATTGCACGACAAAGGTCGATCTTTTATTTTTTAAAAAAAGGATTCGAGTAGAAATATGTCATAATATAAAATAAAGAACAAAAATATCGATAGTGTGACTTTATTAATTATCGAAATCTTAACTGTCATTTGAAGGAGGATTTTTATGATTGAAAATTATAGAAACTATCTAAAGGACAGTATTCGGAAAACGATTGATTTTTCAACCACAGAACAGAGCAGAGGCATTAAGCCACCACCTGCAGAAAAACCTTGTAATCCAGAAGATAAAAGAATAAACCTTATTACGCCGGGGGATTGGAAATTAATTCATGAAGTAAGCGTTGAAGCTGCGATTGCCCAAAGGAAATCGAGAAGGTCTTATATGGAAGATGCAATAAAATTCGAAGAACTTTCTTTTCTTCTATGGGCAACTCAAGGTCTTCGGGGAAAAAGATCTGCTATTAGAAATTTCAGAACCGTTCCATCGGCTGGATGCAGACATGCACTGGAGACTTATGTTGCAGTTTTCCGTGTGGAAGGAATACCGAAGGCAATTTATCGTTATTTACCCATGAGCCATCAGCTGGTTGAATTTATAAAACATGAACATCTTGAGGACTTGATAAGCCGGGCGGCGTTAGGCCAATCTTTCGCAGGTAAAAGCGCAGTGACTTTCATTTGGACAACCATACCGGCACGCATGGAATGGCGATACGGTATGGCATCCTATAAAGTGATAGCCATTGATGCCGGCCACGTTTGTCAAAACCTCTACCTGGCCTGTGAAGCCATTGGTGCCGGAACCTGTGCCATTGCAGCCTATGACCAGGAATTTGCCGACAATGTGCTTGGAATCGACGGTGATGAAGAATTTACTATTTATATGGCGCCTGTTGGGAAAGTACAATAATTAGAAACGGTGGATGACTATGTTAGATTTATATAGAAATAATCTTGATAAATCAAGTTCTCCTTATCTTCGGCAGCATGTAAAGAATCCGATATGGTGGCAGGAATGGAGTTCTGAAATTATTGAAGAAGCGGTTCGTCGGAATAAGCCGCTTTTTGTATCGGTTGGTTATGCAACCTGTCATTGGTGTCATGTGATGGCTGCCGATGCTTTTTCGGATCAAATTACGGCGGAATATTTAAACAAGCATTTCATATGCATAAAAGTAGATCGGGAAACCAGGCCGGATATCGATCAATTTTTAATGCATTTTCTCACTGCACAAAATGGAAGCGGAGGTTGGCCTTTGAATGTTTTTTTAACACCGGATATTCATCCCATATTTGCTCTTACTTATGCACCGGGCTATGGCAGTGGCTCGATGTCTTCATTTCTTGATATTACCAAAAGAGTATATGATTATTATATAAACCATAAAGGTAAAATAATACCCTTTAAAGCTATAGAGAATCTACCTTCCATTATTGAAGAAAAGATGATTATAAAAGAATTATTAACTTATTTTGATTCTATTGACGGAGGTTTTGGTAGAGGACAAAAATTCCCGCCCCATACAACACTTTTATATCTTTTGTATCTGCTTTGTGTAGAGAAAAATGATAACATTCAGAAGATGTGTGGTACCACACTTGATGTGATGCGTTTAGGGGGACTGAATGACCATCTGCAGGGTGGAATTTTTCGTTATTGTGTGGATAGCAAGTGGACTATCCCGCATTTTGAGAAAATGCTTTATGACCAGGCGATGGCTTTATGGTGTTATGCCTTGGCCTATAAGGTGATGGAGAAAAAAGAATATAAAACAATGGCGGAAAATATTCTGCGATGTCTTGAAGAACGTTTTAAAGAAAATGAGTTTTACATTTCTGCTTATGATGCTGATACAGAACATATAGAAGGTGCAACCTATATCTGGAGATTTGATGAATTAAAAGAACTTTTATCAGTAGAGGAATTTCATCGATTGAGCGAATCCTATTTTATTTTTCCGGAAGGAAATTTTGAAGGGAATATTCACTTGATAAGAAAAAATGATTTTCCCTTGAAAGATATTGAAGAGAAATTATTGGCCATACGAAATCAGAGAATCCAGCCTAATAAAGACAACAAGATTCTATGCGGCCTAAATGCTTTGGTTGCCATTGCCATGTTGCAGGCAGCCCGATTTCTGGGAAAACCGGAATTGGAAGCGAGAGCTGTGCAGTTAATAAAGAGCTTGATGGAACGATTTTGGGATGGTAAAACCCTTGCGCATTCTATTTCAAATGGCATAACACAAAAGCTGAGTTTTTTATTTGATGGTGCTTGCATGCTAATTGGAATCACTATGCTATACGAGAATGATGAGAGTTGGCATATACCAATGCGTGTGATGTCTGAATATGTTAAATCATTTCAGGAAGGCAAAAAATGGGTAGAATCAAGGTCTGAAGATTTTCAAAAGATTTATGCCTCCTGGTTTGACCATCCGATTCCCTCAAGTGCCTCTCTTGCTGAGATGGGATTAACCCGTGCAGCGCTTTTAAACGGAAAGGGTTTTCGCACTGAAGCCTATCGGCAACCATACCATGCGGATTTTTTAAACCTTGCCATCATGTTGCGCAACGGGCTTTTTCATCTTTTTACCACTAAAAAAGTAATCAATTGGAATGAAATTCCGCCAAATTCGCTTCAAATGCGTGGTGAGCCAGAAACAGATTGTTATCGGGGAATGTGCAGTTCATTAACACAAAGATTGAAAGAAATTAAAAACGAATAAATTCTCTTTGATGTTTTATGGATGTTTTACTGGTAAAAGATTATTATAATCGAAATCAAATTGTCTGGAAAAATCTGATCCATAGAGAAATAAAACACTATTAAGGGAATCAATATACAAAACCAGAACATATCATGACAATTGAAATTAACTTGATTTGTATTATAATATTTTTCGTCATGTTTTTACAATATTTATAAATAATCTGTTATTATATTATCAACATTTCTTTCTAAAAAAGTATCCAATTTGGTAACATATTGTTAAGGAGAATAGTAGCATTTTTTATGATCTTTCTGAAGATGGAAATTTTATCGTTTTAGTGGATTTAGCGATGGAAACTATAAACTTGAAATTTTATGTAGCGTCCACCTGTTAAATAAATGAATGAATGATAAATAGATCTCTAGAACAAGAAAAGTAACAAATTTATCAATTTTATTTTTTATTCTCGTTCGATCCTGTAATTATATTTCCGTTAATTTATCTTTATAAAATATTGGAATTAATAAAATGAGAATGATTAGTGAGGTACCATAATTTTCATGAAAACAGTATATTATGAAAAAACAAGGATCTTTTTTAATTATTTAGTATTAAATAATAGAGAGATTTAAAAGTTGATTTGCAAAGTATTTTAGATGTAAAATATTATTTTTATTTTTGAGGTGATATAAAATGCTAAATTATAATTGGGATTTTCCCTACCCTTCACAGCGGATGCCGGTTTTTGCAAGGAACATGGTAGCCGCTTCTCAACCGTTAGCAACACAGGCCGGGCTTGAAATCTTGCGTAAAGGAGGTAATGCAGCGGATGCGGCTATTGCTGTTGCCATTACTCTTACGGTGGTCGAATGCACCTGCAATGGAATCGGCGGAGATGCTTTTGTTATTATCTGGGACAATAAATCCAAAAAATTATACGGATTAAATGCATCAGGAAAATCGCCAAAATCGTGGAATTTTGAATATTTTGCTAAAAAATATAAAAAAATACCTTTC
This sequence comes from Actinomycetota bacterium, assembly GCA_014894375.1. Lineage (GTDB taxonomy): Bacteria > Actinomycetota > Humimicrobiia > Humimicrobiales > Humimicrobiaceae > Hydromicrobium. The sequence continues at coordinate 2,476 of JADBLP010000108.1, read as the reverse complement.
ACTGGCTGGGATGCGGTCACTGTTCCAGGAGCGGTATCAGGATGGCTTGAATTATCCGGTAGATTTGGGCGATTACCTTTTGAGGCCTTATTTCAACCGGCCATCAATTATGCAAAAAATGGCTTTCATGTTTCTCCCATTACTGCCAAATTATGGAAAAAAGTTATCATCAAATATAAAGAATTTCCGGATTTTATAAACAATTATTCCTTTCAGGGAAGGGCACCGGAAGTCGGTGAAAAGATATATTTTCCTGACCAGGCAAATACCTTAACAGAAATTGGCAAGACCAAAACCCATAGTTTTTATCGGGGAAGGTTAGCTGAAAAGATTGCTGTTCATGCTCAATCAACCGGAGGATATATTACCCAAGACGATCTACTGAATCATCAGGCAGACTGGGTGGAGCCTATTTCCGTACATTATAAAGGATTTGATGTTCATGAAATTCCACCTAATGGTCAGGGGATTGCCGCTTTAATTATGCTGGGGATTCTTTCTCATTTACATATTGAAAATTATCCCCTGGATTCTGCTGATAGTATTCATTTGCAGATAGAAGCCATGAAATTGGCTTTTGCGGATTTATATCAGTATGTTTCAGATCCGGATTACATGAATATCGATTATCATGATTTGTTGAATGAATCCTATCTATCCGAAAGAGCGAAGTGCATTCATTTGGATAAAGCACAAAATATTTCCTATGGTGTTCTCCGGGAACAAGGCGATACTGTTTATCTGACTACTGCAGATGAAGAAGGCATGATGGTTTCATTCATTCAATCCAATTATACCGATTTTGGCTCGGGAATCGTTATTCCCGGTACAGGAATAAGTATGCAAAGCAGAGGAGCATGTTTTAGCCTGAAGAAAAACCATGCCAATCAGGTCGAGGGGGGGAAGAGGCCTTTTCATACTATTATTCCTGCATTTGTTACTCAGAAAGGTCAACCGGTCATGAGCTTCGGTGTGATGGGTGGTGCCATGCAGCCCCAGGGACAAACACAGATTTTAGTTCGAATGATTGATTATCATCAAAATTCTCAAGCAGCATCAGATGCACCTCGATGGTGTGTACTGGGTGACATGGAAGTTGCATTTGAAGAGGGAATGAATGAGGAAGTCATGAAGGATTTGAAAAAAAGGGGACATGAAATCACTATCAGAGACAGTTCATCATTCGGTGGCGCACAATTGATTCACAAAATAGACCAGGGATATTGTGGGGCTTCAGACCATAGAAAAGATGGTCAAGCAGTAGGTTTTTAGCATTATAAAATTTTGTTCGATAATGGTAGAGAACACATTATTTATTTTCATAAAAAATAATAGGAACAGATACCATTTTTTTAGAAAAAATAGATAAAAAGAATATTTCTTTTGAAAGTTTGTGAATTTTTTAAAGTCTACCCCAGGAATCTTACGGGCTTATTAACCATGCTATTGTTTAAATCAAAAGTTCGGAACCTATCCAAAAAGGGAAGCCAGAAATTTATAGTTCTTTATATTTTGCTGCAGGGCTTTTTGTTTGAAAAAGAGTTTATAGAAAATTTGTAGTATAATAAATATAATAAAATTATTGAAGAGTATTTAGGCCGATCTTCACAAGTTCATATTTTATCTTTTCTTTTTGTACATTTTGAGAAGTTGTGAAGCCTAACCACAGTCTAATATAACAAAAGTTGTATTGGAGAAAAGGTGAGTTTTATGGAAAAAACAGAATTTTATTCTCTTTTAAATTATGATGAGTATCCTTTAACAGAGATGGAGAAACGCTCAGAAGAATTTTATTTAGAAATGAAAAAAAGACGAACAGTTCGCCAATTTTCAGACCGCCCGGTACCCCGTATGATTATAGAAAATTGTATTCGCGCAGCAGGAACAGCACCCAGTGGGGCCAATATGCAGCCCTGGAGTTTTGTAGTGGTCAGCGATCCGGAGGTTAAGCGACAGATTCGTCGGGAAGCCGAAAAAGCAGAAGAGGAATTTTATAACAAAAAAAACAACTTAAAGTGGGTAGAAGAGTTAAAGCCCTTGGGGACTAATGAACATAAACCTTTTTTAGAAATAGCTCCTTATCTCATCGTTATTTTCGCTCAACGTTATGGTCTTTTAGCGGATGGAAGCAAAAGAAGCCATTATTATGTTAATGAATCGGTAGGCATTTCTACAGGCATACTTCTATCTGCGTTACACCATGCTGGACTTACTTGTTTGACTTACACACCCAGTAAAATGGGTTTCCTGAATAATATTTTATCCCGTCCTTCTAACGAAAGACCATTTTTGATAATGGTCGTTGGCTATCCGGATAAGGATGCAGTCATACCTAAAATAGGAAAAAAATCACCAAAAGAGATTATTAAATTTGTTTGAAATAATGCAAATGGAACTTTTTTATTGGTTGTGACCATTGTCTTTTATTTATTTTAAGGGAGGATTTTATGTATATCGAACAATTTTATGTACCCAA
>JADBLP010000131.1:0-6741 GCA_014894375.1 Actinomycetota bacterium | reverse complement strand
GGCGAGATAGCTCAGTTGGTAGAGCAGTGGACTGAAAATCCATGTGTCCGCAGTTCAATTCTGCGTCTCGCCACCATACTTTATCACCAGCTGACATCTTTCCTATATTAAATACCTTGTTTATACTTCCTGAGTGGCGACTATAACATTTTTCATGACAGCATATAGAAGTATCCTGGTTAAACCGGTTGTTTAACTGGATGCCAGATTGGTTAAGTACTTAATCTGATCTTCAGTGCCAATGGCTATTATTTTCTGGCCCGCTTTCATATGCGTATCTCCGCTTGCTTTTTTTACCGAGATCTTTTCTCCTTTTTCTATTACAGAGATAATCAGAGCTTCTAGCCCATGTTTCTTACCTGCTTCACTTATAGTTATATTGTCTATTTTACTATCCGGCTTAATTTCAATCTCTGCAAGCCTGATCTCGGCTTCCTCTGTTGTCATTAAAGTATCCAGAAAATCACAAATCGATGGCTGCAGGGCCATGGCAGCCATTCTTCTTCCTCCAATAATCTGAGGGGAGATTACTCTATCTGCTCCAGCTTTTTCCAGTTTGCTTATGGTCTCATGCATGGTAGCTCTAGCAACAACGAATATGGAAGGATTTAGAGATTTAGCAGAAAGGGTGACATAAACATTTTCTGAATCTGTGTCTAAAGCTGCGAATAAACCTCTGGCGTTCTTTATCCTGGTTTCTATTAGTATTTCATCATTGGATGCGTCTCCCTGAATGTATAACCAGTTATTCTGTTTTGCAATTTCAATCGGCTCTTCAGCATTGTCTACTACTATAAAGTCGATTTTGTTATTTACCAGTTCATGTGCAATTTCCATGCCTACTCTTCCCAGCCCACAAATTATATAATGGTTTTTAAGTTTAGATGTCATTTTTCTTGTCCTTCTCTTTTCGATTCTTCCTAATAAAAATTCACTTAACATAAAGTCGGTTAAATTAATTAAGATATACGCAGCTGTTCCGGTACCGGTAATAATTAAAATAATGGTAAATACGGTTCCTGTAGTGGATAATTCTTTTAGCAGCCCATAGCCTACTGTAGTTATAGTTATGGTGGTCATAAAAAGTGAGTCCAGAAATGCCATATCTTCAATTAACATATAACCGATAGAACCTAAAAAATAGATAAAAATCAGAATGGTAATTGAAACTATTATTCTTTTGGAAAAACCGGATAAATTTTTAAATTTCATGTTTTAAATTCTGACTTAATATTGGTTTTTTTTCAAGTTTACGTTGTTTTTTGCTAAGTCTAAGTATTTAATAAATATTTAAAAGTGGTAATGTAGTGAAATAAAAAAAATTAAAAAAGGGAAATAACTAAAAATTGCTTATATCTTGGGTGAACCCCTCCGATTAGACACATTGTATACTAAAAATAGTTAAGTTAAAATAACTGATGAGACTAACGAAGAGAAGAGATTAATTAAAATTTAAAACAGGCAAGGCGGAGGGAAAAATTAAAGGGACTCTTTTTATCTGCGCAACTCCAATCGGTAATTTAGAGGATGTCAGTTTCAGACTTATAAGAACACTGAAAGAAGTGGACTCGATCGCCGCAGAAGATACTAGGACCGTAAAAAAACTGCTGCAAAGATATAGTATTTTGAAGAAAGTTCTTGTAAGTTACCATGATTTCAGTAAAAAAGGCAGAATCAATTATATAACTGATAAACTGGAAACAGGAGAAAACATTGCTCTGGTTTCAGAATCCGGGATGCCGGCTATTCAGGACCCGGGATTTAAGATAATAAATGAGTGTATTAAAAGAAACATTACCGTGACTGTGGTACCGGGTCCAAATGCTGCTATCAGTGCTCTGGTTCTTTCAGGTCTGCCGGCAGATAATTTTTTATTTATAGGTTTTCTGCCGAAAGCAGGGTCCAAAAGAAAAAATAAGCTTTCAGAACTGGCAACTTTTCCATATACCCTTATATTCTATGAGTCACCCAATAGAATCGAAGCCCTAACCGGTGAGCTTATCGAAAGATTTGGCGACCGGAGAGCAAGTCTTGTAAGGGAAATCACTAAAATATATGAAGAAGTCATAAGAGGCAGTTTAAGTGATATCTTAACCAGAATAAAGGAGAAAAAAGTAAAGGGCGAGATTGTACTGGTTGTTGAAGGATATAAAAAGGAGCTTATAGGAAGTTTCTCTGAAGAAGATATAAGAAAAGAACTGATCCGTTTGCTCAAACAGGGTATTTCAAAAAAGAGTGCTCTAAAAATTGTATTATCCCGATATGACATAGATAAGCAAAGATTGTATAATATTGCAACGAAAATCTAAGGGTAAAAAATTATTTAAGAAAAGAATAATAATAAAAGTATTATGGATAAAGAAAAATTTTACATCACCACAGCAATTCCATATATGAATGCGAAACTGCATTTAGGCCAGATCTACGAATTCATACTTGCTGATGTAGTAGCCAGATTTAACAGGCTCAGCGGTAAGGATATTTTTTTCCTGACCGGTGCTGATGAGCATGGGCAGAAGATAAGTAAAAGTGCTGAAGAGAGAGGGGTATCTCCACAGGAATATGTTGATGAAATGGTTAAGGATATGAAAAGACTCCTTAAGTTATACAGCATCAGCAATGATAGTTATATCAGAACTACTGATAAAAAACATGAAAAGATAGTACGGAATGTACTTATAAAACTAAAAGATAATGGCGACCTTTATAAGAGTACTTATGAGGGAGAATACTGTGTGCCATGTGAGACATTCCTGCTTGACTCTCAACTGGTGGACGGTAAATGTCCCCAATGTAACAGGGAAGTTGAGTTTGTGAAAGAGGAAAATTACTTCTTCAAGCTATCTGAATATAAAGACAGATTATTTAAACATATTGAAACCAATCCGGATTTTGTGATTCCCGAAACCAGAAAAAATGAGGTTCTTGGAGTCTTAAAGCAGGGACTTAAAGATATAAGTGTTTCCAGGACTGCAGTAAAGTGGGGAGTTCCCATTCCTTTTGATTCCGGCCATTATTGTTACGTATGGGTAGATGCTCTTATCAATTACATTTCAGCTTTAGGTTATAGCTCTGATGACACTGGCTTATTTAACCGGTACTGGCCGGCAGATCAGCATCATATAGGAAAGGATATTTTAAAATTCCATGCTATAATCTGGCCTGCCATGCTAATGTCTCTGGGTGTTGAGCTTCCAAAACATATAGTAGTTCATGGCTGGCTTTTAATGGGAGAGGAGAAGCTGTCAAAATCAAAAGGAATTACCCTGGATCCCGATGAACAGTTGGATAGATACGGAGTAGATGGTATAAGATATTTTCTGACCAGAGAAGTGTCATTTGGCCAGGATGGTTCTTTTACCCACCAGGCTTTTGTGAGGAGATATAATTCGGATCTCAGTAATGATATTGGAAATCTGGTTTCAAGAACCCTGGCTATGATAGATAAATATAGGAATGGTATAATTCCTGAAAAAGTTTCAAGCCCGGTTTTTGAGAAGAAATGGGCTAAAATAAAAGGCGAAGCAATAAAGCATATAGGTGATTTTAAATTCTCTGATTATCTGATCAAAGTCTGGGAATTTATAAATATGGCAAATAAATATATTGAAGATAGCCAGCCCTGGAGTCTTGTAAAAAGTGAAAGTGAAGATGACCGGAAAAGATTAGATGCAGTATTATATGAAGTAGCAGAAGTCATCAGGCTGTCCGCTATTTTATTAATCCCCTTTATGCCATCAACCTGTCAGAGAATATTCTCCCAGCTGGGGATAAGTGAGGACATTGATGAAATAATAGTTGATAAAGACGGGGTCTGGGGTAAATTTGAAGGTGGAACAAAGATTGGCAAAAGGGAAATACTATTCCCCAGAATAGATGAAAAATAGCGGTTTTAAAAATAATAATCAAAATGTGGTATTATGTATTTTATAGACACACATGCCCATCTAGATATGTTAAAGACATTGACTCCCCAGGAAGCTGTAGCCAAATCTGTAAATGAAGGTGTGAAATATATAATAAACGTAGGTACAAGTCTGGATGGCAGTAAGAAATCAATAGAATTAGCCAGAAAATTCAGTAATGTATTTGCCAGTATTGGTGTTCACCCCCATTATGTCAGGAATTTTGGAAAGAAAGAAATTAAAATTCTCCAGTCACTAATACAGGGATACTCCGGTACTGTTAATAATAATGTAAGAGAAAGATGCAAAAAAGTTGTGGCAGTAGGTGAGACAGGTTTTGATTTTTACAGAAATCTTAGTCCCAGGGTGGATATGGAAAGAGCCTTCGTATCCCATATAGAACTGGCTTTAGAGTATGATATACCGGTAATAATCCATGATAGAGATGCGCACAGGCAAACACTGGAAGTTGTAAAGAAATATATTGACCATAAAAAATTCAGGGCTGTTGTTCATTGTTTTTCAGGGGATGTCAATTTTGCCATGCAGTGCCTGGCTTTAGGGCTGTATATTTCCTTTACAGGTGTGATCACCTTTCCCAATGCCAGTGGCGTATTGAAAGCTGTGGAAAAGGTTCCTGTTGAACGTTTATTTATAGAAACCGACGCGCCTTTTCTGGCCCCGCAGGCGAAGAGAGGCAAAGAAAATTATCCCGGATATGTGAGATATGTTGCTGAAAAAATTGCAGAAATTAAAAATTTAAGTGTTGAAGAAGTTGCGGATATTACTTCAAAAAATGCGGAAGATTTCTTTTCTATAAATTAAAATTAACTATTTTAAAATAAAAATGCATTCTTATATTAGCTCTCCCGGAAAGACAGTCCAAATTTTAAGCAGGTATGGAATAAGGCTTAAAAAAAGTCTGGGACAAAACTTTTTAATTGATACAAACAGTGCCAAAAAAATAATTTCATATGCAGGTGTTAATGCTGATGATGTAATTCTTGAGGTCGGAAGCGGAATCGGGAGCCTTACAGAAATTCTGTTTCCAAAGGTTAAAAGAGTTGTCTGTGTTGAGATAGACAATCTTTTAATCGAAGCTTTTAAAGATATTTTCAGCGAAAATCTTGGAGAAAAAATACAATTGATACAAGCTGATGCTCTAAAGCTTAATTATACTGATATTGCCGGAAAGTATAAAATAAATAAAGTAGTTTCAAATCTTCCATATAACATTGCAGCACCTCTAATATTAAAAATTCTTATAGAAGCTGAAGATATAAAAAAATTATTCATAACCATACAGAAGGATATAGCTGAAAGATTACTTGCTTCAGCAGGAGATAAAAATTACAGCTCTTACACTGTAAAATCCAATTTTCTTGCAGATTTTAATTTTTGTTTCCAGATTTCACGTAATTGTTTTTTACCCAAACCTTTTGTCGGTTCAGCAGTTGTAGAAGTAAGCAGAAAGGATAATAGAGGTTTAATGGACGAGAATTTTAAGACCGGTGATTTCTTTGATTTTGTAAATAGTTGTTTTTTACACAGGAGGAAAAAGCTTATCAATTCACTATCTCAAAGCAATACCAGATATTGCTATAAATTGGAATTAATTATAAAATTGCTATCCGAAATTGGGAAAAATAGGGACGTAAGGGCAGAAGAGCTTTACTTAAAAGATTATATTTTCTTGTATAAAAAACTTAATACCTAATAGCGAGCATTTATGTTATCATATAGCAAAATGAAACCGAAAAATATTTTAAAGCTTAGAGCTTCAGGAAAAATAAACCTTTACCTGAATGTTACAAAAAATGGAAGGGCTGACGGGTATCACGAGATAAAATCAATAATGCAGAGTATAAGCCTTTCTGATGAACTTACTTTCGAAATTTTAAAAAGAAAGAATAATCATGGGTCTGAAAATAAAAATGGAATTTATATTACCTGCAATAATGAAGATATCCCGCTTGACGAAAAAAATTTAGTACATAAAGCAGCAGCACTTATTTTGAATAATTATAATCTGAGAGATAAATATTCAGTAAAAATTAACATAGAAAAACATATTCCGGTATGTGCAGGACTTGCCGGAGGCAGCACAAATGCGGCAGCAGCTCTGGTTGCATTGGATAAGCTGTTCAATTTGAGTCTGAAAGTGGCTGATTTAATGAATCTGGCAGGCGAAGTAGGGTCTGATGTTCCTTTCTGTATCAAGGGGGGGACAACTCTTGCAGAAGGCAGAGGAGAAAAGCTCTCTGAGCTACCACATCTACCTTTTTACTGGATTATACTTGCTACCAATGGAGGAAAGTTCCTGTCAAAAGATATATATGGAAAGTTTGACTTAATAAGTGTAGAAAAGAAATCGATACATAAGGAACTGGTAAATAATATAATGGAAAAGGAATTTAGTGATTTCTTTGGGAAGCTAAGAAATGATCTGGAAGACGTAGCGGTAATTGAAGATAAAGAAATACTTATGGTAAAAGAAAAAGCGTCTGAACTGGGAGCCATTGCTGCACAGATGACCGGGAGTGGTCCCACTGTATTTGCATTATGTGATGATCTAAAAACAGCACTTGATGTATATGAGGGTTTAAAACTGTTAACCTCCAGAGTCTTTCTATCTCACACCACACCTAATAGTTTAACTGTTTATAGTTAAAATCTAAAAATCTCAAGTGAAATAATTTCAATATAAGCCCGTTTTTAATTTGAATTTTCAATAAATGTGATATAAAATTTATTATCTTCTTTGGGGAGTAGCCAAGTGGTAAGGCAACGGGTTTTGGTCCCGTGATCGGAGGTTCGAATCCTCCCTCCCCAGCCA
>JADBLP010000023.1:0-2037 GCA_014894375.1 Actinomycetota bacterium | reverse complement strand
TTTTCATAGTCACCCCTATAACCTCGTAACCTTCTTCTTTAAGTAAAGCAGCAGCAACAGATGAATCCACTCCGCCACTCATTCCTACAATAACTTTATCTTTAGGCATATTTCAACATCGCCGTTAATGCTTTTTGAGCAGATTTAATTATTTCTCCTGCCAGTTCGATAGGATAACGTTCCTCCTTTAGTGATAAACATACATCATTTAGTGTAGTTAGCTTCATATTCCGGCACATCTTCGCTGTACCAGCAGCGTAAAATTCCTTCTCCGGATTTTCCTTTTTTAAACGATAAATAAGCCCTTCCTCTGTTCCGATGAGAAATCTCTTCTTGTCCGATTTTTTAGCAAAGCTCACCATCCCGCTGGTCGATAACACCTCATCAGCAAGATCAATAACTGACGGCTTACACTCTGGGTGGACAAGAAGAAGAGCATCAGGAAATTTTTCTTTAGCCAGAAGAACTTCTTCTTTGGTTATCCTTTCATGAACATGACAATATCCATCCCAGGAAATTATCTCCTTATCTGTAAATCTCTGACAATATGCAGCAAGATTTTTATCGGGAGTAAAGATTATTTTCTCTGCAGAAATATTCTTTACTACTTTTACCGCATTGGCAGAGGTACAACAAATATCCGATTCAGCCTTTACATCCGCATTAGTATTTACATAGGAAACCACTTTGGCGTCAGGATATTTTTCTTTTAATATCCTTAAATCCTCAGCGGTTATCATATCTGCCATCGGGCATCCCGCATCCTTCCTGGGGATGATAACCATCTTTTCAGGAGAAAGTATCTTGGCAGTCTCTGCCATAAAACGCACACCACAAAAAACAATTATTCTGGCCTTTGTCTCTGCAGCTTGTTTTGCCAATCCTAGTGAATCGCCTAAAAAATCGGCAATATCTTGAATCTCCGGTCTCTGGTAATTATGGACTAAAATAATGGCATTTTTTTCTTTTTTCAGTTTAGCAATTTCTTCTACTATATTCATTTATTTTTTCCTTATAAGATTCTCGATTTAACTTTAAATTAAACTCAGCCCTTTTTCTCTTAATTTAGTCCGGTAAATTAGGGGTTAAATTAGGTATCAGATTAGGTATTTGTAACACTTCTGTTTCAACAAATAAGCTAATCCATTGATCTGGTACCTGAGGATCATTTGAATAAATATGGAGATGTTTTTCATCTTTTCCCCCATAATCAGTAGTATCATAGGACACTTTAAGTTCAGCTGACCCTCCCGGTTGAATGAGGGTAGCTGAAATTGAAGCCACTATACAGTCACAAGATTCTTTTAGCCCTTCAATAATTAAATCTCCTTCTCCCCCATTTTTTACAATAAAAATATGGGTGGGTTTTTCGCCTCGGGTTACCTTCCCAAAATCCCATTCTTCTTCTGAAACCAGGATCCTTGGTTGAGGCCCAGAATTAATTTGGGCAGTATTAGAAGGATTATTCTGGGCAGAAGAATTATTTTGGGTATTAGTAAATACCAAAATACCTCCCAATATAACTATAACTCCTACCAGAAAAAAAATGATTATACTTTTAACGGGTATAACTTTCTTCTCTTTATTTATTTGTTTTGACATAATATTCTCCTTTTGATTTATTTTTTTGAGATAAATTTTTATCAATAATATAGATCGGATTTCTCCTTGGGAACAATCTTCCCATCCTGAAGATGGATTATTCTTTGAGTAGCCTGGGCTAATTCCAAATCATGGGTAGCAATACATATGGCCAGACCTTTTTCGCTTAAACTCTTAAAAAGCTTTAAAATTTGCCCTTTAACTTCTGTCTCTAATTTGCCAGTAGGTTCATCAGCAATAAGTATCTTAGGATCATTAATTAAAGCCCGGGCAATATCAGTTCGTTGCTTATCCCCTCCGGATAAATATTTTATCTGAATTCTCTCTTTCCCTTTAAGTCCTACTTCTTCCAACAATACGGACAATTTTTTCTCATTGACACTCTTCTTGGCAAAAATTAAAGGTAGTTCTATATTTTCTCTAACCGTTAAGGTT
>JADBLP010000014.1:0-2049 GCA_014894375.1 Actinomycetota bacterium | reverse complement strand
ATGACTTAATATCATTAATGAAACCAAAGATAGATTTTATAATTGATGAAAAATTGTATCTAGCTGTACTTTGTGAAGCAATGTGAAGAAATTGGAGGATAAAGTACTATGATTAAAATTGGCCTTATTGGTGGTGGATTTATGGGAAAGATGCATGCTAACTGCTATAGAGCTTTACAGAATGTTAGGGTTGTTGGTGTATCTGATATTCGACAGGATAAGGCAAAAGAAATAGCTAATTTAACTGGAGCAAGAGCATTTAGTAATGTAGATGAATTAATAAATAACCAAGAAATTGATGCCATTAGTGTCTTTCTTCCTACGTATTTACATAAAGAATTGGTTATAAAATCCGCTCAGGCCAAGAAGCATATATTTTGTGAGAAACCATTTGCACTTACAGTAAAAGATGCCGAAGAAATGATTAAAGAAACAAAAAAGGCAAAAGTAAAATTAATGATTGGTATGGTGTTACGTTTTTGGCCGGAATATGTTGAGTTTAAGAGAATGGTAGATTCCAAGATATATGGTAGGTTAGCAAACCTTACTTGCACTCGTCTTGCTTCCCGTCCTATATTTGGGTGGGACAGATGGTATTTTGACCCGAAACGAAGTGGTGGTGCCGCTCTCGATCTTCATATACACGATGTAGATTATATTTATTATCTGTTAGGAAAGCCCAAATCAGTATATTCCGTAGGGAGAAAGGCCAATAAGTACTGGGAACATATCTATACAATCTATAAGTACGAAGAAGATACTGTAGTTAATGCTGAAGGTGGTTGGGTAGAAGAGTCATTTGGATTTGTACAGGCGATAAGAGGAGTATTTGAAGATGGCACTGTTTTAGAATACAACTCCAAAAATCAGCCGTTAATAATTTACGGAAAAGAAAAAGCTGAATTAGTAAATATTCCCAAGCTAAAAGTAGATTCCATTGATGTTGGTGGCAATATTTCTAAACTTGGCGCCTTTTATAATGAAGATAAATACTGGATTGAGTGCTTACAAAATGATAAATACCCGGAAAGAGTTACCCCTGAAGAGGCAAAAGCATCTTTAGAGATTGTTCTTAAAGAGATAGAATCAGCAAAAATTAAGAAGGAGATTTTATTATGAAGATGGAGCTTGGTGCAATGATTCATGTTACTGAAAATATAAAAGAGAGTTTTGAAGAGGCAGCTAAATTAGGAATGCGAACCTGTCAGATTTCTTGCACAGCGGAGCTTATGATAGATAGATTAAAACCGAAAGATATAAGAAGGGCTTCAGAAGAGTTTGATATTGAGATAAGTTCTTTCTTTTTGGTATTTGAGGGACAGATTTACAATAGAGCAGTAGAGGGGGTTTCAACGGTAGGTTTTATCCCTGAGGAGTATCGTACCAGAAGATTTAAATTGGCAGAAAAATTTTCTGATATGATTTGTGAAATAGGCGTGAAAAGCATTACTTCCCACGTTGGTGCTATACCAAATGATGAAAAAAGTCCTCTATATTTGGGATTTGTTCCAGTGATGAAAAAATTTGTTGAATATTGCCAAAGAAATGGTCAGATATTTTGTTTTGAAACTGGGCAGGAATTGCCATCAACGCTTAAAAGATTAATTGCTGATATTAGTAATAATGCTTATGTAAATTTAGACCCAGCTAATTTAATTTTATATGGTATGGCCCATCCTTTAGATGCTGTGGAAATTCTTGGAGAATATGTAAGGGGTATGCATGCAAAAGATGCCCTCTGGCCTAATCGTGATGAGAGCCTTGGAATTGAAGTTCCAGTTGGAAAGGGTGAAGTCGATTTTCCCCTATTAATCTCTAGATTAAAAGAGAAAGGTTTTCAAGGGCCCATAACTATAGAACGAGAGATATCGGGGAAGCAACAGGAGAAAGATATATTAGAAGCAAAGAAGTTTTTGGAACCATATTTATAAAGAAAGGTTATAGTTAAGTTATGTTTTATGATTCAATTTCCTTAATAAAGCTACGAGTGATTTCCTCACTTGATGATAGTTTTCGACCTGCTGTTTTATGGAACCATGCTTTTCTTGA
>JADBLP010000110.1:5091-6810 GCA_014894375.1 Actinomycetota bacterium | reverse complement strand
AAATTTATATGATGAACTCAGATGGTTCGGAGCAAACCCGCCTTACAGAAAATTCTGCGGCCGATAAATATCCCGCCTTTTCTCCTGATGGTTCTAAAATTATTTTTGCATCAGATCGCGATGGCAATTATGAAATTTATATGATGAACTCAGATGGTTCGGAGCAAACCCGCCTTACAGAAAATTCCGGTGATAGTGCATCACCTGCATTTTCACCGAACGGTTCCAGAATTGTTTTTAGCTCGAATCGCGAAGATGGTGATGCGGAAATCTATATTATGAATGAAGATGGTTCTGAAGTCACCCGCCTTACAGAAATTCCAGGTGCTGAGATGTTTCCTTCTTTTTCTCGAGATGGATTAAAAATTGTATTTGAATCAAAGCGTTCTGGCAGTGATGATATATTTCTGATGAATTTAGACGGTTCAGGGATAATAAGACTTACAAATAACGCTGCAGACGACTCTTTCCCATCCTTCTTTCGGTAATTAGAATAAGGAATTTCAACTGGCTTCTAAAATAGAAAAAATAGATGACAAAGTAGATGATACTCAAAAAGCAATCATTAAAAAGTTATATTCTTCTACATCTGGCAGTGAAGAAAATATAAAAATTATTGCAGATATATCTCTGGTAATTAGATACCTGGAAAGGATCGGCGACCATTCTGTAAGTATTGGTGAAAGAGTCCAATATTTTTTAACCGGTGACTATAAAGTCTTTCATAGTGATAATTAAAAACATTCGCTATCCCTCAATTTGCAAAACTCACTTTCACATTCAACTTCAATCGTAGAATGCCCCAGGTTTAAAGACCTGACAATTTCTTTAACTCTTCTTTTTATGTTAATTAGTTCATCTGTAGTTGTATTATCTCTTACGACAATATGAGTTGTAAGTACATTGTTTAAACTATCCATAGACCATATATGAGTATGATGAATATTTACAACTTTATCAATTTTTAGAATCTTTTCTTCAATCTCCTTAATACTTATTCCCACCGGAACCGCCTGCAGAAAGATAGAAAATGTTTTTTTGAGATTAACTGCAGCGTTATACAAAATATAAACTGTGATTAATATTGATAATATGGGGTCCAATATGGGGATATCTTTAAAAATCATTACAATACTTATGACAAGAATAGCTATCCAGCTCAGGACATCTTCAAAAAGATGTAATGCTATAATTCTCTCGTTTAAAGATTTTCCTCTCCTGGTACGCAGCACGGCAATTCCGTTTATTACAATGCCTCCTACTGCGAACAGCAGCATTCCTTTTGCATTTGACTGTTCAGGATTAAATATTCCGGGTATTGCTTTAGATAATATATAAATCGAGCCCAGGATCAATATCAAACCATTAATCAATGCTGCAAGTAACGAATATCTCCTGTATCCATATGAATATTTTTCATCCTTCTTCTTTCTTGAGTATCTTTCTAAAATCCAGGATAATCCAAGTGAGAAGCTATCCCCCAGATCATGCAATGCATCAGATATAATAGCAAGGCTATTTGTCCAGAGGCCTCCTGCTATTTCAATAACGGTAAAACCCAGGTTTAAAAAGAATGCTACTCTTATATTTGAAGTAGTACTGTCTTTATGCTGATTGTGATTTTTCATTTTTAAAAAAAATTACTTTTTAAAGATATTAGCAAAAAAACAATGCAGAATAAATAAAATTAATAGGAATGATGCTTATCTAGCTTATTTA
>JADBLP010000110.1:0-4991 GCA_014894375.1 Actinomycetota bacterium | reverse complement strand
GCATCTTTTAGTTCAATAATACTACTTTCGGATACAACAGGACAGGAAGCTACTCCCCAAATTCCAGGACCTGTATAGGCGCTCATAACCGTATTTACTTCAGTTAAAATCAATTCATCAATTTTAATTTTATCATCTTCTTTTATCATTTTTTCAAGTTCTAAAGCCGGATTTATATCAGAACCATAAAAAATACCAATTTTTCTATTACCAGTATAAAAAGAGACTCTTTTTATAGCTCTTGCAACCTCTAAAACGATAAAACCAAGGTTAATGGCGGCAGTATTTGAATCAATAACTTTTATTTCAGTATTAGGAAAAAATTTTCTTCCATGCTAATCTTTTATAAAGTATAATTCTGTACAATATACTTAAATTTAAACAAATGGAGAAACCCTTATGAATCGTAGAGGAAGTAGATTTTACTTAATTTTAATTGCATTTAGTCTGATTATAATTTTTACTGCAATAATTCCCCTCTCCGGGTGGGTAAAACAATCGGATACTTACCAGCCGGCATCTGCTCTACCTGGTCTGGGAACAGGTTCAAGACCTATTGCTGTTATGGTTGAAAATAGTTTTGCAGCCAGACCCCAGTCCGGACTAAACCTTGCGGATGTGGTATTTGAAATCGTTGATGAGTACGGCATTACCAGATTTATTGCAATCTATAATTCAAATAATGCTCCAGTAGTAGGACCAGTAAGAAGCGCGAGGCCTTATTATGCGGAAATTGCACGGGGTTTTGATCCGATTTATGCTTTTTTTGGCACTTACCCTGAATGCTACAAGATAATAGAAGATATGGGAATGTGTGTTTTAAGTGCAATGTCAGACAGATCAGGCAGCAGCTCCATTACCGGCCAGGCACCTTACTGGAGAGACTGGAACAGAAGTTCCATTCAAGAACACACAGCTTTTATGTCAGTGGCAAAGTTAAGAGAAAAAGCCGGGCAGCTTGGTTATCCTCTTGAAGGCAATGGTATTCCATTTTCGTATAAAATGGATGCGCCCGAGTCAGCAAGAGGAAATATTAGTAATATCCATGTTGATTTTTCCACTCATGCATACGCTCCACGCGGTTTTGATTTAAATTATATTTACAATAAAAGCGGTAATTATTACTTAAGATATATGGGAGGTAATGCCCACCTGGATTATAATACCGGCCAACAGATAACAGCAAAGAATGTGGTTGTAATGGTTACTGATATTCAGGGACCTCTGGATAAGTATGGTCACATGGACGTTAGAACCACAGGGAGTGGACTTGCCTTTATCTTTCAGGATGGTAACGCCATTCAGGGAAGCTGGCAGCGTGGAAGTGTGTATGAACCATATATATTCACAGACAGCAGTGGAAAAATAATTTCATTTAATGGAGGTTCAACCTGGATAGCAATGGTACAGAGTGTAGAAAAGGTCAGCTATAAATAGCTTACTCGGTCTTAAAAACTTCCCTGAATTTAATTATTAAGTGTAAGTAAAATACTGTAGTTAAAAGTAGTATAAAAGAGACTTAATACCTGTGCTTGAATTATGCAAATCGCATAGATGAATCTTAAAGAAGCCTTTTTTCTCCTTTTATTTCCTTTATGTCAGTTATATCCTGACTTACTTCTAGGCAACCAACATATTCATCTTCATTATCATAAATAGGAAAATATCTTATGTATATTACCCGGTTATCCAGGTTAATCCAAAATTCCGCTGCATTTCTTTTTTTTGCCCTAAATTCATCAAGTATCTGCTGTACTTTATCCAGACTCTTTTTAGGATGGCAGTTCTGCACCTTCAAGCCAATTACAGAGGTTGTTCTTTTAAATATCCTGGTATCCAGTTTATTAAAATACTTGACTTCATCATCTCTGTTAACAAAGGTTATGTCAACAGGCAAGGTGTCAAGTATAAGCTCGATTTCTTTTTCACTAATAATTCCTGTTTTAAATTTTAAAGATGTGCTGCCTGACATGAGATACTCCTTTTAATAATATGTTATTCATTTTATTTTAACACAAAATATTATAATTTTTTTACTTTTTGAACCAGTGTCTGGTATTATTTGCTATTCTTACCAGAACCAGCATCACAGGCACCTCCACCAGCACACCTACTACAGTAACCAGTGTTGCGCCTGAGCGCAGACCAAAAAGAGAGATTGCTACCGCTACTGACAGCTCAAAGAAATTACTTGCACCAACCATAGCCGCTGGAGCTGCGATACAATAAGGAAGTTTCCAGGCCTTTGCCCACCCGTAAGCAATTATAAAGATGAGGAAGGTCTGTATAACCAGGGGTATGGCTATAAATATTATATGAACCGGATTACCCAGTATGATATTGCCCTGGAAGGAAAATATTATTATTAAAGTAAGTAAAAGACCGGTAATGGTTACCTTGTCAAACTTCTTTAAAAATACATTTTCAAAATAGTCTATGCCTTTCCTTTTAATTATAAGGATTCTTGAAATATAGCCACCTGCAAAAGGAATAACCACAAATAGACCAACAGACAGAAATAGGGTGCTATAGGGAACAAAAACATTGCTTATCCCTAAGAGAAGAGCAACAATGGGTGTAAAAGCAAAAAGAATTATCAAATCATTTACTGCTACCTGCACTAAGGTGTAAGCAGGATCTCCATCAGAAAGATAGCTCCATACAAATACCATGGCAGTGCAGGGTGCAGCACCCAGAAGAACAGCACCGGCTAAATATTCAGTAGAAAGAGCTTCGGGTATAAATTTTGCAAAAACAATTTTAAGGAAAAAAAAGGCAATAGCATACATAGTAAAAGGCTTTATCAGCCAGTTAGTTACCGTGGTTACTGTAAGCCCCTTAGGCTTCTTGGTTGCATTTACAATACTGGCAAAATCAATTTTCAGCATCATAGGATAAATCATAAGCCAGATAAGTACTGCTACCGGTATGGACACATGGGCATATTCAAATTTGCTTAAAACAGCCGGGAACAAAGGAACAAATTTTCCTATTGCCACTCCGGCTATGATACATAGAATCACCCATATTGACAGGTACTTTTCAAAAAACCCCAGCCCTTTTGGTTCTGTTGGTTTTTTTATCTCTTTAACTACTTTATTAGCATTTATCATAAAAGCTCCTCCTAATATAAAATATTAATAATTCATAATAATTTCCGATTATTTCAGATTTGATGGTATTTCTATTCCCGAGGTTTGCAATAATTCTAAAATCCTCTCGCGATTATTCTTATTTTCAGCTTTAAAAAGATTGCTGCATCGCATTATACTCATACTTTCTGAAATAACCTTAACAGCAAATGCAAGACAGGTAAGCTCGCCGCAATTCCTGCAGTTAGTTTTAGGCAATAATTTATATAAATCCAGCACATTTGGTTTCCCCCTTTTTTCATAGTCAGGGACAATTTTATCTTTTCTTTCAAAAGTGGTATTAATCAATTTTATTGTTCTATCCAGAATTTCTTTTGCCTCAGCCTCATCCTTTAACTTTGTAATAGCAATTTTTCTAGGATGTATTGTTATTAGTTTTCCTTCTTCAGTCATTGTTATGGCATTTGCATTTTTTATATATATTGCTTTTTTATTTATTGCATTTATATAAGGTAAAACTTCTGAAACGTCATTTGATATCATAGCTATCACCCTTATTTTTTTTGTATCAGCAAGACAGGGAAGAACTTCTATAATTTCGTAATTCTCAACCAGCATTTCTTTAATTCTTTCTAAATATTAATTTATTTTTTAAAATAATTTTCCTTATTTTTTCAACTGCTATTTGCAGTTCTCTTTTTGTATTTCCAATGCCCAACGAAATCCTTATGGTATTCCTTGCTAAATTTGGTGAGAGTCCTATGGCAAGAAGCACATATGATGGTTCTAAACTTTCCGAAGTACAGGCAGAACCAGAAGAAACATAAATCCCTTCTTTGGAAAGTAATGATATTAAAAGCTCATTATCAATACCATCAAAGCAAATGCTCAATGTATTGGGCAGGCAATTATTTCCAGGGTTATTTATTCTTACATTAGTTATTTCTTTGATCTCCTGTAATAACCTATTTGTTGCATATTTTTTTAATTCTGTAAGCAGTTCTATATTTTTATCGAAATTCATCCTGGATAAATTGCAGGCATATCCAAAACCAATTATTGAGCATACATTTTCAGTTCCCGGTCTTATACTTTTTTCCTGATGTCCTCCATAAAAAATTGGATAAATATCAATCCCCTTTTTAATATACAAGGCACCAACTCCTTTAGGCCCATAAATTTTATGAGAGGAAATAGAAAGTAGATCTACACCTAAATCCTTTACATCAATTTTGACCTTTCCTAAAGCCTGAACAGCATCACAATGAAATAAAATATTTTTTTTCATGGATTTTGCTATTTTTACCATTTCTTTTATTGGCTGAATTGTCCCTATTTCATTGTTAGCAAACATTATTGATATAAGCTCTGAATGTTTATTTATACATGACTTCAAAGAATTTACCTCAACAAACCCATGTTTATCTACAGGTAGATAAGTTACCGTAAAGCTATTATTTCTTTTTTCCAGTTCCCTTAAAACACTTAATACCGATAAGTGTTCTATCTGACTGGTTATAATATGTTTTTCCTCTATTTTTGTTTTTTTTAATAATGCATTTAAAGAACCTATTATGGCGAGATTATTGGATTCTGTTCCACCACTGGTAAAAATTACTTCATCTCTATCGCAATTAATAAATTTTGCTATTTCTTCCCTTGCTTTTTCAAGCTCTAATCTACTTACCTTACCAGTATTATAAGGAGATGAAGGATTTCCATAACAGTACCTGTTACTTTTTTCTAACGCTTTCGCAACAAACTTATTAATTGGAGTTGTAGCATTATGATCAAGGTAAATTTTTCTCATAAGATTTTATAAATTTTCTGCCTTATAATACAAGGCTTTAACTTCCCTTTTTATTTTTTTATTTTGCTCGTTTTCATTCACTTTATAAC
>JADBLP010000107.1:0-2094 GCA_014894375.1 Actinomycetota bacterium | reverse complement strand
AGATTGTTCAAATAAGATGACAAATGGAACTGCTATTTGTGAAAGTGTAAAAGTTGGAAATCATAATGAAACAAGATATATTTTTGAATGGGTTGAATACGAGTTAGGAACTAATTTAGAAGTAGGAAATTATGAATGGAAGATTGAAGCAAGGCGTCCTGCTAATTCTGTTATAGACTTCATTCCAATTGCACAAGGAATAAAACTTGATGAAATGGCTTGGTGGGATAATTCTTGGGGATTTAAAAGACAGATTAATCTAACAGCAAATGTAGGAAACTTTTCTTATATGAATTTGACTTATGACTCTGGTATGCAATCCGATTTAGGAGATATAAGATTTGTAGATTGTGCTACTGAATCTGTAGAATATAATCATACTACAGAAAATTATACTGCTGAATATTTTATCGAGAGAGTTCATTCACTTGGAGCAAATTGTTTAATGATGTATTATGGAAACTCTGGTGCGTCAAGCACTTCAAGTTCCTCGAATACACACTATCAACCATTAAGTTACTGGTTCTTTGATAATGATGATTTTAGTGATTCAATCGGAGCAAACAATGGGACAAATTCAGGAACTACAAATTTAAATGGATATATTGGGGATAGAAGATACTTTGACGGGACTGGCGATGATATTAATGTTGGAAGCAATACAATCGATTTAAATGATGGGAACTTTACTATTCTTTTTAAAGTTAATTTTCAAAATGTTGGAACAGATAACTGGGGGAATTTATTAAGTTCTGACAACAGCGGAGCTTATACCTTTGGTATAACTGACACTGGAACTCTTTATTTCAGTAAATATGGAGTAGACACTATTTATTCTACAGCAGTAATAAATAAAAATAAAAATGTTACTGTAGGAATTACTTACGATACTTCAGCGAATGTAATGAGTTGGTGGATTAATGGGACACTTCGTGATACTGATTCATATGGTTCGGCATTTACTACGGGATATACTTACTTAATCTCTTCTACAACTGCAAACAGAAAATTCAATGGAACAATAGATGAAGGGGCAGTTTTCACAAAAGTTTTATCTGCAAGTCAGATGTATGAATTTCACACTTATACAACGCCTACAATATCTGTAGGTGATGAACAAAGTTTAAATCAAATTATGATTTATTTAAATTCACCAGAAAACGCTTACAATTCTACAAATGCTACAATAGATTTTAATTGTTCAGCATCCGACGACGTTGGATTAATTTGGTTAAACTTATCTATTGATGATAGTTATGTCTATAATGTTACTGGAGATGGAACAGCAAATTTAAGTTTAAGTTATTCTACAACATTAAGTCAGGGAAATCATAATTGGACTTGTTCTGCAAGTGATGGAACTGGAATTAATGACCCAAAGACAGCAGACGCTAGAAATTTAAGTATTGACTCAATTATTCCAACAATATTTATTTCTGCTGGAAATGGAACTTTTGATTATGGAACATTAGCAACAAACCACACAATAAATTATACAATAACAGATACAAATTTACAATCTTGCTGGTTAAATTATAATTCAACTAATACGACGATACCTTGCACGTCTGGAATTTTAAATACAACTAATTTCACAATGCAATACAATATTTACAATGGAACATTATGGGCGAATGATACTATCGGAAATTATTACGGACAAGCATTTAGTTGGAATTATAACATCTTCCAAGGAGATATTGAATATACAACACCCATTTATGAGGGGCAAGAAAATACATTGACAAATAGTTTATTTGTAAGTTTTCCAATAACTTCAGCATATTTAGTTTATGAAAATGAAAGTTACATATCGCAAATAATATCTAATGCCACAATAACAACTTTAATAAATAATATTGAAAGTGAAGTAAACGAAACAAAGAACAATTCTTTTTATTGGATTATCTTTTATACTGGAGGAAATTATTCTACAATAACAAATTATCAAGAAGTAATACCAATAGAAATTAATTTATGTAACTCAACTTATAATACTTCATTTATATCGGCAAAATTGTATGATGAATTAAATAAAACAGCATTAACTAATGGAACAATTGAATATTATTTTTACATAAATTCATATAACAC
>JADBLP010000013.1:20638-34522 GCA_014894375.1 Actinomycetota bacterium | reverse complement strand
ATTATTAGAATTTTTATATTTTTATTGTTTTCATTTGCCATACCGGCCTCCGTTTTAAATATTTGAATACCATTCATCTTTTATTTTAATTCATTTTTTCGAAAATAACTTTTATTTTTAAATGATATTTTATATTAATCATTTGACACGTTATATTAAATATGCAATAATCATGTCGTAGGAAGTGGGAAGTAGTAAGTTGGATATAGGAAGTAAGAATAATACACTGGAGGATATTAGAATATGTCAGAAGAAGAGATTTTAGATGTACAGTTAAGGCCCAAACGTCAGATAACTCTTCCATCGAAAGTTTGCGAAAAACTGGGTATAGAGTATGGTGACAGATTGGAATTAAGAATAAAGGATGATTCTATTATAGTAAAACCAAAGAAAACCATAGCTTTAAATGCTCTAAATGAAATTAGAAAGGCATTTAAAAAATCGGGTGTTACGGAAGAAGAACTTTTAAAATCTGTCGGGGAAAAAAGACATGGAAAAGCTTAAAATTTTTCTCGACAGTAATGTTTTTATATCAGGACTCTATTCAGAAAAAGGTGGTCCCGGTATGATACTTGATTATTTCATTGCAGGTAAAATAGTTATTATTATTTCACAGAAAGTCTTAAACGAAGTAATAGAAGTATTATCAGAAAAACTCCAAAAAATGCTGCCCCTTCTGCAGGAATTCTTACTGAGTTATCCGCCTGTAATAATTAAAGATGCAAAACTTGAAAATATTAAAAAATGGTCAGGACTAGTAAATGAAGATGATGCAATGATTTTAGAATCCGCAATATCCTGTGAACCGGATTATTTTATTACCGGTGATAAGCACTTCTTTAACAGTCCGCTAATTGAAAAAAGATCAGGCTTAAAAATTTTAAGACCTGAAAGTTTTGTAAATATTCTAAAAAAAATTTAATATGTAAAAACTTTAAAAGTATTTTAAAAACAATTAAAAAAAGATAAATGATTACCGATATATTAAGAGTATTTATGGCAAGGTCTGCCAGGCCATTTATTTTTGAAAGTAATCCTAAATATAACTATAATTTAGATTTAAATGCCAAAAACTTAGGATTATACTTTCATATACCATTTTGTAAAAAAATATGTCCTTTTTGTCCCTATTACAAAATAGAATATGACAGGTCTCTGCTTAAAAATTTTCATAATGCTCTACTAAAAGAAATAAAACTAGTTTCCGGTCTAGCCGGTAAAAGAAAAGATATTGAAAGTATTTACTTTGGCGGCGGAACCCCTGCGCTAATGGTAGATTATTTACCTGAAATTATAGATTTAGTTAAAAATTTATTTAATATAAAAGGAAATATGGGAATAGAGTTACACCCCCGGGACATAAATGAAACCCTACTAGAAAAGCTAAAAAAATATGGATTTAATATGATAAGTATAGGAATACAATCTTTTCAAGACAAGTGTATTTCTTTTTTAGAAAGAGAAAAAATAGATAGTATAGATAAACTTAGATTGGTAAAAAAATTTAAATTTATGTTAGTAGATGTAGACTTAATATTTGGAATGCCCGGACAAACCAAAAAAGATTTGACAGATGATTTTATAATAGCTGTAGAAAATGGGGCAACTCAGATCTCTACTTATCCTTTTATTGAGTTTTCATATGCCAGCATTAAAAATAAACCACTTAACCAAAAATTAAAAAAGCAGATGTTAGAAAGCTTATTAGATATAAGTGAAAAAACGGGTTACAAGAGAAGCTCTATCTGGACATTCTCAAGAGATAATTCGCCGAGATACTCTTCAGTAACAAGAGATAATTTTATTGGATTTGGTCCAAGTGCTGCCACTTTATTAAAAAACATATTTAAAATAAATACATTCTCAGTTAAAGAATACATAAAATGCCTGAATAATAATAAATTACCAACTGCCCTTAGTCTAAAGTTCAGTCCCAGGACCAGAGCTCTTTACTGGCTTTTCTGGTCATCATATAACCTTAATATCAATAGAGATAATTTTTATGAGCTTTTTAGTAAAAAGCTTAATGATATATTTAGATTCGAACTTTATTGGGCTAAAAAATTTAAATACATAGAAAAATATAATAGCGGCTATAAATTAACCGGTAAGGGTGCATATCTTTTTCACCTTATTGAACAAGCTTATACACGTCAGTACATAGATAAGACCTGGAGAACAGCTTTAAATAATCCCTGGCCAAAAAGAATCATTTTATATTAATTAATCCTATTGGAATCTTTAATTAATATTTTTTTATAATTCGTTTTTCTAAGTAGTCCATTTTTTGTTTAAATTTCTATTTAATTAGTTTTTTCAAATGGTAGTGATTTATTATTGTAAAGATAATCTACTAAACCCTGATAAAAATGATATATTACCTAAAATCTGGCTGGAAAAGATCCAAGCTGATAGATCTGAAATACCAATTTCATAAGCCAGGATTTAATCATAATTTAGAAATAATAAATGCTGTTAGAAACCCAAGGATAGTCAAACTTCCTATGAGATAACCACCCTCTTCATATGCTTCAGGTATCATGCTGTCTGCAAGCATGGCTAAAATAGCCCCTGATGCAAATGATTCAATAATTCCCATAGTATTTAAATTTAAGTTTTCCAGAAATAAAAAACTTAGAATCGTAGTTAAAATCAAGCTTGCACTAACTACTGACCAGGTCAGGTAAATTCGCTTTTTCGATAAGCCCTCTATTTTAAGATCGTCTATTGAACTAATACTTTCAGGAAGATTTGATAAAAAAATTGCGGTAACCATTAAAAGTCCAACACCATTTTTACTTAAAAGAGATATTCCAAGTGCTATTGATTCAGGTATACCATCAAGAACAGCGCCAAGGACCATAGCTTTCCCATTTGTCTCTCTAACTATACTGTAATGCTTGATCTTCTTATAATTTCTCCCTCCAAATCTATGTATTAAGAAATCACCGCCAATAAAAACTACTCCACCTATTAAAAATCCTATAGCGACTGAGTCGAACCCCCCATGCTTGAATGCCTCTTCCATTAACCCAAAAGTCAAAGCACATATCAAAACACCTGAACCAAATGCCATAACTGCAGCTATTACCTTCTGGCTGATTTTAAATGAGGTTCCAATTATTACACCTAAAATTAATGAAAAACCTGCTAAAAATGCAAATATTAAAGCTTTTGTCATGTTTTGCTGTAAAATCTAAATTTTTTACCTTATTATAAATCAATTTTGCATATTAAAACATTCATTAACAGTCAATCATAATATTATTTCTCTTATGTCCTTTTGAAGATAGGAAGTATAAATATCATTTAAGTAAAAAAATACCAGGAACGTTTTTAAAATGGTTATCAAGGGTCAACAGTTTTATTCCATGTTGCAGTGCCAGTGAAGCTATCCAGAGATCATTAGTTGGGATGGGGATGCCTATTTTTTTTAATTCGTCATAAATTTTTGCATAAAATTCAGAAGTTTCGGTGTCTATATCATATATTAACATCCTTGGAGAATCTAAAAAATCATCAAGCTCTTTTAAATAGTTTTGTTCCTTTTTTGTATTTTTAAATCCTGCGAGTAATTCTGCGATTGAAATTACACTAAAAGCAATTATTTCAGCGGTTTGCAACGTTTTTGTAATTTCCCCATCACCCCTCATAAATTCAATATATATATTTGTATCAATTAGTACTCTTTTTACTTCCATAATTCATGGTCAATTTTTCGCTGTTCATTAATATTTTTTGAAATCAAGTTGTAATCTTCTTTGCTCCATTTGGTAAAAAGATTATCAAGATCTGTGTACTTTTTTGGCTTTTTTATTTTTTTTGTAAAGCCGAAATCTGTTTCTATTATTGAAAGAATAAACTTGTTCATACTTGTTGAGTTAATTTTAGCCTGTTTTTTTATTTCCTTAAAAAGTCTGTCGTCTATATTTCTTATAATAAAAGTTTTCAATTCTAATTCACCTTAAATTTTAAAATACTTTTTTAAATGACATCAGTATAGATATCATTAATGATAATATTATATGATATCATAAATAAAAAATAAATAATGAAATTGTAGGTTTTTAGAAAATCGATTAAAATACTCTCTATATATATTTTGAAGACACATTAAAAACTTTCATATAATAAAAATATTAATTAATCTGTAGTTAAAAAATAACTGTGTTTAAAATTAAAACACGAGCTCCATCATTTATGCTTATTTTGGCAATATATACAGCTGCACTTTTTGCTGGTCTGTTTGTTTTTAACTTTCTTTATAATATGCATGTGCTGTTATCTACATTTATGGCAGATATTGCTGCAACATTGGTTGTCTGGGGTTTTGGAATATCATTTGGTAATTCCAGTATGTATGATCCATATTGGAGTGTGGCCCCTATTATTTTTCTCCCTTGCTGGATAATGATCAAAGGAGTTTCATTTTCAATTATTGATATTTTATTTCTGGCTGCAATTATTGTCTGGGCAGTGCGGTTAACGCTAAACTGGGCTACACGGTGGAAAGGACTGCACCACCAGGATTGGAGATATACAATGCTAAAAGAAAAATTTCCCCGCCTGTGGTTTTTTATAAATCTTGCAGGTATTAATTTAATGCCAACAGTAATTGTATTTATAGCACTTACTCCTGCTTATTTCGGGATTGGTTCGGAAGAACAGATAAGTAGTTTGACCGTTATCGGGTTTGCCATATGTATAAGTGCTGTTTTGATTCAATCTATTGCTGACAGACAGATGGACCTGTTTAGAAAAAACAAGTCAAATAAAAACCAGTATATTGACAAAGGATTATGGCGTTACTCGCGTCACCCAAACTATTTTGGCGAAGTGTCATTCTGGTGGGGAATATGGCTGATGCAAATGGGAGTTATCCCGCGGATATGGGTAACGGTAATCGGACCTATAATAATGACACTTCTATTTATGTTTATCAGTATACCAATGATGGAAAAACATATTTTGGCCTCAAAACCCGCTTACAATGGTTATAAAAAGCAAGTATCAATGCTGATACCATGGCTCAGAATAAAACAGTAAAATATTAATAATTTTAAAAGAATTTGAATACTTTTTATCAATAATTTGGGAAATTTAAAATTTAAATTAATATTGTTAACTATAAAATGATAATTGCTGACATTTTATTTTAACTTCTTTAAAAAGATAGTATGATTATAGTAAGATGATTAGTTATTTTATGCTAGAAGTGTTGTGAAAAAAATAAATTATTCCTCTTAATTATAATTTTAATATTTATTACATTCTTCAGTATATCCACTTCTACTTTTTATAATTTCAGTAATATCTCAGTTAAAAGAGAAATATTAATAAGTAAAATGGAAAATAAGCCGACTGAAAGAAGCATGGAAGAAGATGGGAGCGATATTGAAGAAAAGACCAAAGTTTAGGAATCGAAAATAAATTCTTTAGTGCTGTGGGTTGTTCCAATTATTGGAGTGGCTATAGGTGCTTTTCTAAAATTCATTGGTGAATATTTAGTTAGTTTTTTAACTTACTATTTTGGCAGTATAAAAAATAATAGAAATAACTTTTTTCCAGCCATTAGACTTTAAATTATAATATTATTAATGCAGAATTTATAGATTATTGAGTATTATTAGTACAAATTTTTATAGAAAACTAGCCCAAGCCCATTCAAGCTCCACATTTTTCCCATTTTTTCTTTATATAATTTCTTTATAATTTTAAAAATTATTAAAAGAAAGGATTAAAAATGTTTATTTTAAATACGTTAGCAATAGCTGGTATTGTAATATTCGCTCTTATTTTTTTAGCAGGAGTAGCCTTCTGGATAGTATTTGGTATAAAAAAGTTTAAATGGGCACTAATTACATCAATTGTTCTATCAGCATTGTTTATCATAACAGCCGGGATGTTCAGCTTAAGGATG
Organism: Actinomycetota bacterium; assembly: GCA_014894375.1. Taxonomy (GTDB): domain Bacteria; phylum Actinomycetota; class Humimicrobiia; order Humimicrobiales; family Humimicrobiaceae; genus Hydromicrobium. The sequence continues at coordinate 28,602 of JADBLP010000013.1, read as the reverse complement.
GTATCAGCAAAAGTAGTTGGCGGTGGAAGACCGCTTGATCGATTCGCCAGGATTGAGAGAACTGTAGATAAAAAAGAATTTGATATGTTCAGACATAGAGGAGTTTTTTGTCTTAGAAAATTACCGGGAGATAGAGGGCCGGACATTAAGTTTGAAGGTTTTGGAAAAGAAGAGCTTGAGCAATTAAGAGAGCACTGGGATGAAATAGAATCTATTACTATAAATGTTGATATTACTGTTGAATATAAAGAATAAATAGTAAAATTAATTTTAGAAGTATAAATAAGTACAGTGATTAGAATGGCGTTCTTTATTATAGGCAAGGCATAAAAACTCTGATAACAAATATTATAGGGCTCCATATTTTTGGAGCCCTACTTATTTTACAATGTCTTTGACAAATGTATCTTATGGCTGGCCACTGTGGACAATGTTAAAACCAGGATTTTGCTGTTAAATGAAGAAATTTATATCCCAGAAATAAGTTTTCAAGTTTAATTATTATCTACCCTACCGTGCTACTCACTATATTATTTTGTTTATCTAAAGGTCTGAAGGATAAATCAACATCCTTCTTTTATCTAATGGGCCAGGTTCCTGAATTAATAGCCCTGCAATATCTAATATTGTTATTATTTGCTGGCAGAATTTAATTACATCCATTATTGTGCCATATACCTTAAAATGTTCATCTATTACTATTTGCTTTCTCCAAATCTTTTATTATTAATGCTTTAATCAGTAGATTATGGTGAGTATTAGTGTTTTATACCTGTGAGATACAAAAGTTCTTATGATATTAAATCTCTAAAGTCTGTATATTCATCTCTAATCATTATTATTTTAGCACTAAGTAAATTTACTTTATCATGGCATACTTAAACGTTTGCTAAAAGTGTGGACTAAATACTATAAAACTGATAATATAAAAAATTATTTATGGCATTTGGAAGGAGGTGATGAGAAATAAAACCGTAATTTTAGATTTTTGTCAATTTATTTTTCTGGAGGTTATAAATGAAGATCAAGCGTAACACAAAAATAATGATGAGTATATGTTTACTGGCGGTGTTGGTTTTGGTATTACCGCTGATGAATGCCTGTAAAGTGGAAGAGGTAAAAAAAGTTGGTATTAGCCAGATTGTTTCTCATCCGGCGTTGGATGCAACCAGAGAGGGTTGCATTAAGGCTCTTGCTGATAATGGTTATGTAGATGGTGAGAACATTGAAATAGACTATCAGAATAGTGAGGGAGATATGACACTGGTGGACACAATATCTGCTAAGTTTGTAGGAGATAAGGTAGATGTAATTGTCACCATTGCCACTCCCAATACCCTGTCAGCTATAGCTGCTGCAGAAGGTACAGACATTCCAGTTGTCTTTTCTGCCGTTACTGATCCGGCTGGTTCAGGGATGGTTGAGAGCTGGGAATCCCACCCTAACGATAATGTAACTGGAGTAAGTGATATGATTGCTGTGGCGGATGATGTTGACCTGATAACTCAGATAATACCTGATGTTAAGACTATAGGTACCCTTTACAATGACGGTGAGGCAAATTCGGTGTTCCTGGTAGAGAAGCTCAAAGAAGCATGTGAACCACTTGGCATTGAAGTGGTGGAGAGACCAGTTTCTACCAGTGCCGATATTCTTACAGCGGCCCAATCTTTAGTAGGACAAGTGGACGTTATCTGGATTGGTACTGATAACACTGTAGTCTCTGGCCTGGAAGCGTTGATTGGAGTCTGCGAAGAGGAAAACATTCCTCTGTTCCCCTCTGATGTCGAGTCAATAGAAAGGGGCGGTATTGCCTGCTACGGATTTGACTATTACGATATTGGCTACCAGACAGGTGAGATGATAGTTAAAATACTGAAGGGAGCTAATGCTGCCGAGACTCCTGTTGAGAAAGGCAAGATAATCAGTCTCTCAGTAAATACCGCTGCGGCAGAAAGAATGGGTGTTACCATTCCTCAAGAATTAATAGATGCTGCAGGAATAGTATATGATGAATAGATGTTAATGGTTTCCGTTTTAACAAGTTTATAGATATTAAAAAGTATCCACAAGGATAACATAAGGGGATAAGCACTCTTGGATTATGTTATAAATTTTCTGTCGGGTTCTTTATATGAGGGTTTGGTCTACGGATTTGTAACCCTTGGAGTATACATAACCTTTCGAGTGCTTGCTTTCCCCGACCTTACTGTAGATGGAAGCTTTCCTCTGGGTGGGGCCGTGGCTGCTACCCTTATCGTAGGTGGTGTCAACCCCTGGCTGGCAACCCTGGTTGCCTTCATTGCTGGTATTTGTGCAGGACTGATGACCTCCTTGCTTAATACCAAGCTTAGGATAAATGCCCTACTCGCCGGGATACTAATGATGGTATCTCTATATTCTATAAACCTGGCGATTATGAGGCGATCCAATATCTCTGTCCTCCGCGAGGCAACGGTCTTTAAAAAAACTGCCCAATTGTTTGGTGTTGAACCTACCACCACCCTGTCAGTTATATTTATGGTAGTTCTTGCTATTATAATCCTCGGCATTTTGAACTGGTTTCTACGCACTGAGATCGGCCTGGCCCTAAGAGCTACAGGTGACAATGAGCAGATGGTAAGAGGTCTCGGGGTTAGTACTGATATGACCACAATAATAGGTGTTTCCCTCTCAAATGGCCTTGTTGCTCTATCAGGAGGGTTAGTAGCCCAAAAGCAGGGCTTCTCTGATGTAGGTATGGGTATCGGCATGATCGTTATGGGCCTGGCATCGGTGATAATTGGTGAGAGATTATTTCGCCCCAGGGGTGTTACCACCATTCTATTTGCGGTGATAGGTGGATCTTTGGTTTATCGCCTGTTTCTCGGTATCGCTCTTAGATTGGGATTACCTCCAAACAATTTAAAGCTGGTTACAGCACTGCTTGTTATCATAGCCCTAGCAATACCATATATACAAAAAAAGGTGCGGCGTGAATGGATACCGCCAGCAGCAAGGATGTAGAGTGGGAGTTCATATGATTACAAATCAAAGCCTGGTGAAACTCAGAAAAGTAAGCAAAGTATTTTTAAGAGGTTCTGTAGATGAGGTCACAGCACTGGATAACGTCAGGCTGGATGTCGGTGCTGAGGATTTTATTACTGTCATTGGCAGTAATGGAGCCGGTAAGACTACCCTGTTAAATGTTATTGCTGGTGTCTATCCACCAGAAAAAGGTGGCAAGATCACAATCAATGGCCAGGATGTTACAAGGCTCAGCGAACATAAGCGTGCACGATATGTTAGTAGAGTCTACCAGAACCCTCATATAGGTACTGCCGCAAAAATGACCATAGAAGAGAATCTGTCTCTGGCTATGTTACGTGGCCAATCAAGGGGATTAAGAATCGCTACCGATAAAAAGCGCAGGGAACTCTTCAGATCAGTATTATTCCCATTGGGATTAGGACTTGAGGATAGGCTATCTGCCCTGGTTGGCACACTTTCCGGTGGACAGAGGCAGGCTCTGGCTCTTGTTATGGCTACTATCAGTAAACCATCACTACTACTCCTTGATGAGCATGTAGCTACTCTGGACCCTCAAACAAACCGGATAGTCCTTGAGCTAAGCGAGATAATTGTGCAGAAAGAGAAGATGGCCACTATAATGGTTACGCACAACATGGAACATGCTCTACGCTATGGCAACAGGCTAACTATGATGCATAAAGGTAAAATCATTGTTGACATACATCAGAAAAAGAAGTCCGACCTATCTGTTAACGACTTGGTAGTTGCTTTTGAACGTGCCAGTGGAGAAAGATTTGCTGATGACAGTATAATGCTTGGTAACGTTGATTCTTAAGCTCGACCTTGGTTATAAACAATCTTGATAAACATATAACCTTAGAAGATAGTAAAGATAGAGTTATAGAGACATATGAAAAATAATTCAGATATTTCTTTTAAAATTATATGCTCCCTCGAAGAACTTATTGCTGCTTACAATGTTAGATTTACTGTATTTTGTGAAGAACAAAATATCCCATATTACATAGAAACTGGTGAAAATGAATTTAATAGAATTCATATACTTGGCATGCAAGGTAACGAGCCTATCGCGGCAGGAAGAATGTGTGTAATTAATGGTTGGCTAAAATTCGAACGTATAGCTGTAAGGAAGGTATGGAGATCACGTGGAATTGGTTCAAAGTTAGTAAATTATATGGTAAATACTGGTAAGGATATGGGAATATTTAAATATAAACTTCATGCACAAGTTAGTAACAAAGAATTTTATAAACGGTTGGGATTTAAAACAAAAGGTAAAATTTTTATAGAAGCAGGTATAGAGCATATTTTAATGATACGAAAAGATGATACTTCAGAGTACTTAGAAAATAAAAGATCAAGTAAATGAAGAAGAATATGATGCAAAAGGGGCTAGTCTTTTAAAAGATAAATCAAATATTAAGATCAAATTTTAGATGAAAATAATCAAAGGGTAGATGAATGGTTAAAACCAACAAAAAACCTACTGTATAGTGGAGTTTTCCCCAATCTTGAACCTATTCGTTCAAACTGGCTGGGGAGAGAGGATTCGAACCATAAATAATTTATTACTAAATATGTTGATATAAGTATTAATATAAGTATTATGGTGTCCCTGGGCAGATTCGAACTGCCGACAACAGGATTAGGAATCCTGTGCTCTATCCATCTGAGCTACAGGGACACACGCCTGAAAAAGATGCTGTTTACTGGATACAACGGAAAATACTAACAAAGCAGATTATTTCTGTCAAAATATTTATCTTTATCATTACATCAAAGTTAAAGAGCAGCTTAGCTGCTTCATATCATCTTTTCATCTGTCCTGGCATTAATGAGATCAGAGGTTTAGTTAATCAGTCACTTAAAGACATCTTTATAATCTTATCTACCAGCTCCTCGAAAGATATACCCGCTTCTTCTGCCGCCATTGGAAGAAGGCTCGTGTCAGTCATGCCGGGAGAAGTATTTAGTTCCAGGACGTAAGGAATTTTCTTTTTTTTATCCAGCATGATATCAACCCTGGATAGTTTTGTGCATTTAAGAGAATTATGAACTGCAATGGCTACCTCTTCCACTTTTTCATTTAAAGAAGAGGAGATTCTGGCTGGAACAAAGTAATCTGTTTCTCCAATTTTAGACCTTGATTCAAAATCAAAAAATTTCTTTTTTGGTACTATTTCTACGATTGGGAGTACCTTTGGTTTTTCTTTTCCAATAATGCTTACTGCGAGTTCTATCCCGTCAATAAATTTTTCCAGTATTACTTTTTTACTATAACCAAGAGCGGAAATTATAGCATCGGGTAAATCTTCGGCTTTATTTACCAATTTTATTCCGAGTGCGGATCCCTGGGCGGATGGTTTTACTACAAGCGGCAGACCTATTTTTTTCACTATGAAAGGCAGCAGCTTTGATGAACCCAATTCCCTGAATGAACTTGCATTTAAAAAGTAAAAGGGCGGAGTGGGTATGCCAAGACTTATAAATATCTGTTTTGAAATTATTTTATCGAAACTTAAAACATTAGGATAAACACCCGGACCGGTATAAGGAATATTCAGCACTTCTAAAATTTCCTGGATAGTACCGTCTTCCCCGTCTTTTCCGTGAAGCGCAATATAGGCAAGGTCTATTTTTTCTGAATTCAAGTTATCTACTATAGATTCGTCTATATCTAACTTTATGACATTATGGCCCAGTTTCTTAAGTGCATTTGAAACTCTCTGGCCGCTTTTTATGGAAATTTCTCTTTCAAGAGATCTTCCTCCCATAAGTACAGCAATATTTTTTTTCATTTTTATCACTCTTTTATTAAATTGATATTTTTATTTAAAACTTTTGTATAATTTAATTTTCTCTTTTACTATCCTGGATAAAATTTTAATACCTTTTTCTATTCTTTCGGTATTTTCCGTGCAAAAGGCAAGTCTTGCTTCATTTAGCCCTCTGTCATCTGCGTAAAAACCGCTGCCCGGAACATAAGCCACCTTATTTCTCACAGCATCTGCCAGAATTTCTTTGGTATTCAGATAGCCGGGAAGTTTTAACCATATGAAAAAACCTCCTTTAGGTTTTGACCAGCTGGCGCCTTGAGGAAAATTATCTTCCAGGGTTTTTATCATGACATCTCTTCTCTTGGAATATATGCTTATGAACTGCTCTATATTATCAAGCCATGACGGATCTGAGAAATATTCATAGGCAATTCTCTGTGTAAAAGTGCTCACACAAAGAATTGTAGACTGGATACCCAGGATTATTTTCTCCAGTATAGGATGCGGAGCCACAATCCATCCTATTCTAAAGCCGGGAGCAAAAAGTTTTGAAAGTGTGCTCAGGTAAATAACATTCTGGTTGTCGCCTTTAGTGTCAAGTTCCTTTATTGTAGGGAGAGGCTTGCCTTCATATCTAAGCATTCCATAAGGATTATCTTCCAGTATTATAGTTCTGTATTTTTTTGCAAGTTCCAGTATCTTTTTTCTGCGGTGAAGACTTAAGGTTCTTCCGGAAGGGTTAGAAAAATTGGGTACTAAATATATAAATTTTACCTGAACTTTTTTCTTTGCCTGTTCTTTTAAACTTTCCTCTAAACTGGAAATATCAATCCCATTGTCATCGACAGGTATTTCAATTATTTTTGCTTCATAAGAGCTAAATGAGTTTAGTGCGCCGGTATAGGCAGGTGACTCTACAATAATAGTATCACCAGGGTTGATAAAAACTTTAGCAAGTAGATCGAGGGCTTGCTGCCCGCCTGTGGTGGTGATTATATCTTCTTCTACTACATCCAGACCCTCCAATTTCATCACTTCTATTAATTTAGTTCTAAGCGGATAATAACCATCAGAACCGCCATATTGCAGACTTATATCCCCATCTGCTTTTAGGATTCTTTTAATATACCTCTCTAATTTTTGAAAATTTAGAGCTCTCACTTCAGGCAGTCCCCCGGCAAAAGAGATGATATCCGGTCTTGCAGAAAGTGAAAGCAAATCCCTTATCTCAGAAGAGAACATATTTTCAGTTCTATTTGAATATAAATGTTGCCAGTAATCAAATGTAATTTTTTTACTCATAAAAAATCAGTCCTGCCAGGGTTTTTATGCTCTTATTGTTTGTAAATAAGTAATATATATTAAAAACTCTAAAAGTTCAAAAAAGTTTTTAAAAGTTTAAACAATTCTTTATAGTGCTATAATTATCGCAATATAAGATTTTATATTTTTTTCTATAGCTATGGATCTGAATTTAACAATAAAGGATCTTTCTTGCGAACAACTGGGGAAAATAGAATTTAAATGTATTGAATGCAGCTATTGGTTTGATTGTGAAAAGGCCAATTTTTTAAAAGAATTATCTAAAGTTCAAAGTATCCGTGAGTTAAGTGGTTTCCTCAAGGGTAAGCTGTTTGAAGGAAGCACCAGGAAAAGCGAAAGAAAAAAAATTATTTCGTTTAAAGAACATGGAGGGAGAATCAAAGCTGCTTTTATCGGCGGGAAGTGTGTCGGAATTATTTTAGCGGGAAATTACTATCTTTTCCCCAGGCTAAGAAATTTTAATGTTTTTCCTCCTGATTTTGAGAGTATTTTTTTAGGCTGTATTTATGTAATTTCTGAATATAGAGGTATGAATGTGGCAAAAAGGCTGCTAATAGAGATTGAAAAGGATTTGATAAAAGATAAGGTGAAATCAATAGAGTCTATTAGCAAGAGATTAAATGATGATATAGAGGAAGAGGAATATGAGAACAGCCCGCTTATTCCATTTAAATTTCTCATAAAAAATGGATTTTATTTAAAGAAAAATGATCCTCTTTTTCCTCTTCTAAGGCTGGATTTAAAAAGCATAGTAAGTGATTTTGCAGAAAGTAAAACATTGCTTGGTAAAATGGCTTTAAAAAAAGAAGTAAGAAGCCCTATAATTATAAA
>JADBLP010000013.1:0-20538 GCA_014894375.1 Actinomycetota bacterium | reverse complement strand
GGTTTTTTTATTTATAAAAAAAGAAAGGAGAATAAAATGGAAAAAAGAACGAAGTTTGTATTGGATGAGGAGGAGATACCAAGGCAATGGTATAATATCCAGGCAGATTTACCCAAGCCTCTTCTACCACCTTTGCATCCAGTTACAAAGCAACCTCTAACTCCTGATGACCTGGCTCCACTATTTCCCATGGAGTTAATAAAGCAGGAGGTTAGTACTGAGCGTTGGATTGATATTCCTGAGGAGGTAAGAGATATTTATAAATTATGGAGACCAACTACTTTGTTTCGGGCACACAGATTAGAGAAGGCTCTGGATACACCGGCTAAGATTTTCTACAAATATGAAGGTTCAAGCCCTCCCGGAAGTCATAAACCTAATACAGCTGTTGCTCAGGCTTATTATAGTAAGAAAGAAGGTATCAACCGTATAGCTACCGAGACCGGAGCCGGACAGTGGGGAAGCGCGCTATCTTTTGCAGGTGCATGCTTTGGTGTTAAAATCAAAGTCTATATGGTAGCTATCAGTTATAAACAGAAGCCCTATCGTCGGATAATGATGGAAACATGGGGAGCCGAGTGTGTACCCAGTCCCAGCAAGGACACCAAAGTAGGACGGGATATGCTGGCAAAAGACCCCGATTGTCCGGGAAGTCTGGGATTGGCTATTAGTGAAGCTGTAGAAGATGCTATGTCCCGTGATGATACCCATTATTCCCTTGGCAGTGTACTCAATCATGTTCTTCTGCATCAAACCGTAAATGGGTTGGAGGCAAAGAAGTTGATGGAAAAGGCAGATGCTTATCCGGACATTATCGTAGGTTGTGTTGGCGGCGGATCAAACTTTGCGGGCCTTTTCCTGCCTTTTGTCAAGGATAAAATCGATGGGACAAAACCAAATCTACGAATAATCAATGTAGAATCAACAGCAGCTCCAACTATGACCAGGGGGCCCTATGCTTATGATTATGGCGATACGGCAAAACTTGCACCAATTATTAAGATGTATACCCTGGGACATGATTTTATCCCGGCTCCCATTCATGCTGGTGGCCTTCGCTATCATGGAATGGCACCAATTATCTCTCACCTGGCTGATCTGGGACTTGTTGAAGCAACAGCGGTACCTCAAATTCCTACATTTGAGGCTGGAGTGATCTTTGCTCGTACCGAGGGTATTATCAGTGCTCCGGAGACAAATCATTGTATCAGGGTAGCTATTGATGAAGCTTTAAAATGTAAGGAGTCGGGGGAAGCAAAAACCATTCTTATAGCCCATAGCGGACATGGGCATGTGGATATGGCTGCTTATGATGCATATTTATCAGGTAAATTGGTAGACTATGAGTATCCGAAAGAAAAGATAGAAGAGGCATTAAGTAAATTACCGAAAGTTTAAAGTGCCATGCATTTTTTTAGGGGAGGGATTTTAATTTTAAAATTCCTCCCCCCTCTTTAAAAAAATCTTTTACAAAAATAATAATTTTAGTTAGAACCATTGAACTGACTTGAATACCAAAAATTTCATAACGAAAAATTTCTACTTGATTTTTTTTTAATTAGTCTATATATTATATTAGAAAATTTCATTTTGTATTAATAATTACATTTGTAATAGGGGTTTCTTCAAAATAATCATGTCTTAAATTTCTAAAAATATTGGTTTATAAGCATATATATATTTTTTTAAAGCAGTCTATTGGCCTAAGCGAATAATTAAAATCCTTTTTAAAATATATTTAAAAGTTGTAAGAGATTAATAATTAATTCCAGAAACTTTAAAATAATAATTTTTAAACATAATCAATTGTTATTTGAACCATTTTGGAGTTTTAAATAGACCATAAAAAGAAATTATCATAAGAGGTGAAAATTTGAATAAAAAGATCCCAGGTATGAAAGGAGTATGTGTTAATGACTGAGTTGAAAGAATTAAGTAGGGAATTTCTCGATGGGAGAGTTTTAGCTGACCTGAAAGTTATTGCCAGGCAATTAGATATTCAGGGAATTTCTAAGTTAAAGAAAGATGAACTGGTAGAAAAGATATTGGAAGAAGTACCTGATGACAGTATGGAATCTTTATTGAAAGACAGAGCTATAGCTAAAGGAGATGTTGAAGTTACAGAGAAAGAAAAAGAGGAAGCCGAAAAAGAAACTATTGCGGAAGCAGGAATAACAGAAGAAAAAGAAAAGGAAAAAATGGAAGCCGTAAAAAAGCCAGAATTCGAGTTATATAAGGAAAGAATGAAAGGGATACTTGATATATTAGCTGATGGCTATGGTTTCCTGAGGACGTCTGGATACCTTGTTGGTTCGCATGATATATATGTTTCTCAATCTCAGATAAGAAGGTTTCGCTTAAGGCAGGGAGATGAAGTATATGGTCAGGTGCGGCCGCCAAAAGAAAGTGAAAAGTACAATGCACTGCTTAGAATAGAAAAAGTAAATGGAGAGGACCCGGAGTTCATACGGAGCAGGATACCATTTGAAAAATTAACTCCTGTATATCCTATGGAGCGGTTAAAATTAGAGACAAAGGAGTCAGATAATATTACTCCAAGAATAATAGACTTGATTGCTCCCATAGGAAAGGGTCAAAGAGGTCTTATTGTATCTCCCCCAAAAGCGGGTAAAACAACTATACTAAAAGATCTCGCAAATAGTATTTCTACTAATAATCCTGAAATATATATTATAGTTTTATTGATTGATGAAAGGCCTGAAGAAGTAACTGATATGGAAAGATCCGTAAAGGGAGAAGTAATAAGCTCAACATTTGATCAACCATCAGATAGTCATATCCAGGTTGCAGAGCTGGTGCTTCAGCGGGCAAAAAGACTGGTTGAACATGGTAAAGATGTTCTAATACTTCTGGACAGTATAACCCGTCTTGCCAGAGCATATAATCTGTCAATCCCTGCCAGCGGCAGAGTTTTATCCGGTGGAGTGGATTCTTCTGCCTTATTCCCACCAAAAAGATTCTTTGGTGCAGCCAGGAATATTGAAGGTGGCGGAAGTCTTACCATACTTGCTACTGCATTGATTGAAACCGGAAGCAGAATGGACGATGTTATATTTGAGGAATTTAAGGGTACCGGAAATATGGAACTCAACCTTGACCGGCATCTGGCAGATAAAAGAATTTTTCCCGCAATCGATATAACCAGATCCGGGACCAGAAAAGAAGAATTACTTATGGAAAAAGAAGAAGCAGGCACAGTATGGAAACTTCGAAGATTAATCTATGAAAAAGAGCCTGAAGTAGCATTGGAGCAGTTAATAGACTACATTAGGAATACAAAGTCCAACGATGATTTTCTTAGAGCCATCAAAGCCAGTTTTGATAAAGAAAGAAAGGTATAGAATATAATATTTCTAAATCAATAAAAATCTAATTACACATTAAATATAGATTTTTATAATATTTTTTAACTCTTTATTTTTTGGCCATTTTTGCCTGATTATATTTACGGCTGGTAATATTTATGTTAGTATTTAGGATTTGAAATAATTAAGATGCATAATAATAAGTAAATATTAGTAAGGAAGTAAGGATTTAATAATATGAAAAAAGGAATACATCCGGGATATTTTGATTGCACGATTACATGTTCTTGCGGCAATACTTTTAAAACCAGATCAACGAAAAAAGAGATAAAAGTTGAGATGTGCTCAAATTGTCATCCTTTTTATACTGGCAAGCAAAAGCTTGTTGACTCTGGCGGAAGGGTGGAAAGATTTAAAAAGAGACTTGTAAAATCCAAAAAATAAAGAAGGGCACTTAAATGAAAGTAAATTTAATTAAATACACCCTGGAACCAGAAAAAATGGTAGCAGTAGCTGCCAGGCTGTGTTACTCACCTGTTGGCGTAGATGAGCTTATGGATAAACTTGGTAATGAAGATGTCGAAAAATTAGTCAGATTTGTAATAAAAAGTGGTCATCATAGCACTACAGAACATATAAATTTTACATTTGCTATAGAAGGTGTATCAAGAGCTTTAACCCACCAGCTGGTAAGGCACAGAATTGCTTCATATAATCAGCAGTCTCAAAGGTATGTGAAATTTAAGGATAATTTTGAATATGTTACCCCACCTTCTATAGAAAAGGATAAAGATTCCAAAAAAAAGTTTGATAGTTTGATTTCAAATATACACAACCTCTATAAAGAGTTGCTGGATAGCGGGGTTGAAGCTGAAGACGCAAGGTATATTTTACCCAACGCATCAGAAACAAAAATAATTGTAACTATGGATGGCAGGGAGCTTTTACATTTTTTTACAGTAAGATGCTGTAACAGGGCGCAATGGGAGATCAGGAAACTGGCAAAAGAGATGCTGAAACTGGTCAGGAAGGTTGCTCCGGTAGTTTTTGAAGAAGCTGGTCCAAATTGTCTGAGAGGCCCCTGTCCGGAAGGCAAATTTAAGTGCGAAAATCCTCCTAAAGCGAGTGATTTTGATGTCTGAGGCTAATGAAAGGTATCAGGTGGGGGGTCAGGCAGTTATTGAAGGTGTTATGATGCGCAGCAAGCACTTCTGGGCTCTGGCAGTAAGAAAGCCTGATAAGACCATATATACAAAACTTTTTAATGATGTTTCCTTAACCAATAAAAATAAAGTACTGGGCTTTATGTTTATACGGGGAATAATAGCACTTATTGAAAGTATGACATTAGGTTTTAAAGCTTTAAGCTATTCTATCAATGAAGCCACGGAAGAAGAGATAAAATTCTCCAAAAGGGAAATGACAATATCTGTAATAATTGCGGTGGTATTTGCGGTAGGTGTTTTTTTTATACTTCCCACAATTATCGGCAGAAGTTTTTCTGAATTTTTCCCAAATGCTATAGTTTACAATCTTCTTGAAGGATTAATTAGAATTGGATTTTTCTTTGCATACATTTTATTAGTCTCGCAGATTAAAGATATAAAGAGAGTTTTCCAATATCATGGAGCAGAGCATAAAACTATTCAGGCTTATGAAAATGATGAAGAACTAAAACCTGAAAATGTCAGGAAATATAGTACAATGCATGTAAGATGTGGGACCAGCTTTTTGCTTATTGTGATGATAGTAGCTTTATTGATTTTTGCCCTTCTGGGAAAGCAACCAATGATTTGGCGGATTATCTCGAGGATACTTCTAATACCGGTAATTGCAGGTATTTCATACGAGCTTATAAGGCTTGCGGGTAAATTCAGCAAATATAAAGTGGTAAATATACTTTTTTACCCTGGGCTTTTACTCCAAAAGATTACCACCAAAGAACCCGATAATGACCAGATAGAGGTAGCTATAAGTTCTTTTAAAAAGGTTATTGAAGCAGAGAAAGCGCTGAAGGCAGGTTAAATATGACAGCATTATTGGATAAATTAAAATTATATGAAGATAATTATATAAAACTAGCGGAAAAACTCTCAAGTCCGGAGGTTTCTTCCAATCATGAAAAATTAAAGGAATACGGGAAAAGAATAGCTGAAATTGAAGAGATTGTGACTATTGCCAGAAAATACAGGGAAGTTCTTTCTTCCGTTAAAGAGGCAGAAGAGATGCTCGAGATAGAAAAAGAAGAGGAAATGAAAAGTTTTCTTAAGGACGAACTTAAGGAAAATAATGACAAAAAGCAAAAGCTTGAGAAAGAAATAAAGTTACTTCTAACTCCAAAAGACCCTAATGATAAGAAAAATGCTATAGTTGAAATAAGAGCCGGTGCTGGTGGAGACGAGGCAGCGTTGTTCGCAGAGGTTCTTTATAGGTTATATACCAGATATGCAGAAAGCAGGAAATGGAAATATTCTGTGCTCAGTTCCAGCGGTCTGGGTATCGGTGGATTTAAAGAAATCATATTTGAGATTGGTGGAGAGGGAGCCTACGGAACGATGAAGTATGAATCCGGAGTACACAGGGTTCAAAGGGTTCCCACTACTGAATCTCAGGGAAGAATCCATACCTCTACTGCCACAGTCGCTGTACTTTCTGAAGTTGAGGAAGTGGATGTTGAAATAGACCAATCTGATTTAAGAATAGATGTTTTCCGCTCAAGTGGACCCGGAGGGCAGTCTGTAAATACTACAGATTCAGCAGTAAGGGTAACCCATGTTCCTACCGGTATGGTAGTAACCTGTCAGGATGAAAAATCACAGTTACAGAATAAGGAAAGGGCTTTAAAAATTCTAAGAGCCAGGCTTAAAGAAGCAGAGGAACAGAAGCAGATGAGCGAGCAAACAGAAAGAAGAAGAATGCAGATCGGGACAGGGGACAGAAGCGAAAGAATAAGAACCTATAATTATCCGCAGGGCAGAGTGACTGACCACAGGATAAATTTGACTTTATACAAACTTGATGAAATCCTGGAAGGTGATCTCGACCGGTTGATAGATCCATTAAAAAGTGCGGATAATGAAAAGAAAATAGAAAAGATAGGGGCTTAGTTTATTTGCAAACCTGGAATGTAAAAAGTATTTTAGACTGGGCTATAAATTATTTTAAAAACAAAAATATTCCCCAGCCCAGATTATCTGCAGAATTATTGCTTAGTTCAGCCCTTAATCTAAACAGAATCAACTTATATTTAAATTATAACCGCATCTTAAACCAGCAAGAACTGGGAATATACAAGAAATATATCCTTAAAAGACTTGAACATGTTCCTATCCAATATATTTTAAAAGAAGCATATTTTAGAAAAATAAAATTATATGTAGACAGTGGTGTACTTATACCCAGGCCTGAAACCGAACTTATAGTGGAGAGGGCATTTCAACTTTTAAAAAGTAATCTGGGAATGGGGAAAATCAATATTTTAGAGATTGGTACTGGAAGTGGCGCTATTGCTATAAGCATTGCTTATGAGATTTCCGATGAATTAGGAGTATCAGATGCATTCTGGCGGGTAATAGCAACTGATAATAATCCTGATGTACTGGAAATAGCAGAAAAAAATGCCAAAAGCATTCTTGATAGCGCTAAATTTGAAAATATAAGATTTATCGAATGCGATCTGCTGCCGGAGGAGTCTTCTGATTTTTTTAAACAGTACGAAAAAAAAATTAACATTGTAATTTCAAATCCCCCATACATTTCTGAAGAAGATTATAAAAATCTGCCCCGGGAAGTAAAAGAGTATGAGCCAAAATCCGCTCTTCTGGCAGGTAAGACCGGCCTGGAGGTATATGAAAAAATTCTTACCAAAATCAAGTCCTACCTGTCCTCTGACTTATGCTATATTTTATTTGAAATTGATCCTAAAGTAAGTATCCCCTTAAAAGAAATGTCAGAAGATATCATCAGCCCGAAGGCAATAATAGTAGAGAAGGATCATAATCAGAGAGACCGTATTTTGATCATTGAAACGTAGGTAAATATAAAACACTAAAAACAATAATCCAAAAAACTTAACCTTATAAGAAAACCTGTAGTATCTTATAATGCTTTTTAGTAATATTTGTTTTTTTAAAATTTAGGTGGTAGGATTTTACTGATTTTTGTTTACCAAAAGATAGAAATATAAGGGAAAGAAATTGAATCCAGCTTTAATTGCAGTAGTAATTTTTGTGCTGACTTATATAGTCATAGCAACGGAAAAAGTAAATAGAACCGTAGTTGCATTTGCCGGTACTTTGCTGCTGATTTTATTTGGTGTTTTTAATATAAACGAGGCTGTAGGATTTATTAACTGGGAAACCATAGGCCTCTTGTTTGGTATGTTTATTATAGTCGCAGCTTTATCGGATGCGGGCTTTTTTACATTTTTAGCTCTTGTACTTGCCAGGTGGTTAAAATATTCTCCCAGGAAAATATTCATTTTTTTCCCTATAATAACAGCGATACTTGCAGCTTTTATGGATAGTGTTACTGTAATGCTTTTTTTTGCTACCCTAACCTACGAGATATGCAAAATATTGAAAATGAATGCAACTCCTCTAATAATCACAGAGGTAATTCTGGCTAATATCGGAGGAGCTGCGACTATGGTTGGTGATCCACCTAACGTAATTCTGGGTTTGAAACTTGGTTTTTATTTTAATGATTTTATAATTCATAATGCCCCTATTTCTATACTGGCTGGAGCGGTTACTCTGCTGTATTGTTATTTAGTAAGCCGGAAATCAATTGCTTCTTCTGAGGAGATACCCAAGAAAGAGTTTGAAGAGATGGATCCAGCCGGAGCAATAGAAGATATGAAACAGTTTAAAGTAGCACTGGCTGCATTTGGAACGGCAATTTTCTTTTTAATTACCCACAATTATATAGAAGAATATCTTCACATTTCACTTAAAGTTCCTCTTGCTGCTATGATACCTGCTTTTATTATGCTGATTATTCTGGGTAAGAGATCGGAAAAAATCCTATTAAAAGTAGATTATGGAGTATTATTATTCTTTATGGGATTATTTATGGTAGTAGGTGCACTGGAACATACCGGGATTATAAAGATAATCTCAGGCTCTATTATCGATCTTTTTAAGGGCAATCATATGGGACTTTTAAGTACGCTGCTGTGGGGCTCCGGTATTGCCAGTGGAGTTATAGATAATGTACCGTTTGCTCTTTCTATGGCATACATACTGCAAAATATTGTGAAGTTTGCAGGGGTTCCGGCACTATCAATAATGGTCTGGGCAACCTCATTAGGTACGGATATAGGAGGCAATTTTACTCCAATAGGAGCTTCGGCGAATGTGGTAGCATATGCTACAATGGAGAAAAGAGGTCAATCAATAGGATGGGCAAAGTGGTTGAAACTTGCAGTACCTGCTACACTAATTGCACTTACTATTTCCAATATTGGGATTTATATTAAATATATTACCGGGTTTTTTTAATCACCACCCTGTAAATCATCTTTTTTAACCAATATTTAAATTTTCATCTTTTCCGGTCTTGGAGGTTTTTGTTAGATAAAAATTAATGATGAGCGATACTGTCCTGTTGATTCACGCAAAAGACACGTAAAAAGGACACGCAAAAAGTACTGTTTGAAAAAAAATGAAAAATCATTATAATAGGGTTCTGCAGTAAGAAAGTTAATTGCAAATTTTCTAAAACAACGCGGGGTGGAGCAGCTTGGTAGCTCGTCGGGCTCATAACCCGAAGGTCATAGGTTCAAATCCTATCCCCGCAACCAAATTTTAAGACTATTCCATAAATCCTGTGGTCTGATATTTCTTTAATGTTTTTCAACTGGTTATAAGACAGGTCTTTTTATTTGCAGGGTATTTTTATTAATATTGATTTTAAATTATAATTTACATATATTTTTAAAACTTGTTTTGTAATTAAGTATAGAATGAAAAATATTTCTTTTAAAAATCATAAATGTATAACTTTACTGGTCAGGAGCTTTTTACTGGTATTAATCCTTTTTTTATGCATTAATTTTTCTGCGTGCACTATCTCTTCTAATATAAAAAGCTTCTTTAAAGAGAAATTTTCAGATGAAGGTGAAAAGGATGAGGTAGTTAAAATTGTAGATGTATTTTTTAATTTGCTTATAGATAAAGATTATGAGGAGGCATATTGGTATATAAGTAGTAGAGATAAATCCCAAAAAAGCTTAGAAGATTTTTCTAACGAATTTAAAGATGTTACAGATATTGTCTCTATAAATAAAAATTGGGTTGAAATTAAAAACAATATAGCTGTGGTGGGGATGGATTTGACCGATTTTTATGACAGAGAAGAAAAGGTATTTAAAGACATCGAAGTATCTCTTGTAAGAGAAGAAGATAAAAGCTGGAAGATAGTATTTTGGAATTAGAAAGGTTATAGGGTAAGAAATTAAGCCTGAAGATATAATTTATAAAAATTAGAACCAGAAAGGTACAAGTTGAAAGTATTATTTTTAGGAGATGTTTTTGGAAAGCCTGGAAGAGAAGTCTTAAAAAAGGAACTACCTGCAATTATAGAGGAAAATAATATAGATGTTGTTATTGCCAATGGAGAAAATGCGGCAGGAGGAATAGGAATTACTCCGGAGATTTGCAAGACATTATTTAATATGGGAATAGATGTTTTAACCTCAGGAAATCACATTTACAAGAAGAAAGAAATATATGATTATATCGATCAGCAGCCCCGGCTACTAAAACCGGCAAATTATCCCCCCGGGACTCCCGGAAATGGATATTATATTATGTCTGATAAAAGAAATAATAAAATTGCTGTAATAAATATTTGCGGAAGAGTCTTTTTAGAATATCTGGACTGCCCTTTCAGGTGTATGGATAGAATTTTGGAACATATAAAAGGAGAGACTCTAATAATAGTTGTAGATTTTCATGCTGAGGTTACTTCTGAAAAAGTTGCTATGGGATGGTATCTTGATGGCAGGGTAAGCGCGATGGTTGGTACACATACTCATGTTCAAACTGCTGATGAGAGAATACTCCCTGGCGGAACCGCGTACATCACCGATGTGGGTATGGTAGGGCCAGGGGATTCAGTTATCGGAGTAAAGAAAGAAAATATAATTGAAAGATTTTTAAAGGTAATGCCTCAGAAATTTACAGTGGCAGAAGATGATTATATGATTAATGCAGTTGTGATTGATATTGATGAAAGAATCGGTAAAGCAAATAATATAACCAGGATAAATTTTGTAGCTGCCGAATAATTAATTCTTAGAAGCAGCATAGGCTCTAAAATGAAAGAAATATATAGCTGCAAGTTTGCCAGAGATAAAATTATAATCAAAGCTTTAAAAACTATAGAATCCTACAGTATGATGAAAAGTGGGGATAGGATATTAATTTCTATCTCAGGTGGACCTGATTCTACGTTTTTAACACATTTGCTATACCTAATGCGGCCGGTTTTGAACTTAACACTTCTCGGCTTCTGTCTGGACCATATGACAAGAAATGGGGAATCTACAAAAGATGCTTTGTTTGTAGAAAAATTATGCAGAGAATTGGACATTGAATTATTCAGGCAAAAAATAGATGTGGCGAGGTGGTGCAGGTCAAATAAGTTTTCTTTCCAGGAAGGAGCAAGAAAACTAAGAATGGAAAAATTACTGGAAATTTCTAAAGAAAACAATATAGAAAGGATTGCTACCGGTCATAATGCCGATGATAATATAGAAACTTTTCTTATGCACCTTGTGAGGGGTGCGGGGGCAAGGGGTCTTTCCGGTATAAAACCTGTCAGCGGGAAATTCATAAGGCCACTTATTGATATCTTCAGAAAAGATATTATTGCTTATTTAGATAATAAGAAAATATCTTATTGTGTGGACAGGACCAATATTGAGAATATATATTTAAGAAACAGGGTAAGGAATATTCTCATTCCGTTTATAAGTAAACATTTCCTGGAATCTTTCAAATCTAATGTATTGAGATCCATGAATATATTGAAGGATGAAGATGAATTTTTAAGAGAGTACTCGGTAGTTAAACTGGCTGAGATAGCTTCTATTGAAAAAAATGAAATCGGTAAATATGCTGTCTTGATTAAAATCCCTGTATTGAAAATTAAAGGAGAAGCCATGGCTGTGCAGAGAAGAATTGTACTAGCGGCAATAGAGATGATAAATGGTACTCTAGAAAATATAAGCTTTAACAATATAGATGATATTTTGGGGATCTGTAGTTCAGGAGGAGAAAGCAAGGTCATCCAGCCAGAAGAGAAAATAAGGGTTTTTAAAATAGGCAGCTATATTTATTTTGTGAATGTTGATTATATCAGGCTTCTACCAGGTGAGTTCAGGCAGTTTCTTAAAAGTAATGGAAAAGTAGACACAGAGAAGAGCGGGAAAGAGATAAAAGTTGGAACAAAAATTAAGCTAAAGGATTTTAATCTGGAACTGTCTTCAGAGTTATTAAAAATAAGTAAGGATAAAATAAAATTTAATGAAGTTAAAAATACCGAGGCTTTTCTGGATTATGCAAAAATTAAACCTCCAATAAAAGTAAGAATCTGGAAGAGGGGGGATAAATTTTATCCTCTCGGTATGCAGAAAGAGAAAAAACTACAGGATTTTTTTATTGATAGCAAGATTCCCATACATTTGAGAAAACTGGTCCCTGTATTTATAGACAGGGAAAAAATAATATGGGTGGGGAGGCACAGGATTGATAACCGGGTGAGAATAACTGAAGATACTAAAGAAGTTTTGCGTTTAAAGTTATTTTAAAAATAATTCATATATGATTTAATAAAATTGTGTTTTTATTGGGGTAATTAATGGGATTATATAAGTTTAAAAAAATTAATGGTGAAAAAGTCTTAATATATGACAATATGAAAATAAAAGTACTTATAGATGAAAAGAAGCTGCGCAGGAGAGTCAGGGAATTAGGACAGGAAATCACCAGGGATTATAAAGATAGGGATCCTGTTTTAGTCTCAGTTTTAAGGGGTTCTTTTATTTTTATTGCTGATATTTGCAGGGAGATCAAAATACCGGTTGCTTTTGATTTTATGGCTGTTTCAAGCTATGGAAATTCTAAGGTAAGTTCCGGAATTGTAAGAATAACCAAAGACTTAGAATTCAGCATAGAGAATAAAGAAGTAATTATTATAGAGGATATAGTTGATTCCGGGAGAACTTTAAATTATCTGGTAAAGAATTTACAGGCAAGAAATCCAAAAAATATTGAAGTCTGCGCACTTTTAGATAAAGATGTTCCAAGAAAAACAGAAAATAAAGTTAAATATAAAGGATTTGATATTCCTAATAAATTTGTGGTAGGATATGGTCTTGATTTTGAAGAGAAATACAGGAATTTCCCTTTTTTAGGGTATATTGAAAATGAACAGTAATTATATTATTATCTAGTAAGAAGGTAGATGAAAAATTAATTTGATAAGGAGTTGTTTTGAATTTAAAAAATAATAAAGGTCCTAATAGTAGAGGATTTAAAAGTATAGCATTAGTAATACTGGTGATAGCTATTATGTTCCTGATCTTCAGGAATCCTCTTTCTCGTTCAACTGTAATTACAGAGTTTAATTTAAATGAATTTGTTGAAGCAGTAAATCAGGATAAAATAAGCACTTCAACACCAATGGTGATTAAAGGAGAGGATAAAATAATTGAGGGTGAATTAAAAGATGGGACTAAATTTAAAGTTTCATTTTTAGGAGATTATGATGTTACGCAATTGTTACTGGCTAATGATTTACCCTTTAAAGTTGATAATCAGAAACAATCTGTATGGATTCAGATTTTAGTAAGTGTCATACCTTTTATTATATTGTTTGGTTTAATTTTCTTTATGATGAATCAGCTTCAGGGCGGAAGCTCTAAAGTGCTTCAATTTGGAAAGAGTAAAGCAAGATTGGTAGGTAAAGGTAAAAAAAGAGTTACCTTTAAAGATGTGGCAGGAGTCGATGAAGCTGTAGAAGAATTAAGAGAAATTGAAGAATTTTTGGAAAATCCAGGTAAATTTAAGTCTATGGGCGCAAAAATTCCCAAGGGTGTTCTATTATACGGGCCTCCTGGAACCGGGAAGACGCTTCTGGCAAGAGCGGTTGCAGGCGAAGCAGGTGTACCATTCTTTAGCATTAGCGGTTCTGAATTTGTTGAGATGTTTGTTGGTGTGGGAGCTTCCAGAGTCAGGGATCTCTTTAGTCAGGCTAAGGCGAGTCAACCATCTATAGTATTTATGGATGAAATTGACGCAGTTGGGAGACACAGGGGGGCCGGATTAGGTGGAGGTCATGATGAAAGAGAACAGACTTTAAATCAACTGCTTGTAGAAATGGATGGGTTTGATATTGATAACACTGTAATATTAATTGCGGCTACAAACAGACCGGATATCCTGGATCCTGCCCTGCTCAGGCCTGGAAGGTTTGATAGGCAAATAGTTGTGGATAGGCCGGATCTACTGGGTAGAGAGGAAATATTGAAGATACATGCCAGAGGCAAGCCCCTGGATAAAGGTATTAATTTAAAAAATATAGCCAAGCAAACCCCTGGATTTACAGGTGCAGATCTGGCCAACCTTTTCAATGAGGCGTCTCTTCTGGCAGCAAGACATAATAAGAAAAAAATAACCATGTTTGAGATAGAAGAAGCAGTAGAAAGAGTTATAGCTGGACCTGAGAAAAAATCAAGAATCATATCAGAAGAAGAAAAGAGAATAATAGCCTATCATGAGTCAGGTCATGCAATACTTTCATATGTTCTTCCCCATACTGATCCTGTTCATAAAATATCTATCATTTCACGGGGGAGAGCATTGGGTTATACAATTACTCTGCCCGAGGAAGACAGATTCTTAAAATCTAAAAAAGAGCTTATAGATAATGTTACACAGCTTCTGGGGGGTAGGGTTAGCGAAGAAATGAATTTCAACGATATAACTTCAGGTGCCCAAAATGACCTGGACAGGGCTACTAAAATTACCAGGAAAATGATTATGGAATATGGAATGAGCAAGAGATTGGGTCCAATTACTTTTAAAGGTGAAGAAGAAGAAGTATTCCTGGGAAAGGAAATTGCCTCAAGGCCTCATTATAGTGACGCGATAGCTTCTGCTATTGATGAAGAAGTCCATGATGTAATTATGGATAGTTATGAGATGGCAAGAAAGATACTTTTGAAAAATAAGAAGAATCTAGCTGATCTGGCCAACGAGCTAATGATAAAAGAAACTCTTGGAAGAGAAGAAATACTAAAGGTATTATCAAAAGTAGAAAGCAAGAAAAGCAAGAGAGTTGAGCAGCTGGAGGAAAAAAGTGAAGTTTTAAATACTAAGAGCACAACAGTAAAAACTATAAAAAAGAAAGTTGTAAAAGCAACCAGTAAAAAGTAATAAATAATAAATAAACTTTTATTTAAGTAAGCTATTCCAATATCTAAAAAATAACCAAACATTTTACAACCCAGCTTTTTGGTATTATCATGGGAATTAAACGCACTATCTGTTAAAGATAGTGGATTATATAGAAATTGCTTAAAATAATGATCATGACGTGGTTCTTTTACCAGATTTAAATGGTTATTATTTATAATATTAATTTGGAACAGGAGTTAACCAGTGGATAAAAAAATGATAGAAGAAGGAGTAATTTTAATATTAAAAGGCATCGGGGAGGATATAAACAGAGAGGGCCTCAAGGGAACTCCAAAAAGGGTTGCTGAGATGTATGAAGAAATATTTAGTGGGATTGGAGAAGATCCATCCGAAGAGCTAGGACCTATGTTTGATGAAAGCCATGATGAAATAATATTGGTAAAGGATATTCCGTTTTATTCTGTATGCGAACATCACCTGGTTCCTTTTGTAGGGAAGGCCCATATAGCTTATATTCCCAATAAAACCGGGAAAATTATTGGCCTTAGCAAGCTTACGAGAGTATTTGATATCGTGGCCAAGAGGCTGCAAGTACAGGAGAGATTAACTTCAATAGTAGCGGATACTATTATGAAAAAAATTAAGCCCAGAGGTGTCCTGGTTATTGTTGAAGCTGAACATTTGTGCATGAGCATGAGAGGTGTAAAGAAGTCAAATACCATGACAGTGACTTCTGCGGTGAGAGGTTTATTTAGAGAAAATGCAGCTTCAAGAGCTGAAGTGATGGCACTTATCAAACCAAATAAATAGAATATGAAGTTCAAGATAAGAGCATTAAACATTAAAACCAGGCAGGAAGGTTTAAAAGAGTTTGAAAAAATCGGAGCTACTGCTGCCGGGTCACGCATAATGGTCGATAAAATATTTCCGATATCTCTGAAAATTAGGGGTATTAACCCATTAGCTGCAAATATATTAAAGCAGGAAATGCTTGCCAGAGGCGGTGATGTAGTTACTTCCAGGGATTCACTTATGGAAACCGGCGGTAAGGCAGATGTTATTATTCAGGGTACAGTTAAAAGTGTAAGAAATTTAATCGGTAAGATAAAGCAGCAGCCATTTGGTTTAAAAGCCTTATCTAAGGATCTGGAATGTTTTATAGATAAGCTGGATGAAAATAAAAAAAGGGGAAAGTTAATAATAGGTAAAAAAGAGTTTAACTTGAATGAAGATGTACTGATAATGGGCATTTTAAATGTTACACCGGATTCTTTTTATGATGGTGGACATTATTTTGAAAAAGATAAAGCTTGCAGGAGAGCTGGAACTATTGTAAAAGAGGGAGCACATATAATTGACGTGGGTGGAATGTCTACCAGGCCCGACTCACTTCCCGTAGGACTTGAAGAAGAAGTTGAAAGAATTATTCCTGTAATAGAATATATCAGTAAAAATTATGATATCCTGGTATCTGCCGATACTTACAGGTCTGAAGTAGCCAGGAGGGCAATAGATGCCGGAGCACATATTATAAATGATATCAGCGGCTTTTCTATGGATTCTAATATGGTAAAAGTTATCGCCGAAGGCGATGTTTCAGTAGTTATTATGCACATTAAAGGGACTCCAGAAAATATGCAGAAAAATCCGGAGTATGAGAATGTGGTAGATGAAATTTATGATTACCTTGAAGATAGAACTAATATGGCAATAAATTCAGGGATAAAACCGGAGAAAATAATTATAGATCCCGGTATAGGATTTGGGAAAACACTGGAGCATAACCTGGAAATATTGAATAAAATTAATGAATTCAAAATGCTGGGGTATCCGGTAATGGTTGGGGCATCCAGAAAGTCTTTTATCGGTAATATTCTGGATTTACCGGCAGAAGAGAGACTTGAAGGGAGTCTTGCTGCGGCAATTTGTTCAGTTATAAATGGAGTAAATATTTTAAGAGTGCATGATGTTGCAGAAACTATAAGAGCGGTAAAAGTTGCTAAAAGAATTACTAACGGATTTTAATACAATCTTAAGATGTTCAGGATAATAATAAAAGACCTTAATTTATTTGGCTATCATGGAGTGAAAGAAAGCGAGAAGAAAGATGGCCAGAATTTTTGCTTTAATATTGAAATTTTGCTGAATAAAAACAGCTTTTTAAATGGTGATGATTTAAAAAATACTATAAATTATTCTGAGGTAATAAGGTTTGTAAAAAAGATAAATAGCAGCAATAAATTTAATCTTCTTGAAACCTTTTCGCAGACAATAGCTGAAGATATAATGGAAATGTCACCACTGGTAGAAAAAGTGACGGTAAAAATAGAAAAAACTTCCCCACCTATAAAAGAGAATCTGGAATCAGTTGGAGTGGAATATGTACTTGATAGTAAAAGAGAGGAAAAAGATAAATCTAAAAATAACAAAGTTGATGTTTTTTTATCTCTTGGCTCCAATATGGGCAATAGAGAGAATAATTTAAGGAAGGCTGTTGATTTAATTGGCAGAAGTCCCAATATTAATATAATAAAAGTATCTTCTATATATGAAACAGAGCCGATGTACTTCAAAGACCAGGATTCTTTTTATAATATTGTATTGCAGGCTCAGGTCGACAGAGAATTAAGTCCGTTTGGAATGATGGGGTTTTTAAAAGGTATTGAGTATGGTTTTGGAAGAAAAAGGTCTAAAAAAAGATATGGTCCAAGAATTATAGATATAGATTTATTATATTACGGAGAAATGGTTATAGAATCGAATTTTTTTACTGTTCCCCACCCTGGAATAGAGGAAAGGAAATTTGTTCTGGTTCCCTTAAGTGAAATAGCTCCTGAGTTTATAATAGAAGAAGAAAATATAAAAGAATTTATTAAGAAAAAAAATTTCACCGAAAAGGTAAATCTGGTAAAAAGCTGGTAAAAAGTCTTCATCATTTTTTTATCTAAATATGAGTTAAAAAGCTTGCTCTATTATTTAAAACGTGTTACTTTTTATATATTAAGTAACACTGCTAATGGAGGAATGTTATGCACATACCTGATGGATTTATTGATCTTAAAACTGCAGTTTCTACCGCGGTAGTCTCTGCAGGCGTGCTAGCTGCAGCAATCTATAAGGTAAAGAGTTATTTCAAAGCAAAAGTTATTGCACTGATGGGAGTTATGAGTGCATTGATATTTGCCCTTCAGATGATTAACTTTCCCATACTCGGAGGCACTTCCGGACATCTTCTGGGCGGAGCCCTTGCGGCAATAGTACTGGGACCAAATGCAGGGGCCATAGTTATAGCAGTGGTACTGATCGTACAGGCATTTATCTTTATGGATGGAGGTGTAATAGCACTAGGCGCTAATATCTTCAATATGGCTATTATTGGAGTTTACGGTTCTTATCTAATTTACTGGCTGATTGGTAAAATATCAAAAAAAAGGACTATCTTTTTAATTTCTGTTGCTGTGGCCTCATGGCTTTCAGTGGTAATTGCCTCTTTCTTTGCGGCACTTGAACTGGGAATTTCGGGCACTTATGCTATGGGGATTACTTTAAAGGCAATGGTTGGAGTCCACATGATAATAGGGATTGGAGAGGTGGTAATTACAGTTGCAGTGATTGCCTTTATAAATAAAATAAGGCCGGATCTTATTTTAACCAGGGAAAGGAGCCTTTAATAATAGATAGAAGAGATTATACATTTATATTGGTAGGAATAATTGCAGCACTGGTAATTGCCATGTTTGTGTCAGTCTTTGCATCATCTTTTCCTGATGGGCTGGAAAAGGTCGCTGAAAATCTTGGATTTATAGATAAAGCCGAACAAGTAGTTCCGGAAAGTGCTTTTCTGATTCCTGATTATGTTTTTGGTGCTGTGGATAATGAGCTGTGGCAGACATCTCTGGCTGGAATGTCCGGTGTACTTATCATTCTGGCTGTTTTTGGAGTTGTGTACCTGATCTATAAGGCAGCAGGCAAAAAGAAATAGTTTTTTTACAATTTTGAAAAATAAGACAAGAGGTTAACTCTATTGAGCAATATTTTAAACATTAGAAGCAAATTAATAATAACCCTGGTAAATATCTTTTTTATTGTCAGTGTGGCGGTAGGGAATTATTTAATATTTGCCTTTTATTTTCTAGCCACCATTATTGTTGTGTTCTTATTCAAGCCTGATTTTAAGCAGCTAGTAAAGAGAGTGTCTTTAGTATTTTTATACCCTTTTTTTATCTCTATCTTTATTCCATTTGCAAATGAAGGTGCAATTGTAGCAAAGATCGATTTAAAGGTATTTACTTTAGCGGTAACTGATAATGGTCTTGCTATCTTTGCAACTGTGCTTATAAAATCTTTTCTCTCAATACTGCTTTTGGCTTCACTTCTTGTATCCACGGAGGAAATAGAGCTTTTGCATGGTCTTAGAAAAATACATTTACCAAAAGTAATTGTTTCAATAATTTTTTTAATGTACAGGTATATATTTTTAATAACAGAAGAATCCAGAACCGGCCAGAAGGCCATAAAAAGCAGGGTATTTCAAAAATCATATCATACTGTAAATAAGAGACTCACGCATGTTATTGGTAACCTATTTATAAAGTCATTAGACAGGGCCGAAAATGTTTACAGGTCTATGGAAAGCAGGGGTTTTGATGGAAATTTTTATATTGTGGAAAAGGAAAACGCAAATGGAAGTTTAAACATTGCCCTGCTTTTAATCTTTATCCTGACTCCGGCATCTATAAAAGTTATTGAAATGGCCAGTATTATATAATATGTGTTAAAGTTGTATTTAATTTAAAAACTTTTTTATTTTAATTTAAATGAATAATCAAAAAATAATTGAAGTTAAAGATCTATGTTATAAGTATCTTACCAGTAGAAGGCTGGATGGAGGTTTTAGCAGTTACAAGGAAGTGTTAAAAGGCATAAATTTTTCTGTCGGAAGGGGAGAAAAATTATCCATAATCGGTCACAATGGTGCGGGAAAGTCAACTTTGATGCTGAATATTGCCGGTCTTATGGACGGAAAGTGCCGGTCGGGTGAAATATTTATATATGGCAAGAAATTAAATGAAAAAAATATTTATGATATCAGGGAAAAAATAGGATTTGTATTCCAGGACCCAAACGACCAGTTGTTTTCAATAAAAGTTTTTGATGATGTATCCTTCGGACTTATAAATTATTTAAATAAAAAGAAGGACGGGCGGGCTAAAAACAGGCAGTATATAGAGGAAATTGTAAAAGACAGCTTAAGAAAAGTAAATCTGGGGAATATAGAGGATGAGATTCCTCATTTCTTGAGTTTTGGAGAAAAGAAACTTGTTACCCTGGCTACCGTGCTGTCTTATGATCCTGAAATACTGATTTTAGATGAGCCTTCAAGCAATCTTGACCCCAGAAACAGGACTAACTTTATAGAGCTGATTCAAGAAATGGACAAGACCATCATTATTGCTACTCATGACCTTGATCTGGCTTATGAACTTTCGGACAGATGCATAATATTAAACAAGGGAGAGGTAGTATTTGACGGCGATTCAAAAAAGATTTTAAATGAACGAGATTTTTTAAGGAATAATGGTCTGGATCTACCTTTATGCTCGAGAAAAAGTATTTAGCGCAGGCGGCTAATATAGCCGGTTTTATTTTTTATATATTTTTATTATATGTAAGCCTGTATTTATAAAACATTAAATTAATTATTATATTAATATAATAATTAATTTAAAATGAATTTAATAATTATAAAAATAATATATTAGTCTAAATAAAATTTTAATAAATAC
>JADBLP010000021.1:0-2098 GCA_014894375.1 Actinomycetota bacterium | reverse complement strand
AATCTATATCTTTAGGATAGCCACCAGGTGAAGCAATAACTATATCTGCTAAGTTTTCTATTTTCACGCCAAATATGTTGTTTATATATTCAGCTCCCTCACGATGAGCCCTGGTAACATCTCCAGTTACTACTTTTACTACTTTTTTATGGCTGTTCAGAACAGCGTTAACCATAAAATCAATACCAATCATTTCTCCGATCTCTTCAATTTCTTCTCTGATAGGATTGCCTTCGATCTTACCGGCCTTGGCTCCGGAATCAAGAAAATATTTATGATTGTTAGTAATAGTACTCCTGCTACAAATTCCCGGAGCAACTGCCTTTGCGCCACCACTAAAACCAGCAAAATAATGATACTCCAAATTACCGGTTGCAATAATAAAATCAGATTTTAGTACTTCTTTAAAAACAGAAACCTTGTTTCCTCTTTTAGTGATACCAATTTTCACACAATTTTCTATATCATGGTCTATACATTTTACCTGATCGTAAATCCCTTCTCCCACCAGTCTCTTTTTTTCTTCTTCGGTATGTTTTCGATGTACCCCCAACCCAAACATAATAGTAATCTGATCATTTCTTATTCCAGCTTCATTTAGTTCTCCAAGGATGGGCGGTAACAAAATATAAGAAGGGCAGGGTCGGCTAATATCACTGGCCAAGATAATTACTTTATCTTGAGATGAGACTAATTCTTTTATTTTTTTGCTTCCGATAGGATTAGCCAGAGCTCTTCTGACTTCATTGATAGGATCTTCTATTTCTTTAATATCTTTGGGACTCAAAGTTCCAATATAATTTTCATCCGGTATATCTAGAGCTATTGAGTCATGCCCGTAATTGAGTGATACTTTCATGTCTAAAATCTCCTTTTTTAAAGTATTCCTGATACCGTATCGGCTATTTCGCTTAACTTTTCAATCATATGAACACCGGCATCCTGTAATACTTTTCTTTTATATTTAACGCCCCCTTCTCCTCCCGGAGAAATAATAGCCCCGGCACTTCCCATAACTTTTCCCTCGGGAGCGGCTTCACCAACTATAAAGGTGACAACCGATTTAGCAATTTAAGGAAAGGAATATATTACTCTTTAATTAATTTAAAATTTAAAACAAATTTGCCCACTATTTCATTTAATTAATAAAATTAAGCTACTTTAGCTTTAGCTTTAGATAATATCCTTA
Source organism: Actinomycetota bacterium (assembly GCA_014894375.1). Classification (GTDB taxonomy): domain Bacteria; phylum Actinomycetota; class Humimicrobiia; order Humimicrobiales; family Humimicrobiaceae; genus Hydromicrobium. The sequence goes on along the minus strand of JADBLP010000021.1, from coordinate 909 downwards.
GTTTTTGTAAGATTATTACCACTACTAATAAGATGATACCTATTCCATCAGTTAATAATCCAGGTTTTATTAGAGCAAGTGCACTAATAATTAATATAACTCTTTCATATATTTTAGTATGATCTAGTAGATATCCACTAGATGCTGCCCCCAATGCTAATACACCGATCAATGTGGTTACAATTAGTAATAAATTATGGCCAATTGAACCACCTATAAACATTAATCCCGGATCAAGGGCAAATACATAAGGAACCATAAATCCAGCAGCTGCTAATCTAATTGCAATAAAACCGGTCTTCATAGCATTACCACCAGAAATTCCTGCTCCCGCATATGCTGCTAAAGCAACTGGGGGGGTAAGATCGGCAATTACTCCAAAATAAAGGATGAAAAGATGGGCAGCTAAAGGGTTTACCCCTAAATCGATCAAAGCGGGTGCAGCCATAATAGATAAAACTACATATTTGGCAGTGGTAGGGAGCCCCATTCCCAGGATAAGAGAGGCAATCATAGTAAAAAAAAGAGTTAACATTAAATTTCCATGACCTAAAATCACCAGTCCATTGGCAATTTTTAATCCTAAGCCAGTAAGGGTTGTTGCTCCTACTACCATTCCGGCACAGGCACAGGCTGCTGCCACCCCTAAAGCCATCTTTGCTCCATCTTCAAAAGTTTCACATAATTTTTTAAAATTTAAACGAGTCTCAGCTTTTACCATACTTATGGCTAAACTCATTACAATTGCCCAGAAGGCGGAAAAAAGAGGACTATATCCTCTTACTAATAAATACACTAAACCGATCATAGGGATAATTAAATGACCTCTCTGCTTTAACACCTTACCTAATTTAGGAAGTTGTTCCTTAGGTAGACCTCTTAACCCATATTTACAGGCTTCCAGGTGGA
>JADBLP010000043.1:0-2117 GCA_014894375.1 Actinomycetota bacterium | reverse complement strand
GATAATAATTCTGTAATCACAGTTGCGATAGATGCCCCTATGTAACTATATCTTGGAATGAGTATTAGATTCATTACTACATTTAGCGACATGGAAAGAAGAAGTATTTTTAAGGTTAAATCTTGTTTATTTATTGATGCGAGCATTGTTCCGAACATATAAGTCAAGAAAATAATTGGAATTGTCCAAATAAGAATTTGCAGTGCAATTATTGAATGAGTAAAACCACTTTTATAAATAAATAAAATAATTTTGTGAGCTAAAATTGTCGTTCCTACTGCAATAGGTAAACCTACAATAAATAAATATTTAAAAGATTTTTTATATATTAACTTTAAAGATTCTTGTGATGATACATAAAAATTAGAAAGAACGGGATAAATAGCACCTGCAAAAGTTGCAGGAATAAACATTAAAGCCTCTATCAATCTATATGCAGCGCTATACCACCCAACAACCATATCACCTTTCATCATTGAAAGCATGATTATATCAATTTTAAAAGCAATAATATCTACAACTGCTGATAGAAAAAATGGCAGAGCCTCTTTTATTGTAGGCTTCCAAAAGCTCCAATCAAGCTCTAACTTTGGCAAACTAAACTTCCACGTATAAACTGCAAAACTATATCCCAAAGCAACTGCCCTTACCAAAAAATAAATAAAAGCAAATCCAATAACACTGAAACCGTGACTTATCGCAAACAAGGCACCAGAAAGCATTAATATACTACTCAAAATCTGTTCAATAGATTGATATTCCATCTTCTCATAGGCTTGAAATATTGAATTGAATATATTTGAGAAAGAACTAAAAATAACGGATAAAGCAAGAAAGTAAACAACTATAATAGTTTGTTTTGGGTAACCAAGAAGATTAATAGTGATTGCTATCAATCCAAATGTAATTATAACCAAAATTATTTTTATTACTGTAATATTTCCAAGGTACTTCCCAACTAATGATCTATCACGAGCAACTTCTCTTACTGTTAATGGGCTAAGCCCTAAATCACTAAATACGCTAAAGATTCCGGTAAAAGCAAGGACAAAGGATAAAATACCAAATCCTTCTGCACCTAAATAGCGAGCAATATACATTACATAAAAAAAGCCTAATATGTTACTAATTATATTAGAAGCAAGCAAAACTAATGAATTTTTTGCAATTCTTTGAACTGTATTCATATTAATTAATATTTAGTCCTTCCTATTCCCTCATAGACAAAACCCAGGAATTTTGCTTTGGCAGGTTCGTACTCCTTCATAGATAAACCCTAAACTTTTTACCTTTTCCGGTTCGTACAAATTTTTTAAGTCAAGTAAAACCCTTTGTCCTATTTCCAACAAATATATACTTCATTTTTATTTCCTCCTAAAATAGAAATACGTTTTTCATGTATCTTACTATGTATTCCATATCCTCGATTCCATACCTTTGGTCACACGGCAGTGGCAGTATATTTTTAGCATAGTCATGTTCAATACTTCCTTCTGGTGTATCAGTCAGAACATTTGGCCAGAGTATTGGAATGTATATTTTCTTCTGCGCCAATACCTTCCTAATTTCAATTCCATTCTCCATATAGAACGGATATGCAAAAGCACCATCAGTAACTACCAGTTTCAATTTGTTCTGTGCACCAAACTCCCTTTCCAGATACGCATAGTTTTCATTTCTAATGTGGCGTACCCTCTCATAATCGATAGCACCTAGGATGTTGTGCGTAAGCCTTGACATGTACTTCAGCGGTTCTGTCTTGAAAGACTGGTTATTCCTTAGAAAGTAACTATAGTAATCTGATGCTGTCCCCTCATAGCGTCCCAAGATATGAGTCATTCGACCGCCTGATACATCAACCTCTAGTTCTTCATCAAGCTTGGTATCCGTGAATAGGTATGCGCCATCAGGAACACCGAAATATTTATTGCAGATATATATAGTATCAACACCCGCCACTGGCTTTTGAAAGAAGGCTTGAGTGTTGTCGAGTATGATTTGCACGAATTGCCGTTTTAAATCAAGAACCTTCCTTTTTGTCAATTGCCCGTAATAGTTGACAACATAAAGATATTCATCATCAGCAAGAGTTTTATTGAATATAGGCATAAATTCAG
>JADBLP010000051.1:0-2122 GCA_014894375.1 Actinomycetota bacterium | reverse complement strand
TAAAAAATGATCTGGCTTATCGGAAATAAAGGAATGTTGGGACAAGAGGTGGAAAGATTATTAAAAGCGAATAATTTGTCTTACGTGGCCAGTGATAAGGAAGTCGATATTGGTGATTATAAAGCGCTGGAGAAATTTGGAAAAGATAAGAAGATTAAATGGATAATCAATTGTGCAGGATATACCAAGGTAGATAAGGCAGAAGAAGAAATAGATGAGGCCTTTAGGATAAACAAAGATGGGGTTAGGAATATTGCCTTATTTTCGGCAAAGAGGCAGATTAGATTAATTCATATCTCCACTGATTATATCTTTGATGGCCAGCAAGAGGAGAGTATCGTTGCTTACAGAGAAGATGATAAAACTAATCCTATCAATATATATGGTAAGAGCAAATTAGCCGGTGAAGAAGAGATAAAAAAGATATTAGAAGAATATTTTATTATTAGAACCGCCTGGCTTTATGGGATTGGTGGAAAAAATTTCGTCTCTACTATGTTAAAACTATTTAAGGAAAAAGAAGAGATAAAAGTGGTCTCTGACCAATTTGGCTCCCCGACCTATACTCTTGATTTGGGGGAAGTTATTTTGAAGATAGTTATGGATAATTCTTCTGGCTACGGAATCTATCATTTCACCAATGAAGGGGTTACTAATTGGTATGGATTTGCCCGGGTAATCTACGAAAAAGCAAAGAGCTTGAATTTGCTAGGGGGCAATAGAAGGGTAGAGATAAAAAATATTAAGACAGAGGATTATCCTACTGCGGCCAAGAGACCTAAGCGTTCAATTTTATCTAAAAATAAGATTAAAAAAGAATTTAATCTAAAAATTAGGGATTGGGAAGAGGCCCTGGCTGATTTTTTAAATATTTTATCAAGGCAAACCAAGTGAGAACAAAGGCAGGAATGACAGGCAAAGGGGTTTATTTATAATGGAGAGAAAATTAAAAAATATTTTTGTAACTGGCGGGGCTGGTTTTATCGGTTCAAATTTTATCCATTATGTTTTTAAGAATACTTCTTTTGAAGGGAAGATTATCAATGTAGATAAGTTGACTTATGCTGGTAATTTAGAGAATTTAGCAAAGATAGATGATAAATATGGAGGGAAAAGTTATTTCTTTGAGAGGGTAGACATTGGTGATTTTGATAAGATTAAAGAAATATTTAAAAAATATGATATCGATACCATAGTTAATTTTGCTGCTGAGTCTCATGTGGATAGGTCAATCTTCGGACCAAAAGAGTTTGTGCAAACTAATATAATGGGGACTTTCAATCTTTTGGAGGTTGCCCGGGAATGCTGGCGGAATATGGGGAAAGAGGAGATTTTATTTCATCATATTAGCACCGATGAGGTCTATGGTTCAGTTGAAGATGGAGGATATTTTTATGAAACTACTGCTTATAAACCTAACAGTCCTTATTCCGCTTCTAAGGCTTCATCAGATCATTTAGTGAGGGCTTATTATAAAACCTATGGATTGCCTGTTACTATCTCTAATTGTTCTAATAACTATGGTCCCTATCAGTTTCCTGAGAAATTGATTCCCCTGATGATATTAAATATCTTAAAAGAGAAGGGTTTACCAGTATATGGAGATGGTAAAAATGTGCGGGATTGGTTATATGTAGAAGATCATTGTTCAGCAATTTGGGAGATATTAAATAGTGGAAAAACTGGCGAGACCTATAATATAGGCGGAGAAAATGAATGGGAGAATATAAAGCTGGTTAATTTTCTTTGCGAGAAGATAGGGCAGTTGCAGGGGAAAGGCAAAGATTATTACAAGAAATTAATTACCTTTGTAAAAGATAGACCCGGACATGATAGAAGATATGCCATAAATTGTGATAAGATAAAGCAGAAGCTTAGCTGGAGACAAAAGTTTGACTTTGAAGAAGGTATAAACATGACAATCAAATGGTACATGGACAATAAAAGTTGGGTAGATAGAGTAAGAAGCGGAGAATATCGGAAGTGGATGGAGAAGAATTATAGGGCAAGATAAATGTAGTAATTATAAGTGATTCTATTTGCTCTCTGTATTATTTTAAAAGAAGATTTTAATATATTTTCAGTTTATTAAAATGAATAGAAGTAAAATTAATATTTTAAC
>JADBLP010000063.1:0-2127 GCA_014894375.1 Actinomycetota bacterium | reverse complement strand
TATCTACTAATCTGCTGGCTGCTGGCTGCTGCCATCTGTTCTAATTTTATAAATCCTTCCGCCATCATCCAAGTTTACATAATAAATCCAGTCTCCTACTACGTTGATATGGTAGGAATAATCATCATTTATCCTTTCGCGGCTGCTGCCATCTGTTCTAATTTTATAAATCTTCCAGCCATCATCAGAGTTTGCATAATAAATCCAGTCTCCTACTACGTTGATATGGTAGGAACTATCATCATTTATCCTTTCGCGGCTGCTGCCATCTGTTTTAATTTTATTAATCCTTCCGCCATCATCAGAGTTTGCATAATAAATCCAGTCTCCTACTACGTTGATAAAAAAGGAATCATCATCATTTATCTTTTCGCGCCTGCTGCCGTCTGTTCTAATTTTATAAATCCTATAGCCATCATCAGAGTTTACATAATAAATCCAGTCTCCTACTACGTTGATATACCAGGAATCATCATCATTTATCTTTTCGCGGCCGCTGCCATCAGTTCTAATTTTATAAATCCTATTGACATCCTCCAAGTTTACATAATAAATCCAGCCTCCTACTACGTTGATAAAAAAGGAATGATCATCATTTATCCTCTCGCGGCTGCTACCATCAGTTCTAATTTTATAAATCTCCCAGCCATCATCAGATTTTGCATAATAAATCCAGTCTCCTACTACGTTGATATACCAGGACCAATCATCATTTATCCTTTCGCGCCCGCTGCCATCTGTTCTAATTTTATAAATCCTATCGCCATCATTATGGTTTTGGTAATAAATCCAGTCTCCCTTCTGGGCTGCTATTCCGTCATTTACAATATTTCCTACACTGTTACCTCTTGGTTCTTCAGGTTCTATTACAACTTCCTCTTCAGACTCTTCTACTACAATCTCTTCTTCAACAGGTTCAACAGGTTCTTCGGCCGGTTCTTCTACAACAACTTCTTCTTCTTCAACTACTTCTTCTACTCTTCTACAGCCGCCTGAGCTAAACACCGCTACCAATAATATGCTCATTGCTAAAATAAGTACCCATAATAATGGTTTTAATGGTTTTTTCATTTTTACCTCCGATAACTAACGTTTTATTTTATAATTATTATATTATATGAATCTAATATTTTACATTTAACGTATTAATTTTATCATTAATTATTTTTTTATTAATTTTAAGAATAGCTTCTTTCTAAATGTTTTTCATTCATTTACCCTATGCGGAAAATTTTAACACTAAAAAGCAATTTATAAAAAGCCTTTAAATGACTTCATTCCGTTTTCTACGTCTATGTTGGTTGTATAATTCCAGGGTAATATAGATGGTTGTGGCGCCTGGTTTGATGAGAAAATTTATTATGAGTTTAGCCCTACTAGTGCGAGTGTAAAAACTATAAAATAAGTAACGGATTTTGTCTCCAAACCAGGTAACGGATTTTGGAAGGGAAAAAACCTTAATTTGAATGGTATAAAAATAAAAGGTTTCTATAAAAAGCAACGGATTTTGGAAAGTACTGCTTACTTAAACTATAGGAATGGAGCCACTTTCGGTACCACATGCTCTTTTTTAGTAAAGGATGCAAGCTGTAACTTGATTTTGGTAGAGGTATAGGGTTGATCCCTTCCGGGAGGACTTTGAGGGCAACTCGTCACATTAAAATTAACATGCAGGTTTTTTAAGTTTTATCTTTCCATTTATTACCGGAAACTCTGTAAAAATAATTTATAAATCCACAGCAAGAAAGATAACCAATATCTTAAGGTGAAATATATCCTCTGCCGGGTTATTTGTAAGATTTACCTGCTCCGAGCCATCTATATTCATTATGTAGATTTCCCCGTTTCCATCACGGTCGGATACAAAGGCAATATTAGATCCGTCAGGTGAAAAGCAGGCTAGTGAAAAGTATCCTGGGACGGCTGAAGATTCAGAACCGGAAGGTGAGACCCGATACATGTCTTGACATATAACAGAGTATTTGATAAAAATAGCGATGGAAAAATATTTTTCCACAAATCCCGGAAGATATTCAGTAATTGAAATAATTTATTATTATAGTATAGCCGACGAAATATTTTTAAAATGAGGTTCCATGACTGAAGATAATTTTAAATTAGATAGAT
>JADBLP010000030.1:0-2130 GCA_014894375.1 Actinomycetota bacterium | reverse complement strand
GGCCAAAGGATTTAGCTACCACTGCCTTAATTCCAGCGTACAAAATAGCCCGGGGAGCTTGCTCTCTACTGGAACCACACCCAAAATTTTTCCCGGCGGTTATTATCCAATCCTCTCCTTTTATCTTTTTATAAAAATCCGGAATGGCGTCCTCCATGGCATGCACAGCCATCTCTTCTGGAGAAGTAAGATAAAGATATCTGCCCGGATAAATCTGGTCTGTATCAATATCATTTCCTACTTTAAAAACTTTTCCCTTTATTATCGATTCAAACATATAAAATGTTCCCTTTCTTGATGGATTATAAAAATTCTCGAGGATCAGTTATAACCCCTTTTAAGGCTGATGCAGCTGCGGTAGCCGGGGAAGATAAAAATATTTTTGCTTCTGTACTACCCATCCTTCCGGGGAAATTCCTGCTGGAAGTAGATATACAGGATTCACCTGAGGATAAAATACCTTCATGGGCGCCCAGGCATGGACCGCAGGAAGGTGTTGCCAGGGTTGCACCTGCATTTAGTAAAGTTTGAATATATCCTAATTCAATGCACTTTTGTAATATTTTATGAGAAGCGGGAATAATAAGCAATCTGACCGAAGAGGAAATTTTTTTACCTTTTAAAATTTGCGCTGCCATTTTTATATCATTTATTCTTCCTCCGGTACAGGTCCCAATTAAAGCCTGCTGGATCCGTTTTCCCTTTGCTTTAGAAACAGGGACCACATTGTCCACTCGATGTGGAAGAGCAACCTGAGGTTCAAGATCGGATATATCAAAGCTGTAAACCGATTCATAATCTGCAGCGTTTTCATCACCTGTAAACTTCATCGTTTGGTATTCTTTATACTTTTCCGGACTAACCTCTGAAAGATATTCCATGACTTTTTCATCCGGTCGGATATAGGTTGCTTTTGCTCCCATTTCCACTGACATATTACAGAGAACTAATCGCTCATCCAAAGACATTTCTTTTACTGTATCTCCCTCAAACTCTATCGCTTTATATAAAGCACTATCTGTTCCTAGCTGAGAAATAATATAAAGAATAATATCTTTCGCCATAACACCTTTTCTTATTTTTCCCTGTATCTTAATTTTGATGATTTCCGGGACTCTTAGCCATATTTCTCCGGTAAGCAATACTGCAGCCATATCAGTAGCTCCTATTCCGGTAGAAAAAGCACCGAAAGCTCCGTGAGTAGTCGTATGGGAATCCGTGGCAACCAGGACCATGTCCGGCCAGACTAAGCCTGCCTCCGGTAAGACCTGATGACAAACTCCGCTGTTAATATCAAAAAAATATTTTATCCCCTGTTCTTTAGCAAATTCACGCATTCTCTTTTGATTCTCTGCAGCTTTAATATTAGGGGCAGGGGCATAATGGTCCATTACAAAGGTTATTTTTTGGGGATCCCAAACTTTATCCCCTCCCATTTCTTTAAAAGATAATATAACTTGCAGGTAAAGGTCGTTTATTTCCGTCAAATCTACTTTGGCTACAATAAATTCACCGGAGTTAACCTGGTCTCGATTCGCAGCACGCGCTAAAATTCGATATAAAGGATGCATTTTAAATATAAATCTCACCTTTCTTTAAAGGTATATTTTAAATAATTCAAGATGAATTTACCCTATCTAATTGCCAGCAATTTTTAAGTTATTTGAGGTACAACGATATTTCCCGAGGGGAGAATGTAGGCCTGAAAATCTTCTCCGTATTTATTTTTAACATAATCTGTTGCTTGAGATAAATCATTCATCGGAATAAAAAATAGCTTGCGGACTTTCTCTTGAGGCAAGGAAGATATTAATATCACCTCTACTTCTTTTGCCACCCTGGCAATACCAAAAGCTTTGTGGCCGCCTAAGACAAATTTTTTATTTAACCGATTAAGAATATCATCTATGCAATTAGCTTCTTCTATCCATCTTTCAAAAGTAGGTTCTCCATAACCCTCAGGACACTCAGCAAGTAATATAATGGTACCTCCCGGTTTTACTGCCTGATAGGCATTATCCAGAGCCTTCTGGGCTTGATAAACATTAATATCTTTAGGATAACCGCCAGCACTGGCAATCACAACATCTGCCTTTTTTTCAATGGGGCAGATGTATATTTGCTTGCATA
>JADBLP010000055.1:0-35218 GCA_014894375.1 Actinomycetota bacterium | reverse complement strand
TTTAATACTCCTCTTTTTTAATCTTTTTTAAATCTTCAATCATATCTTCAATACTACGCCCGCAACCACTACAGAAATGTTTTCTTTTTATATGTTCTGAAAAATAATGTGTATAAACCCCATAGTCTTTATTGCGGTATTTTATATCTATTGACTTTCCGCATATTTCACATTTTATCCGTTCCATATTGGGCCTTTAACTCATAGTAAACTAATATTTTTTTCGTTTCTTAAAACTCATTCTATAACCTCAAAATTATACCAATTTACTAAAAACTACATCACTTTGAAGAAAAGTTAAGAAATTTATTAGTTATACCTTTACTACAGTGCTCAGTCATAGATTCATAAACCGTCAAATATTCACTCACCAGAAACTCAAGCTCCTCTGCACTATAAAAGCCTTTAAAAGATTTCATCATATTATCAAAGTAAAAAACTATTTTTTATTCTATTTTGCTTCTGCTCTGGGGTGAAATTTCCTGTAGTCTTTCTTTAATTTTTTAATATTTAAATGCGTGTATATCTGTGTGGTAGATATGTTTTCATGCCCCAGAAGTTCTTGAATTTCCCTTATTCCCGCTCCTTCCTGAAGCAGATGAGTAGCAAAACTATGTCTGATACTATGAGGTGTGATATTTTTACCAATAACTGCTTTTTTTACATATTTTTTAACTATAGTTCTTATGCTGCGTGAGGATAATCTTTTTCCAAATTTATTTAAAAATAAATGGTTATCCCTTGTATATCTATCTTTTATAGAATAAGTTAATTTATTCCTAACTTGCAGATATTTTTTTATCCAGAATATTGCAGTCTGATTTAAATAAACAAGTCTCTGTTTTCTACCCTTACCGGTAACTATTATTTCGCTATTTTCAAGATCAATATCACCAGTTTTTAAACCTTCCACCTCGCTTATTCTGGCACCAGTAGAATAAAGTAATTCAAGTATAGTTCTATCCCTTATTTCTAAATCATTTTCAGGTTTGAGGTTATTAAAAAGCCTTTCCGTTTCACTTATAGACATAAAAGAGTAAAACCGGTTACGCTTGCGTGGAACATTTATTGCCTGGGTTAACTGAAAATCAATATAACCATTTCTTTCAAGAAATCTAAAGAAGTTGATGAGGGAAGAGTACTTTCTGATAATAGTTCTGTTTGAATAATTATTACTATCTAAAGACTTAAGAAAACCTCTGAAAATATCTAAATTTATCCTGGCAGTTTCATTAATATCCTTACCTTTTAAAAAATGCAAAAATTGTAAGATATCTTTTTGATAGGAATTTATAGAATTTAGAGATAAATTTTTTTCATATTTTAAGTACTTTATATATAGTTCCAGACAATTAAATAAATCCATATTTACAAATAATCACTCTCAATATCCTTCATCTTTACTTTTATAACCTCCCGGATTTCTATGATTTCCTCCAATCCAGGAGATTTTTCATCTTTCTCTATTTTTAATGGATTAAAATCATGCGTTTTTGCTTTATTAAAAAAAGATTTAAGTTTATTTATCATATCAATAATTATATATCTTACTTTACTTGATCTATAATCAATCTTTAAATTCTCTTTAGATAAATCATCAAGTATTGTATCAAATTTACTAAAAGCATCTTCTAAAATAATATTAATCTTCGCGGTATTAAGTTCCTTTTTTGCCAGCATCCCGGCTATAATCTTCTTTAAATCCTTCCTGATAATATTATCATACTGATACAATGCATACCCCAGAGGATTCTTGGGTCTCCCTACTTTCTTTCTCCTGAATAATGCCATTCTTTTATGCTCCCTATTAATTCCAAATTAAAAAATATATTATTATTTTAATATAAAATTTAAAATAAGCTACTATATTTATTAAAACTATCTTCTTTAATTAGCTGCTTAATCTCAAGAGATGTCAAAATCCTCAAAACTTCTTTAACCTCTATTTTTGAATATTTTACTATTTCCTCCACACTTTTCGGGTTGTATCCAATAAACTCATAGACCTTAAGCTCATTATTATCAAGATTTGCACCCCGCTTATCATTTGCTTGTCGGTTGTTATTATAACTACTGTTTCCACACAATTTTAATATTCCACCAGAATACTGGGAAAATTCCTCCAATATATCATCAATGCTTTCAACTAGCTTTGCGCCGCTTTTTATTAGCTTGTGACATCCCCTGCTCATTGGATTAAAAACATTTCCCGGAATTGCGAATACTTCTCTGTTTTGCTGTAGTGCCATTTCGCAGGTTATTATTGCTCCACTTTTCTCTCCAGCTTCTATAACTACAACACCTCTGCAAAGACCACTGATTATTCTATTTCTAACCGGAAAATTGTTTTTGAGTGGCGGAGTTTCTGGAAGAAATTCAGTTATTATACTGCCATTCGAAAGTATTTCCTCATATAAATATTTATTCTCAGGAGGATAAATGATATCAATACCACAACCCAGTACCCCGATGCTCCCACCTTTTCCTTCTAATGCTGCCTTATGGGCATAGCTGTCAATTCCAACTGCAAGACCGCTTACAACTGTTATTCCAATTTTTGATAGATTTCTACTTATATATCCGGCTACTTCCCGCCCATAAGCAGTACATTTCCTGCTGCCGACAATGGCAATACTAAATTGTGCTTTCTTTATTTTATTTCCTCTGAAAAATAATAACGGAGGGGGTAAATATATCTGCCTTAATATGTCAGGATAACTATTCTCGCCAATATCAAGCAAGCCTACTTCATTTTTTAAAATGAAATCAACCACTTTTTGGTAACAGCTATTACTGTGATTAAAATCAATATGATCTTCTCCATTCGTTTTATATTCCAGCTTCAAACTTTTATATTTATAAAAATAATCTAAGGTTTTATTTATATCACCATAATTCGTTCTATATATTTCTATAAATCTTGCTGGTTTAACTTTCTTCTCAACCAGTATATATAATATTTTTTTACCATTACTACTTTTCATATACAAATGCTATTATCCAGATTATTAGAACCAACCCGGTAATGAACGGCTTCAATAATGTGACAGTCTTTAATATTTTCACTTTCTTCCAAATCAGCTATAGTTCTGGATACCTTTAAGATACTAACCATGCCCCTGGCCGTTAAATTATATTTTCTTGAAATCGTATATATTAAATCCCTTATATTTTTATTATTTTTTAACCATTCATTAATAATATTTATTCCAATTTCAGAATTGTAACTAACATTTTTACCTTTAAATCTTTCGTTTTGCATATTTATACATTTCTTAATACGGTTTTTTATCTGATTTGAACTTTCACCACATTCAGTTTTTATAAAACTACTTTCCTTCAGTCTTGCAACAGTAACTCTCATATCAATCCTGTCTATAATAGGGCCTGATATTTTTTTCCAGAACTTCCTTACTTCCCTTAAGCTGCAGATGCATCTCCTGCCCTCATCTCCAAAATATCCGCAATAACATGGGTTCGTAGCCACTATTAACATAAAATTACAGGGAAAACTGTAAGATAGATGATTTCTGGTGATAATTACTGCCTTATTTTCCAGGGGCTGCCTTAAATCCTCTATAAAATTTTTAGGAAACTGCGAAAACTCATCCAAAAACAGCAGTCCCCTATGAGCCAGGCTGATTTCTCCAGGTCTCGGATTAATACCTCCCCCAATAAGACCCACTCTGCTTATAGTATGGTGAGGATTTCGAAATGGTCTTTCCTGTATCAGGTGGTTAGCATACTTTTCATATAAACTATAAATTTTAGTAACCTCTATACACTCTTCCAGATTTAAGTCCGGCATTATAGAAACAGCTCTTTGGGCCAGCATAGTTTTACCACTTCCGGGAGGTCCTATTAACATAATGTTATGCCTGCCGCTTACAGCTATTTCTAATGCCCTCTTTGCCTTAAGCTGACCTTTCACATCTTTTAAATCAAAATTATAATGATTGTTTCTATTTGAAATATTCTTTTCTTTATCTTTACATATAAATTTTTCTATTTGTTCTCCGCCAGTGAGAACCTTTACAGTTTCAACCAGACTTTTGCATGCGACAATACTTATACTGGAAATAAAAGAAGCCTGATTGGCAATCTCGTATGGCACAAAAAAAAACTTTTTATCCATACTCTGTGCTTTCTCAGCCATTGAAATCAATCCTTTTACTGGATTTATACTGCCATCCAGTGACAGTTCTCCTATAAAGCAAGATTCGTTAAACATACCGCACCTGATCTGACCACTTGCTGCAAGAATTGAAAGGGCTATTGGCAGATCATAATAAGAGCCGTCTTTTTTTATGTCTGCCGGTGATAGATTTACAATTATTTTTTTAACAGGGAAATCAAATCCACTATTGATTATCGCAGATCGCACTCTCTGCCTTGATTCATTTACAGCTTTCCCCGGCAGTCCTACAATGATAAACTCAGGGAGTCCTCTTGATATATGAACTTCTACAGACACCTTTATAGCATCAATACCAATTAGTGTGAAACTATCCAGCTTAAAGAGCATGCACTAATTATATATACATCTACACATATAGTCAATTACATAATAGATATGCATACGCGAATTAAGTAATTAGAAATGATAAAAAGATTAATAATTTTATATTTTAGGAATTTTTTAACGTCAAATAGGCTGGCTTCAGGTTAATTTTTCAAAAGGCATTCTCTATATGTTCGATTTTCATGTTTTTACTATCCTTTAGAGCACCCAATGAGGTTATTGCTTGTAGAGTACTTTCTTTTATTGCTATCTCTTCAATAAAACTTCTACTTATGATTATAGATATAACATTAAAACTGGGATTGAATCCTGAAAGTTTGTTTCTTGCAATATAAAAACTGGCTGATCTCTTTATTCTGGAAATCTTTAATTTATTTATGGTCTCCAGCGGGTCTCCGTACTCCAAATTCGTCCTGGTTTTAACTTCAGTAAAAATTAAATTTCTGCCCTTTTGGGCTATTATATCTATTTCTCCATATTTGTTTCTATAATTTTTATGTAAAATAAAATACCCTTCTTCTTTCAAATGTTCCCGGGCAATAGACTCCCCTATTTTTCCTATAATTATTTTATTAATACTATTAACTTAAAACACCTCTAAAAGATACCCTATGAATCATAGTAGGTCCATACTTTTGAAGAGATTTTAAATGTTTTCTAGTTCCATAACCCTTGTTATGTTCAAATCCATATTCAGGATAATATCTCGAAAGCTTAAACATTATCTGGTCTCTGATTACCTTAGCAACTATTGAGGCAGCTGCAATGGAAATGCTGAGTTGATCGCCATTAACAATGGGTAAATATCCGGTACCTAAATCTATACTAATGAAATCTGATAAAATAATATCAGGTTTTATTCTTAAGCTGCTAATTGCTCTTTTAAATGCAATCGCATTCGCTTTTGTTATTGATAACCTATCAATTTCATCAGGAGGGATTTTTACTACAGACCAGCACAAGCAGCTTCTAATTATTTTTTTAAAAATATGCTTCCTTTTATTTGCATTGAGTTTCTTCGAGTCATCTATGTTTTCTATCATTAGCTTCCTTTTATCCAGAATGACAGCCGCTGCAACCAGAGGTCCGGCTAAAGAGCCTCTTCCCACTTCATCAACACCCGCTATTTTTTCATAGCCCGTAATATACAGATCATCCTCATAATTGCATAAATTCAACAGTCTTCTTATTTCTTTAAATTCCATAATAATATAAAAAAATTACCAACTGGACGGGGGCCAGTAAATTAAAACAAACTTCCCGAATATATCATCTTCTGCAATTGTTCCAAAAAATCTGCTATCAAAACTGTTATTCCTGTTATCTCCCATTACAAATACTTCACCTTCACCGACAACTACGGTCTGGTTGATATAGAATATATTTTGGTTGGCTGGCAGGTAGCTTTCAGAGATTTTTTCACCACTTATGAAAATTTCCCCTTCACTGGTTAGAGTAATTTCATTACCTTCTACAGCGATAACTCTTTTGACCAGATCTTTTTGTTCCAACGGAGAATGAAATGCTACAATATCTCCTCTTTCAACAGTACCAAATTTATATGCCATTTTATTGATTATGACTTTATCTCCAACTCTTAAGTTAGGTTCCATAGAAGGAGTGGGAACAATGAAAGGTTCAAGTATAAAAATTCTAATTAAAGTGGCTGATATTACTGCTGCTAAAATAACAATAGCGTATCCTAAAAATTCTTTTAAGATTTTTTTATTTTTGGCATTAACCTGTTTATTCTTAATCTTAAGAGGCATTAATATAAAAAGTCAAATCATTACATATTTATTTAGACTTAATTTTTGATTTTTTACCAATTTTATCTCTAAGGTAATATAATTTAGCCCTTCTTACTGCGCCTTCGCCAACCCTTTCGATAGACTGAATTATAGGTGAATTTAAAAGAAATGTTCTTTCAACACCCACATTATTAAAAGAGATCTTTCTTACCGTAAATGTTTTATTGATACCAGAGCCTTTAATCCTTATTACAATTCCTTCAAGGACCTGAATTCTGTCCTTATTTTCCTCGCTGATTTTTATCTTGACTCTTACTTTATCTCCCGGCCTAAATTTGGGCATATCAGTCTTTATGTATTTACTTTCTATTTTATCTAATTTATTCATCTTATACTCCAGCCTATCTTTTTTTCAATCTAATAAGAACCAAACAAATATAATGAATTTAACCGTCCTTGTCAATTAAATCCGGTCTTTTTATTTTGGTTATTTCCAGTGACTTTTCTTTTCTCCACTTTTGGATATCTTTATGGTTTCCGCTTAAAAGAATTTTAGGAACATCCATTTCCTTAAAAACCGGTGGTCTTGTGTACTGGGGGTAATCAAGCAGATTGTCCTCAAATGATTCCGACTTTAAAGATTCTTCTTTTCCGACTACACCTGGAAGCAGCCTTATCGCTCCATCTATTATAACCATTGCCGGAATTTCACCTCCAGTTAATACATAATCACCTATGGAGATCTCAGAATCGATAAGAGAATCTATCACTCTTTCATCGACACCTTCATACCTTCCACAAATAAGTATTATATTTTCAAGATTTAACAGATACTTTAATTTATTCTGGTTCAACTTTTCTCCCCCGGGAGAAAGCAATATTGTTTTTTGCTTTTCTTTCTTTTTAATTTTATTCTTTTTTTTAATGAAAGTAATTGCATTGTCTATGGGTTCCGGCATTAATACCATACCTGGACCTCCACCATACGGTCTATCATCAACCCTGCCGTGCTTATAATTCGAGAAATCTCTTAAGTTGTATATATTCAGCTGGCAGATATTTTTTTTAAAAGCTTCCTTTAGCACCCCAAACTCTATAATATTATCGAACATGTCTGGGAAAATTGTCACTACATCTATTTTTAGCATTTTTCAAATGAAAAGGTTTTAAAATGTGATAAAAAAATAACAAATTCAAATATATTCTGGAATTTTTTTTAATATTATTTTTTTATCTTTTAGATTTATACTTTCAATATAAATTTCAATAACCGGAATATAGAAAATATTACTGTCAGAATCTCTTATATCTAAATCCTTATTCTCTATTTTTACTGCTAAATTATCATTTGCTGCAAATTTCTCCACATTTACTACCTTACCAACAAAAATATTATTTTTTGTATAAACCATACAATTTATTATATCGTCTACCCAGTATTCATCCTCTTTTAGCTTAGGACTGTCTTTTACACTCCGGAAGAGCCTGGCACCTTTTAAGTTTTCAGCATCATTTCTGCTGTCTATACCTTTAAATTTAATTACTGGAATGTAATATCTTTTTATTTTCTTCCATCTAATACTTTCAATATCTATTTTCTTCTTACATTTTTCATCAAAAAAAAGAGTATCTCCACTTTTAATAGTTTTGGGATAATCAGTAAGCAACACTACAGTTATTTCTCCTTTTATTCCATGCGGCTTACCAATTACCCCAATTAACCTTGCATCTACACTTACTTCTGACATTTAGCCTGTTTAAAAAAAATCTATCTATATTTATATATTAAATTATCAATCCATAATCTTAACAATAGAGGCTTTACCTCTTTTAGCAGATGCAGCTCTCATTAAAATCCTCAGAGCATTTGCGGTTCTTCCTTTTTTCCCAATTACCTTTCCCAGATCATCTTCTGCTACTTTTAGTTTAAAAATCACTGTTCTCTCATCTTCCTCCTCTTCTGTAATTTCAACATCATCCGGGCTGTCAACCAACTCTTTTACCATGTACTCCAGAAGTTCTTTCACTGTTTACCTCCAGTCTAATTGTAATAACTACTTCTTTAGATCAATTTTATCAAAAAGTTTTTGAACTGTATTTGTCGGTCTTGCACCTTTCTTAATCCAATCAAGAGCCTTTTCTTTATCTACTTCTATTCTCGATGGATCACATTTCGGATCATATATGCCTATTTTTTCAATGAACCTTCCATCTCTTGGCGACCTAATATCCGCTACCACAATTCTGTAAAAGGGTTTCTTTTTTGAACCCATTCTAGCCAACCTGATCTTTACACTCAATCTATAACCTCCAAATTCCTAAATATATAGCTTTATGCTTTCATAATTATATATTTTTCTATAAAACTTGCAAAATATTTTTTTACCTAAAAATTACCAGGAGGTAATTTAAATTTCCCTTTCAGCCCTGAAAATTGTTTTAACATCTGTTTTGTTTTGCTAAATTGTTCCAGTAGTTTATTTACTTCTGATACAGAATTGCCGCTTCCTTTTGCTATTCTCTTTTTTCTGCTGCCGTTAATTATATGCGGTTTTCTTCTTTCATCCACAGTCATAGAATTAATTATGGCTTCTATATGAGACAGATGCGAATCATCTAAATTTACTTTTTTAAATATTTTACTTTTATTGACTATGGGCATCATCGAAAATATCTTATCTATTGACCCCATCTTCTTTAAACTTCTTATCTGTGCAACAAAATCCTCAAAATTTAATTCATTCCTGTAAATTTTCTCTTCTATTCTCTTTGCCTCTTTTTCACTTACTACTTCTTCCGCTTTTTCAATCAGTGTTAAAATGTCACCCTTACCTAATATTCTGGAAGCTATCCTGTCCGGGTAAAATATATCAAAATCCTCGATTTTCTCCCCATTTGATACAAATTTTACCGGTTTTTTAACTACATAATATACTGATAGCGCAGCACCTCCCCTGGTATCACTGTCTAATTTAGTCAGGATTATTCCATCACATTCAACCCTCAGGTTAAAACTGGAAGCAATATTTACAGCTTCCTGACCGGTCATAGCATCCAATACGAGATATATTTGATGTGGCGTGGTTTTATTTCTGATATTTGCAATCTCATCCATCATATTTTCATCAATATGTAACCTTCCGGCAGTATCAATTATGATTACATCGCTCCCGGATTTTTTAAATAATTCTACGCCTCTTACCGATATGGATACCGGGTCTGAATTATTTTCAGAATAAACATCCACATCTATATTTTTTGCCATATCTTCCAGCTGTAGTACTGCAGCCGGCCTGTATACATCTGCAGCAACCACAGATACCTTTTTTTGATATTTAGTTTTTAAAAAATTAGCTAATTTAATAACAGATGAGGTTTTTCCAGAACCATGAAGTCCAACAGTCATTATAATTGTAGGATCTCTGGAAGCAAAATTAATACCGCCACTGCTTGAACCCAGCACTCTTATAATCTCTTCATTTACTATTTTTACTACATGCTGATAAGGGGTTAGGCTTTCCAATATCTTCTCGCCTGTTGCCTTCGCCTTTACATTTTCTATAAATTCTTTAACCACTTTAAAATTTACATCAGCCTCCAGTAAAGCCAGCTTTATTTCTCTTAAAGCACTATCTAAATCATTTGGGCTTAATTTCCCTTTATTTCTTATTTTATAAAATAAATCTTCAAATTTGGCTGTGAGCAGTTCAAACATTCACAAAATCCCTTTCTATCTTGAGTTTCAAATTAAGAGAATATCAATTCAGTGAATCTGACTGGATCAAAATAACATATGTCTTCTAATTTTTCACCATTGGTAATCAGCTTTATAGGAATATTCAGATCATTCTTTATAGTAATCACTATTCCGCCTTTAGAAGTGCTGTCAGTTTTAGTTAAAATAATTCCAGTTAAATTTAATGAATTGTTAAATAATTCTGCCTGATTTCTGGCATTCTGACCTGTAGTAGAATCCACTACAAGCAATATTTCATCAACTTCCCTGTCTATTCTCCTGCAGATTACTTTTTTTATTTTTTTAAGTTCTTCCATAAGATTATACGAAGTTTGCATTCTTCCTGCAGTATCAATTATTACCAGATCGGTTCCTCTGGCCTTTGCCTTTTCTACACTATCATAAACTACTGCCCCGGGGTCTGAAAACTTCTGGTGGTGAACCATATCAATTCCTAATATTTCAGCATAATATTGTAGCTGTTCCACTGCAGCCGATCTGTAAGTATCAGCTGCTGATATCAAGACCTTTTTTCCATTCTTTTTAAACATATTGGCTAATTTTGCTATCGAGGTGGTCTTACCCACACCATTTACTCCAATTATCAGGAATACCGTGGGAGGTCTGGATGATATATTTAATTTACTATCTCCATTGCACTTGAGAATTTCTATAATTTGTTGTTTTAATGAAGATTTTACTTTTTCAAGGTTATTTATATTTTCACGGTAAACATAGTCTTTTACTTCTTCTAATATCCTGCTGGCAGTATTAATGCTGATATCACTGGTTACCATCTGTTCTTCCAGCTCGTCCCAGAATGACTCGCGGTCATTTTTAAACTTATTCCAGATATAACTTAAATTTTTAATTAACTTCTGCATATTTTTTCCCGATCTTTTCGGAAATTATTTTAGAAATTCCGTTGGATTGCATAGTTACTCCATAAATCGTATCTGCAACTTCCATTGTTCGTTTCTGGTGAGTAATTATTATTATCTGCTGCTTTTCAGAAAATTTCTTCACCAGGGTCAGAAATCTGCTAATATTTACATCATCCAGCGAAGCATCTACTTCATCAAAAACATAAAAAGGTGATGAATTTATTGAATAAATAGAAAAAAGAAATGCTATAGAAACTAAAGATTTCTCTCCTCCGGATAGCAATGAAAGAGGAACAAACTTATTATTACCAATATCTACCTTTAGATCCACACCTATTTCATCATCGCTTTCGCTATCACTTTTTTCAAGCTGCATCTCACCCTCACCTAAGGGAAATAGAATCTTAAAATAGTTTTTAAAACACTGGTTAATTTCATCAAATTTTTTAAAAAAATAGTCAGCTATCCTTTCATTTATATCCTTAATTAATTCCTCCAGATTTTTTTTGCTTTCAACCAGATCAAGACTCTGATCAGCCAGGAAGTCGAATCTTTTTTTTATTCTGTTATATTCAATTGATGCATTGGGATTAACATTTCCATATTTCTTTATTTCATTTTTAAACCTTTTTACTTTAACTTCGGACTCCTTAATGTCACTGCTCGGACTGTAACTTTTCAATGCGTAATCAATTGATAAATTATAATTATCTACAATATTCTCTGTAATAGCTTCCACCTTTTCCTTTATTTGTTCCTTCTTTAAGTCGATTTTATATATATTGTTCTCCAGGTTTGATCTAGAGATACTTAGCTTGTTTATCCTGGTGCCAAGTTCATTTATTTTATCCTGACTGCCTGAAATTAAATTGCTTCTTCTTTCAAATTCAGGGTAAAGTTTGTTTTTTATATCTTCTGAAACTGATAGATAGCCATTTAGAATTGAATGAATCTTTCTAGACCTTTCCAGGTTTGTCATACAAATATTCTTTATGATTCTAATCCGGTCCAGTCTCTTCTTAAAATTATCGACTTGCTTCTCATTTCCTTTTTGAGGTTCTTTTTTACTGATCGCATCTTTACCTCGTTGACTGGTTTCAATTATCTTATGTAATTTCTTTATCTCTTCTATAATTAAATTTCCTTCATTTTCAACATAATCGACAGTATTTTTATCTTTCACTGTTTTCTTTAAATTCTCTATAAATTTCAGGAGCAGGTCATCAATCCTTTTAAGTCCATTTGAAATTTTCTGCAGATAAGATATATCAATACCATTTTTGTCTTTCTCCAATGAGACCTTCAGTTCGTTCGTACCACTCATACCGCTAGTAAACTTTAGATCGAACATATTATATAACGTGCTAAATACATTCTTTTTACTTTCAATCAGAGCTACGATACTTTCGAGCCTGTTTTTTTCTGAATTAAACAAGTCAATCTTATTTTTCCAGAATTCGTACTCATCCTGCTCCTTATTAGCGATTTTTATAAGATCGTCCTTCTCCTTTTCTACGCTTAAAATTTTACTGCTGATTTCTCTAAACTCATCTTTATTTTTCCTGTAAGATTCGTTTTCACTTTCCCATTCATTATTTAAATGGTTAAGATGAGTGATAAAAAGAGAGATTTCCTCGTCCTTAAGTAAATTGAAAATTTCAGCATGTTTTTGGGCTCTTTTTGCTTCAATTTCAAGGGGATCCATTGTCCTTTTTATTTCTTCCATCAAATCATCTATCCTCTCGACATCATTTTTTACTTTTTGAAGCTTACTCAGGGATTTATCCCTCCTGTTTTTATGTTTTGATATTCCCAGTACCTCATCTATTACAGTTTTCCTTTCAATAGGTTTCAGTACTGCAATTTCATTAATCTGTCCCTGATTTATAATAATATACAAACCCCTCCCTATCCCGGTGTCAGCTGTAAGCTCCTGTATATCTATTAGTCTGCAGGGTGAAGAATTTATAAAATACTCACTGCCTCCTCTTGTAAATACCCTGCGGGTGAATTTAACATCCCTGAACTCTGTATTAAATAATTTATTTGAGTTATCAAACATCAGAGAAACTTCAGCAATTCCCATTTCTTCATTTTTACTCCTGAAAATTACATCTCCCATTGAGCTCCCACGAAGTGATTTCGGGCTTTGCTCGCCCAGAACCCAGGAGATAGCATCTGCTATGTTGCTTTTACCGCTTCCATTGGGCCCAACAATTACACTGATCCCAGGCTCAAAAAATAATTGACTTTTATTTTTGAAAGATTTAAAACCCCGGAGTGTTATATTCTTTAAGTACAACTTTAATTTCCTAAATAAAAATTATAAATTTAAATTATACAGCGTTTTTAAAGTATTTTTTGCAGCATCCTGTTCGGAATCTTTTTTACTTTTTCCTTCGCCCCTGCCAATTATTTCATCATCGATCATTACCACTGAATAAAATGATTTATTATGATCGGGACCTTCGGATTTAATCAGTTTATATCTTGCAAGTTTGGAATAATCCGCTTGAATAACTTCCTGAAGATAAGTTTTATAATCTATAATTTCAGAAGTTTTAATATTTTCTTTAATTTTATCTTCATATCTTTCAAGGACCCAATTAAAAGTAAAATCAATTTCCTTATCAACGTAAATGGCACCTATAAGAGCTTCTACACTATTAGCTAAAATAGATATTTTTTTTCTTCCCTTGCAGGATTCTTCATTTTCACTCAAAAGTATCTGCTGGTCTATTTTTATTTCTCTGGCTATTTTAAACAGCGTCTCTCTATTGATTAAAACTGATCTTATTTTAGCCATTTCCCCTTCGGTAAAATTGCTGTATTTTTTATATAAATATGATGTAATGATAAAGGAAAGTACACTATCACCCAAAAACTCCAGCTGTTCGTTCCCCCGTGATTGAACATTTGTCTGATGCGCAAAAGATCTGTGAGTTAAACTTTGTATATAAATTTTTAAATCTAAAGGATTAATTCCCAAACTTTTTAACCAATCCCTTACTCTACTCCTCAGGACACCTTCATCGTTCATTAAATAAATTTCCCCACCTTATATAACTATAAAACTTTTTTTATCAATATTTAAAATTATTTTTTAGAATGAGCATCAATATAATCCAGAGTATCCTTTACTGTAACAATTTTTTCAGCATCTTCATCGCTTATTTCTATCCCGAATTTATCCTCAAATGCCATAATAAGTTCTACTAAATCCAATGAGTCAGCTCCCAGATCATCAACAAATTTACTTTCAGCTTTAATATCTTCTTCCTTAGCGCCAAGTACATCAATTAAAATCTTTTTAAGTTTGTCAAAATTTTCCATTCTTACTCCTTTTACTATTGTTTTAATTGTTACTATTGTTTTAATTTATATTATTAATTTCTTCATTGATCTTACTGGTTAGATTTGTTTTCAAGCCTTCTATGGCTACTTTTATGGCATTTTTAATTGCTCTGGACTTTGAGCTTCCATGAGAAATAATTACCATTCCATTTAACCCTAAAAGTTGTGCTCCTCCATATTCTTCATAATCAAATTTCTTCTTCATCGTGGTAAAAGAGCTCCTGAGCCACAAAGCTGAAATTTTGGCCAGTATACCTGAAGTCAAGATTTGTTTTATTTCACCAAAAAAGAAGTTTGCCAGACCCTCAGCCGACTTCAATATTACGTTTCCTACAAACCCATCACAAACCACCACATCTGCTGCGCCCTCAAACAGTTCCCTGCCTTCTATATTTCCGATAAAATTAATTTTAGGATAGCTTTTAAGTAATCTGTAACTTTCAACCACCAGTTCGCTCCCTTTCTTTTCTTCATCGCCAATATTAACTAGAGCCACTCTTGGATTGTCTATTCCAAGAATATTCTCGGAATAAATTTTTCCCATTATAGCAAATTGCTTTAAATATTGAGGTTTGCAATCAGCATTGGCTCCAGCATCGATTAATACAAATTTCCTATCCGATAAAGGTATTACCACTGCAATAGCAGGTCTTACTATATTTTCTATTCTTTTCATATTAAAAAGAGAGCAGGCCATTACTGCACCAGTATTACCAGCAGAGAGAAAAGCTTTCCCCTGACCCTTGGATGCGAGCTCTGAACCTATAAAAATTGAGGAATTCCTTTTTTTCTTTAGTATTTCTGATGGGGATTCGTTCATACTTACTTCCTGGGAGCTTGGAACAATCTCTATACCATCAAGATTTAACTGGCTGGCTGCTGCAACTGTCTTTATCTTATCTTTATTTCCAACCAGTTTTATTTTTACTTGAAAGGCTGCTCTGGCTTCTACAGAACCCTTAACAATCTCTTCAGGGGCAAAATCTCCTCCCATCGCATCTATAATGATTGAATAATTGTTTGAGTTAAACTGAACCATAATTGATTTTAGCTGTAATTATTTTTTTGAAATTTCCAGCAATCTGTTTATATCTATATACTCACGCACCACTTCAACTATTTTATCTATTTTTTTAATTTCATGAAATCTTACATGGCCGATAATTTCTCCAACTTTCTCTACTGCAGTAAGCGTATCATAATTAACCAGAATCATAGGCACGCCTAATTCTTCAGCCCTTCCCAGAACTATAGTGCTTGGCTGAAAATTACCTGTAAGTATAAGACATTTAGTAGGTGTTTCCAGCGCTGCAAGCTGAACATCCGCCCTGTCTCCACCGGTTATAACCGCTTTATTGGCCTTTCTTCTAAAAAATTTAAGCGCCTGTTCCTGACCCATAGCTCCAACCATAAATGTCTCCACTAATTCATCAACTTTATCTTCAGCACAAATTATCTGTCCGCCTAAAAGCTCGGACATTTCCTTTATACTTACAGAGGACAGCATCATGTCCGAAGCTATATATCCAAAAACTTCTATTCCCTTTTTTGTCAGGAATGGAACTATCAATTCTTCGAGGTAGTTCATCTGGCTTCTTGGAACCCAATTTATGATTACACCACTCAGGCAATCTCCTAAAAATTCCTTTGAATAAAGAATTTGATCTACAATTTCAGAGCTATATTTAATTACCATAATTACCCTGGCACCCAATTTTTCACAAATTTTATCTGAAGATATCCCCAGGAAGTAGCCGTCCTCAACACTTTTAGCCCCTTCTAAAATTACAATATCTTTACTCTTTTGAATTCTCTCGTAAGCTTTAGCAATTAAATCCACAAACCCCTTAGAGAAACTTTGATCTTTCAGGCCTTCTCTGTTAAAATGCTGGGTTAACACAATAGGGCATATATCCTCAAGTTCTTCTTTTACGTCCAGTATATTTGAGATATATTGCGCATCTTCATCTGTAGTTATTCCTCCTACCCGGACTGGCAACGTCCCTACTGGTTTCATATACCCTACTTTCAGGCCTTTTTCAGTAAATAATTTTCCTACACCTACACACATCGAACTCTTGCCAGAAAAAGGTTGGTTTGAAATAAAAAATAACGGAACCATTTTAACCTCCTATTCTTATTCTTACATCTCCAGCTATAGAGCCCTCTCCCTGTTTTTTTACAAATAAGGGATTTATATCCATTTCTATTATTTCTGGAAAATCCGTAACCAGCTGAGAAACTCTAAGTATGATTTCAATTATACTATCAATATCTGAAGGATCTTCACCTCTTATGCCTTTAAGCAGTTTGATAGTCTTAATTTCCTCTACCATCTCTCTGGCAACCTGTCTGCTTAAAGGGGCAATTCTGAAAGAAACATCTTTAAGTGCCTCAACATATATTCCTCCAAGCCCAAACATAATCATAGGCCCAAACTGCGAGTCTTCACTCATTCCAATAATAGTCTCTTTTTTATCTTTAATAAATTCCTGAACCAGAATACCGCGTATATTGGCATCAGGCATGTATTTGCTTACACTAAAAAGAATCTGGTTATAATTTTCCTCCAGCTCTTTTTCATTATCTATTCCAATCTTAACACCACCAACATCAGTTTTATGTAAGATATTCGGAGAAACAATTTTTAGCACCAGTGGATATCCAATCCTGCCTGCTATTTCTTTTGCTTCATCTATATCACAGGCTAATTCTGCTTTGGGCATTCTTATGTCGTATGCCTCCAGAATTTCTCTAGCTTCCATCTCCCCTAACTCTAATCTACCTTCACTCTGGCACTGATAAAATATTTTTTTGACTCTTCCCTTATCGACATTAAAATCTTCAATAGGAAAGCTCCTTCTGGATTTCCAATCAGTGTGCTCCATCATAACTTTCAATGTATCTATTGCTTCTTCCGGAATATCAAAGTTTGGAATATTTTTTTCAGCTAAAAATCTTACTGCTTTTTCGACTTCAGAACCTCCTATAAAACTGGTCAGCACCGTAATACTTTTGCCACTATTTTCCATTACTTCCACAATTGCCCTGGCTGTTTTTAAAGGCTGGGTCATGGCCTGTGGCGTAAGCAGTATCACTATCGCATTAACATTATTATCCTTTATAACTACTTCCAGAGTCTTTTTGTACCTGTCTGCCAGTGCATCCCCTAATATATCAATAGGATTATAAAAATTTGCCGCTTCTGGCAAAAATTCCTTCAAACCATCTATGGTTTCTTTTTCCAAACTGGCCAGCAATATATCGCTTTTCTCACATTCATCGGTGGCCATGATACCGGGACCACCTGCATTTGTTATTATTGCAACTTTTTTACCTTTAGGCAATGGTTGATATGAAAAAGCTTTGGCATAATTGAATAGATCCCTTATGGTATTAGCCCTTATTATTCCTGCCTGCTTAAAAGCTGCCTCATAAGCTTTGGCTGAACCGGCAAGAGTACCGGTATGAGACGACACTGCCCGGGCTCCGGCATCTGTATTTCCCGACTTTATAACAATTATAGGTTTCTTCTTAGAAACTTTCGAAGATATCCTGATAAATTCCCTGCCATATTTTACACCTTCAAGGTATGCTGTTATAACCTCAGTATCTTTCTCATTCTCCCAGTCATCAAACAAATCGTTTTCTGAAATATCAGCTTTATTACCCAATGATACAAATTTTGAAAATCCAATCTTATTGGTTTTCGCCCAATCCAGGATAGCAGTGCCCAGTGCACCTGATTGTGATATAAAACCTATCTTACCCATGGGAGGCATATTGGGTGAGAAAGTGGCATTTATGGGGCATTTAGTATCAATGATTCCAAGACAATTAGGTCCTAATATTCTAATCCCATAGTCCTTTGCTTTTTCAATCAGCTGTCTTTCTCTTTTTGCACCTTCTATTCCGGTTTCCTTGAATCCTGCTGAAATAATTATAGACCATTTCGTATTTTTCTTTGAACACTCTTCTAAAACCTGCAATACAAACTGTGCAGGGATAACTATTATAGCTAAATCAATATTACCGGGAACATTTAAAACTGAGGGGTAACATTTAATGCCGTGTATTTCATCTGCTTTAGGATTTACTGGAAACAACTTACCTTTATATCCTGAATTTATTATGTTATCAAGGATTATATGGCCTACTTTTTTTTCTTCTCTGGAAGCTCCTATTACTGCTACAGAATCGGGACAAAAAAAATTTCGTAAACTCAAATTACAAACCTCCAATTCTATTTCTCCGTTCCTCTTTCACTTTTATTTGCTTGCTTCTTTGGTTTCTTTCTTTTCTTTTCTTTTGCCCTTCTCTTCAAATATTATTATCTCGTGTTCTGAGTAATAGCCGCAATTTTCACAGACTCTATGGGATATCTTTTTGCTATGGCACCTGGGGCATTCTACAATGTTTACCATTTTTAACTTGTCATGAGTCCTGCGTTTATCTCTTCTAGACTTTGATGTTTTCCTTTTAGGAACTCCCAATATCGTATCCTCCTGCTGAATATTTTGTTACAAACTTGTTATAAATAAACACAAGTACATAAATATATCAAAAAATAATATTTATTCAATAAATATTATTTATCATGTCATTTATCGCCTGAACTCAGTGTACTTCTGAATTGTTCTCTTCCTTTTTCAATTGCAGTCAGCAGTTTATGCAATACAGCTTCCATGTTTGCAAGCTTTTCATCAGCATAATCCTCAGCCTCCAGCCTTATGGTTCTTGCTCTTGCTTCTACTGCAGACATCATTTCCTCCGATCTTCTATTGGCATTTTTTAGTATCTCGGTTTCACTAATCAGAATTTCTGCCTTTTCTTTTGACTCCTTTATTATCCTTTCAGAGTACCTTTTTGCTTCCTCTATCATATTTTCTCTTTCTTTCACAATCCATCTGGATTGCTTGAATTCTTCCGGCAGTATATTCCTCAGTTCATCCAACAGGTCGTATATCTCATTTTCATTTACAACTATATTGGACGAAAATGGGATTCTTTTTCTCTTATCGAGAAATTCTTCAATCCGGTCCACAATTTCAATTGCATCCATATCATTCTCCATATCTATTTCTTTTTAATTAAAAATATTTTTATTAAAACTTTCAACTATATCTTTTTCTATTTCCTCTGGAACCAAACCTTTTATACAGCCTTTAAACCTGGCCACTTCTTTTACTGCACTGGAACTAAGATAAGCAAATTTAGGATTAGTTACCATAAACATAGTCTCCACTTCCGGATTTAATTTTTTATTTATTTGCGCCATCTGGAATTCATACTCAAAATCCGATATAGCTCTAAGACCCTTGACTATAACCGTTGCCTTTACTCTTTTGGCAAGATCCACCAACAGCCCCTCAAATGTGATCATTTCAATATTATTTAGATTTTTTAGCGCCCTCTTTGCAAAATCAACTCTTCTCTCTGTAGTATAAAGAGGTTTCTTTCTGGTATCTCTTGATATGGCTATTATTACTTTACAGAAAATCTTTGAACATCTGCTAATAATATCTTTGTGCCCCTCGGTTATAGGATCGTAAGTACCCGGGCATAGTGCTATCTTTTCCATAAAACAATCCAATCTCTTAAATTTGATAAGGAGAGAGATAAATTACTTTTTTATCTCCAAAATGCGATTCTTTAATTTTTCTCAAATTTTCTATTTCCTTACTTGCATCCTTTTTAAAAAAATATTCATATATTATAAGGGTATCAGCTCTGGTAATTTTTTTTTCTGATAAATTATCGAATATTTTTTTCATTATACCACTTTCAATTTTATATGGTGGGTCTAAAAAGATTATATCCCACTTTAAACCTTCATAAAACTTCAAAAATTCAAAAACATCACTTCTAATTATTTTATACTTTTTACTGTCATTTTTTAAACACTCAGTATTATATTTTATGAGATTAATTGACTCAAAGCTTTTATCTACAAAATATACCAGATTACAATTCCTGCTCAAAGATTCTATTCCCAGCGAGCCTGTTCCTGAAAACAGGTCCAAAACATTTGACCCCACTATTCTATCGCCAATAACATTAAAAATACTTTCTTTTACACTGTCTAAAGTGGGCCTGATTTTATAATCCGAAGGAGGCTTTAGTTTTTTACCTTTGAATTTACCAGAAATAATTCTAATAGCTCATCACCATCTAGTGCAATCATTCTATTGAAAATATATAAGGATATAAGGGTTGTCCCCCCTTATACATTTCTATATCCATTTTAGGAAAATATTTTTTAAGTTTTATTTTAATGATCTCATTATCTTCAGGTATGGCATCTTTCCCTGTATAAAGGGTAATAACCTCTTCAGTTGAACTTGCAATATCTCTTACCAGATCTATAATCGCATCCACAACATTATTCGAGATTACTCTTACTTTGCCATCAGATAAACCAATATATTCACCCTTCTTTATTTTACCAACAATAAGATTTGCATCCCTCACTGCCTGTGTTATTTCCCCGTTCTTGGTCTTTTGGGCTGCTTCCTCCATATTATACTTGTTTTCTTCCATGCCTGAATCAGGATTATAGCTCAGGATTGCCGATATTCCAGCCGGAATGTTTTTAGTAGGCACTATATAAACACTCTTATTCCTGACAATTTTTTTTGCCTGGTTTGCAGTAAGTATAATATTTTTATTATTTGGAAATATGATAACCTCGACAGCCTCCGTGCTGTTTATGGCCTTTACTATATCATAGGTTGATGGATTCATACTCTGTCCACCGCTTACAATAATATCCACACCAATACTTTTAAATATCCCTTCCAGTTCATCACCATTAGCCACCGCTATCAGAGCTCTTCTTTCCTCCATCTTTTCTTCTACTGGTTCTGCTTCTCCTGCTGCTTCTTTCCTCTGATCTTCCATATTATTAATTTGAATGTCATGAAGAGTACCTTCTCTTAATGCTCTTCTCAGAACTTTGTAGGGATAGTTTGTGTGCACATGTATTTTTACAAGATTTTCATTTCCGACCACCAACGCGCTATCGCCAAAACTTTCAATTCTTTCCCTTAATCTTTCTATATCTATCCTGCTGCCCCTTACCATAAATTCCGTACAATAAGTATATTTAATCTCATAACTCATTTTTACTTCTTTTAATCTTTTACCCTCAGCTTGCGGAACATATGCTTTAGATACCTTATCTAAACTATTATTCCTTGATTTATTATTTTTAATGCTGCCAGATGCAGAAGATACGCTTCCAGCTTTACTTAAATTTCTTTCTAATTTTCCGTTTATACTATTAATCTCTATAAAAGCTTTCCTGGCTCCAATCAAAATATCTAAAATACCCTGTGCCCCAGCATCTACTACGCCAGCTTTCTTTAGTATCGGCAGGAGAAAGGTGGTTCTTTCAACAGATTTTTCAGTTTCATAAATAATTTTATCCAGAAGTTCTATCAGTCTTATTTTATCAGTATTATTGGTTAAATTATCAACAAACTCGCAAATATCCTTTACAGTAGTAAGCATAGTTCCTTCAGTCGGATCCTGTACAGAATCATACGCCAAATCTTTAGATGACTTTAATGCTTCTTTAATTACATCCAGATTTAAACTATCACTTTTTAATATTATATCGAAAAAACCTTTAAGTATTTGAGAGAATATTACACCGGAATTCCCCCTTGCCCCCATTAACGCGCCAAATGAAGCTTTTTCCAGAACACTTTTTACAGAAAAATCTTTAACCTTTAAAAGTTCTTCTTTAATTGAATTCAAGGTAAGCAGCATATTAGTACCGGTATCTCCGTCAGGAACAGGAAATACATTCATATCGTTAATTTTTCCTTCGTTTTCCTTAAAATTTTCTATTATTATATCAATGACTTTTTTTAAATCCCGGTTATCTATTTCATTAAACATAGTCTTACCCACTTCAGGATTAAATTATAAATATAAGTTTAATATTATATTAAAATTTATCTTATTTTTAAATAAAAACAATTTATTTAGCTGTATAATTTGAACATCTTAATTTATTTCACATCAATTAAGACTTTTTAAATTAAAAATTGTTTCTTTATTGTTTCAGGCTCCCACTTTACCCTGAATTCCTTTTTTACAGCAATCTGTGCTGCTTTTTTTGTTCGTTTTGCCGCCTCATTCTTACTTGTTTATTTTTAATTGTTTATCTATTTACCTATTTATTTGCCTGCTTCTTTGCCTGCTATTATTATTTACTTATACACTTACCTTGAAAATTAAATAATAAGATGCTAATATTCCTTCCTGACCTGTTTATAGTTGTTTTAAATTTATTAATACCGAATGTATTCTTAAAAGTTATAAAATATATTTTTTTTAATTATACAGGAGAAAAAATGTCTAGAGTATGTGAAATTTGTGATAAAAAAACATCTTTTGGAAATAGTGTGAGCCACTCGCACAGAAAGACCAGAAGAACATTTAAACCTAATATTCATAAAACAAAGGTTGAATATAAAGGCAAGATTAAAACCATAAATCTCTGCACCAGCTGTTTGTCGTCAGGTAAGGTTAAAAAAATAGTGTGAGTCCGATAAGCTACCATTTCTTCTTTGCTGATGGCTTTGCATTAGGCAAGGTGGTATCTGGTTTCTCAGTGGTTAATTACTCTTCTATCATAGCCGTTGACCTGGCTGGTTTCTATTATTCGCAGCTTGGAGAAATGCCTAGAGCTTCACATCTGCGGCAGATTCGAGGCCAAAGGTCGAATGCGTCAATATCATGTTCCTTCATGTAATATTTGTCGTCAACCCAATCGCTAAGATTCTTGCCGTTGAAATTTGTACCAAATCTACCTTGTATGCCCCACAGACCTTCAAGTTGACCAAAAAGGTATTCGAGGTTCGCCCTCTGGTCATAACAAAACTGTTTAGCTTCTAACTCTGTAGGGAATGGGAACAACCCATTCAGATCAATATTCTCGCCAGCCTTTCCTTTGTTGAAGAGCGTAATGTATGTCATGTCTTCGGATAGCCCACATGGATGCACATCCCACTGGACTTGAAGAATGTCGGCATATTGCTCTACGATGTCGCAGAGCTCTTCTGGGGTTACCCAAAACTCCCACTTATTCTTCTCCCCAAAGTTGGTGAGAAGAAAATTTAGTAATCCCTTTAAAGAGGAAATGGAGGGAAGATTGTTGGTGCGGTTTGAAGCTGGTTTCTTTCTCAATGGTATTGGAGCAGACGGCTGACCAGCTTGGACAAACTCCTGCTTCTCCTTTCGCACCATACCGAGAGCTTCACGGGAATTATGAGCATACCCAATAAGGTTTCCTGCCGAATCAACCCGTCCAGCATCAATCAGGTGTTCTTTTGCGACAAGTACGTTCTTAATAAACATTGTAGAGGCTGCAATTTTCTGAAATTCGGTACTCTGTTCGAGAGCAGTTCGAATCTCATCCAAAATGGCAGTGTTGAGGGACCTAATAGCGATGCAGTAGACATACTCTCTACCGTTTAGCGTGGCGTTGGTGTCACCTCCTGACAACAAAGTGCCGCTGAGCTTCTTAACATCAACAGCTCGCCAGAAAACTTTCCAGCATTCAATTCCATAAGCGCGCGATCCAACTTTGTTAATGTCGAATCGTATTACCAAAGCTGGCATATAGTAAATCATAGTAACCCTCATCTTATCTTGTGTTCAACCGTAATGGCAGATAACTCGCATTTATACGAAGTGTTTTCGCTAAAAACATACCATCCATACATATTATACGGAAAACTTATATAACTGCCATAAAAGCTTGAACATCTTATATTCTAACAAAATCAGGTAATTGTATAAATAAGTTACCCCATCTTTAAAAAAAAATATATAGTTAAATTTCTTTAATTTCTAACTCAGGGAAGGGATAATGCTTTGTATTTTTTGTAATTAGCGTTAAACCGTATGCCATAGTTGTAGCTGCAATAATCACATCAGTAGTAGCCAATGTCTTACCTTTTTTTATATACTTTTGCTTTAGTCCCCCGGCTAATCTGGCGATCTCTTTAGTTACTTCAAAATAATAAAGGCTTTCAATAAATCTATCTGTCTTCTCTTTTTCTTTTTCCTTCACTCCTGTATAAACTTCAGTAATATTTATACAACAGCAGCCTGCAATATCACCCCGTATTCCAATTTCTTCTAGATAGGAGCTTACTTTTTTATCACCACGCAAGTGATCAATTATTGTGGTTGTATCCAATAAATATTCAGCCATTACATTATTTCCTTAAGTCTCTTTTCATCTTCCTTTCGTAGGCTCCTTACCCACCTGTCCACTCCTTTCTTAAATTCAGGATGATCTTCATCATTCCAGGTGCCAGCTGTTTCCTTTACCGCTTTAAGAAAGTTTAACCTCTGTATCTCTTTTCTTACAGCCTGTGTTATAAACCAGCTGCGCTTCCTTTTCCCAGAAAGCCTGTCTATTTCTTCTACTAATTCTTCCGGCACTACAACATGTGTTCTTTTTTTTGTATCCATGTTAATCTTTTTGTTAATTAATAATTGTATATTTTATGTTAACATATTATGGGACTTTGTCAACATAACAAAAGATTAATTAATTCATAAACAGCTTTAAGAATTCTTTAAAAGGCTGCAGATAAAGCCTGCTTCACTTCCAAAAGAATAAGGCATTATTTCAAAGTAGACTTCTTCTCCTGTACCGGCATCATTTTTTTTAAGGTTTAAAGCTGATATTAATCTGTCAGTAATGTCTGGCCTTTCCACTATGTACTTCCCCTTAAATTCTTTTAAAAACCTGCCTATTACCTGCTGATTTTCTACAGGTGATAGAGTACAGGTATAAAAAACAAGCTTTCCACCCACTTTTAGATATTTATCACAATTTACCATCATCCTGTAAGACATCTCAGAAAGGCGCATTACATCATCCATTGTCTTATTGTATTTTACATCAGGATTTTTAGAAATGGTTCCAAAAGCACTGCAGGGAGCGTCGATTAAAATCTTATCAAAATATCCGGTAATGTTTTTAAAGCCTTTTTTATCCGAAGCTTTGGTATGGCATTCCGAACCTTTACTGATTAAAATATCCATACTTTTATCTAAAAAACCAGGTTTGGCTGCATCCGCTTCCACAATCCCTACATTCCTTATATTTAAGCGGCCCAAATTATCTTTTAATATCTCCAGTCTGGTTTTGCTTATATCAACCGATACTACTTCACCCTCATTTTTCACCAGCTCTGCAATATAGGCAGTCTTGCCGCCTGGCGCAGCACATACATCCAGTACTTTCTCACCTTCCAAAGGTTCCAGGAAGTATTTTATTGCTATCTGTGATGAGAGATCCTGAACTGAAATCAGGCCCTCCCGGTAAACATTAGTCTCTGAAATATCCTGGACACTTGAAACCTCTATTGCATCCCCATATACATCTTCCAGTAAGAGCCTCCCGTTAACTGGCTTCATACTTAACTCTTTTACCAGTTCCTCCCTGGTAATTTCATTTTTATTAAACCTCAGATAAATATGTGGATTTTCATTCAGTGACTGACAGATTAAAATTGTTTTATCCTTCCCATACCAGTCAAACCAGTATTTTACCAGCCAGCCCGGATAAGAGTAATCTATGCTGATTTCATCAATCTCGTTTTCCTCTAACCTATCGATCTTATCTTTTGCAAATGAATCTATGTTTGGAACTGAACTGACTTTACGCAGTACTGCATTCACAAATTTAGAAGAAGATAAAGTTACGTTTTTCTTGGCCAATTCCACACTTTCATTTACTATTGAATAAGACGGAACCTTATCCATATACATGAACTGAAAAATTCCCATACGGAGAATATTAAGCACTGCAAAATCGATATCTTTTATTTTTTTATCTGAAAAAAAAGAGAGTAAAAAATCAATTTTTAGATAATACCTTACTGTACCCTTGACTATATTGAAAATAAAGCGCTTATCAAGCCCGGATAGCCTGTAATTTTTAAAATAAAAGTTTATTATGTCTTTTAGAAATTTTTTTTTCTTGAAATATTCATTCAATATAAGAAGGGTAATTCTGCGGGGATTGACACTACTGCTTTTTTCAATCAAAATTCTCACCGGCTTTT
This sequence comes from Actinomycetota bacterium, assembly GCA_014894375.1. GTDB lineage: Bacteria > Actinomycetota > Humimicrobiia > Humimicrobiales > Humimicrobiaceae > Hydromicrobium. Next base: position 8,873 of record JADBLP010000055.1, on the reverse strand, counting down.
AATCTGTATCCATTAATAAAATCCGCTGCAGACATTACTTTTCCACCCTGGGGCTTCAGTCTTTCAATTTTTACCATTTCATTTTTATTACAACTAACTAAAATACCTGTTTTTTTATCAGCTTCCACTACAAGTCCGTTTTTCTCATTTTCACCAAACTTAAGTTTATCCAGGTGTGCATTGCTCGCAGTTCCACTTAAGACACCTGCCTTAAGGATTTTAATCCTTAAACCTTTCCAGAGACAATAAGCACCCGGATTTGAGCTGAAAGCCCTAACTTTATTAACTATTTCCATTGCGCTACTATTCCAGCTAATTTTTAAGTCTTCTTTTGCAATCTTATAACTATAGACTACATTTTCCTCATCCTGGGGGTAGGGATTTATATTTTTATCTTCTATAAGGTCAAGTACTGCCATCAGAAGAGGTTTTCCAAATTTTATTGATTTCTGCTCAAGACTATCTTTATTATCATCTTCTTCCACTCCAAACTTTACCTGAGCATATATCTTGCCTGCATCCACTTCATATACTACCTCGATTATACTCACACCACCGACTTTGTCGCTATTCAAAAGGGTGCTTATAATAGGTGTAGGACCCCTATACCTGGGCAGCAAAGAAGGGTGCACATTCAGCCACCTGGCAGTAGTAAGTTTAAATATCCTTTCAGGAAGTATCTTTCCGAAAGAAGCTACCACCGCGACATCAAATTCTAATTTTACAAAATTATCAAAAAAATTATCTTCAAACTTTTCAATCTGTATAAAGTCAATCCCCAGTTCAATGGCTTTTTTCTTTACTATATTGAGGGTAGTCCTTCTTCCTCTTCCTGCCGGCTTATCGATAGTAGTTACAACTGAGGTTATGCTGTGCCGGGATTTATATATTTCTTCCAGAAAAGGAACTGAGATTTCTGAAGAGCCAAAAAACAATATTTTCAATTAAAGTCTCCTTTTGTTCTAAATATTTAGTTTTATCTCATTAATCTTAGAGAGCAATTCTCTTTTTGATTTGCGGTCAAGATGGTCTATATACAATATCCCGTTCAGATGGTCAATCTCATGCTGAAATATTCTCGCCAGCAGGTCTTCACCTATGAGTGTGACATCATTGCCTTTTAGATCTTTTGCCTTTACTTTAATCCTGAAAAATCTTTTAACAAAAAAACCCTTTATGGAATATATACTCAGGCAGCTTTCATCACTCTCTATTTTTTTATCATCCAGAACTTCAATCACCGGATTTATAAATGTCTGAATCTTATCGTCAAAATTAACAATAATTACTCTTCTGGTTATTCCTATTTGGGGAGCGGCCAGGCCTACTCCACCCTCGTTATTTAATGTATCTATCATATCTTTGGCGAGCTCCAGGAGCTTGCTGTCTATTTTTTCCACACTTCTGCTTTTCTCCCTTAAAACCGGATCCCCGATCTTTCTAATTTTTTTAACTGACATCTTATACCTTTCACAAATTTACAATATCCATACCGGATCTACATCAATAATTATCTTATTTTCATCAAATTTTTTAAATCTCTTTAATATTTTAGTCAATATTTTATTTGAATATTCAATATTTTTAGACTTTATTATTATATGCCATCTGTAAAATAAATTTATTTTATAAAAAGGAGCAGGGGCAGGACCCAGTATGCTGCTGCCAGTTATGATATCTTTGCTTATTTCTGCAAATAATTCTTTTATATCTTTCTTTACTTTATTTTCTTCTTTCCCTGAAATTATAATATTTATCAGATTGGAAAAAGGAGGATAGCAAAGCTCTTTTCTGTTACTAAGTTCCTGGCGGTAAAATGATTCATAATCACTGTCCAGTATATTTTTCATAACACTGCTTTCTGGATTATAGGTCTGGATTATTACCCTGCCCTTCTTTCTCTTCCTGCCAGCTCTTCCCGATACCTGAGTAATAAGCTGATAAACTCTTTCATTCATATGATAATCAGGAAGCCCCAGCATACTATCACAATTAATAACTCCTACAAGTGTTACATCTTCAATATCCAGGCCCTTGGCTACCATCTGAGTGCCGATAAGGATTGACCCGCCAGGGGAAATAAACTTGCTTAGTATTTCCTGGTGTGACTTCTTCTTTACAGTTATATCCGAATCCATTCTAAGTATGGGTGTTTCTTTAAATCTCATCTGGAGCTTGGACTGCACCCTCTGAATTCCGGTACCGTATAAAAAGATATTATCTGCGCCGCAAACAAGGCACCTTCCGGTATAATTTTGCTCCCTGCCGCAATGATGGCATATCAGTTTTTTACGATCACTGTGGTAATTATAGGAAAGGTCACAGGCGGAACATTTAGGCACACTGCCGCATTTATTGCATATAACAAAATTACTGTATCCCCTTCTATTTAAGAAAATGATTACCTTATTATTTTTTTCTAATTCCTCACTGATTGCAGTAAATAATTTACCAGTTATAGCCGTATCTTCTTTCAAGCGGTCTATTTTTTTTAAGTCAACTACTTGTGTTTCCAGTGGACTGCTGCTCTGGGCTTTAACTGGAATCTTTAGAAGTGTAAAATCATTTTCTTTTTCTGCTCTGTACCTGGTAACAACATTGGGAGTCGCACTTCCCATAACCACAGGAATATTCAGTATTTCCCCCAGTTTTATTGCCACATCCTGGGCATTATATCTGACCCTTGTCCCTTCCTTATAGGATGGGTCATGCTCCTCATCCAGTATTATTATGCCCAGGTTACCTATAGGAGTAAAAATTGAAGATCTTGTCCCTATTATTACGTCAAACTCATTTTCCCATATACTAAGCCATCTTTCATATCTTTCCGCTTCATTCATATTAGAATGATACACACAGACCCTGGATCCCAACTCGGATTCAAATCTTGAAAATAGCTGGGGAATTAAGGAAATTTCAGGGGTAAGAATGAGCGCTCTTTTTTTCTTCTCTATAACTTTCCTGCACGCAGCTATATAAATAGCGGTCTTTCCACTGCCTGTTACGCCTTCTATCAGAAACTTGTGAAAAATGTTTTTCTGTATGGCATTATCTATACTGCACAGGGCATTTTTTTGATAGGAGTTTAAAATTATCTTTTTTTTCTTTAAATCCTTATCAGGCAGGTATTCATATCTAAAATCCCTTTTTTGTCTTTTTTTAACTATGGATATAATATTTTTATCTGCAAGACTGGCCAGGCTCGAGTAGCTTGAGCCGGTATCTTTTACCAGTTTTTCTTTTAAAACTTCACCGCCTGAAATTAAATAATCAATTATTTTTTTTTGTGAAGAATTTCTTTTCCAGTTTATCTTATCTTTTAGCTTATTATATCTGTTCCGGTTTAAAGTTATGGAATCCTTAAATTTTAGTTGAACCCCGGGACTGATAATCGCATGCTTGTACTTTCCCCCGGGGGGCAGGAAAAACTTAACAACACTTCCCAGCGGCTGTATATAATACTCGCTAATCCAATTAATAAGCTTGAGTCTCTCTGGGTCAAAAACAGGTCTATTTTCTACTATTTTTAAAATATCTTTTATTTCTCTGTCTTTAAGTTTTGACTCATCTTTAATTTTTACAATGTAGCCAACTTCAATTCTATTTTTGAAGGGAACCTGAATAATTCTGCCAATATCAATATCGGAAGATAAATCCGGTGGTATCCTGTAGTCAAAAGCATGATCAATATCAAAGGCTTTTATATCTATATAAACCTCTGCATATTTTTTATTTCTACCCATTTAAAACACAATAATTATTTAAGACCAAGAAAACTTTTAATTTCATCAACTTTATCCAGTTTTTCCCAGGTGAAATCTCTGTCGTGCCTCCCGAAATGGCCATAAGCAGCGGTCTTTCTATAAATTGGCCTGAGTAAATTCAAGTTTTTAATAATCGCTGCCGGTCTTAAGTCAAATATTTCTTTTACTGCCTTTTCAATTTTTTTAACATCTACCTTTTCAGTGCCAAATGTTTCTACCATAATCGATACCGGGTGCGAAACACCTATGGCATAAGCTACTTCTATTTCCAGCTTATCAGCAGCCCCGCTTGCCACCAGATTTTTGGCAACATGTCTTACCGCATAGGCGGCTGACCTATCAACTTTAGAAGGATCTTTTCCTGAAAAACACCCTCCGCCATGTCTTGCCATTCCACCATAGGTATCTACAATTATTTTCCTGCCGGTAACCCCTGTATCACCCATAGGACCGCCGATAGTAAATTCCCCGGTTGGATTTACAAATAACTTTAAATCCCTGCTTAAATATTCCTGGGGAACAATTGGTTTTATTACGAATTCTTTGATATCCGGTTTTATCTGTGCTTCTATGTCAATATTTGGAGCATGCTGAGTAGCTATTACAATTGTTTCAACTAAAACCGGCCTGTCATTTTCATATCTTACTGTTACCTGCGTTTTACCGTCAGGCCTCAGGTATGGCAGTATCCCTGCCTTTCTAACCTCAGATAACCGGTGAGCCAGCTTATGGGCAATCTGAATAGGAAGGGGCATAAATTCCTCGGTTTCATTGCATGCATAACCGAACATCATTCCCTGGTCCCCGGCACCCTGAGTATCAAATTCATTTTCATATCCATTCCCTACTCTGGCCTCATAAGCTTTATTCACACCCTGTGCGATATTAGAAGACTGTTTCCCAATAGAAGAAATAACGCCGCAGGTTTCATAATCAAAACCATATTTTGCCCTGGTATAGCCAATATTTTTAATAACTTCTCTAACAATATCAGGAACTTCTACATAAGTAGAGGTAGTAACTTCGCCTGCCACTATTACAATTCCTGTTTTAACCAATGTCTCTATGGCGGTCCTGCATTTGGGATCATCAGTTATCATAGCATCAAGAATTGCATCTGAAATTTGATCAGCCATCTTGTCCGGGTGACCTTCGGTAACTGATTCCGAAGTAAATAAGAAATCCCTTTTCTTTGACATTATTCCTCCTATCAAAACTTTTACAGCTCCATTGAACTTTTTACAATTTCATCCCAGATTCCTCTGGAAATAATTCTTTTTTTATCCCTGGCTAATTTCTTTACAGTCCCATCCTGTCTTACTATATCAACTTCATTATAATCGCTTTCCATTCCTACATCCTCTCTGGAGATATCATTGGCAACAATCATATCAATATTTTTATCCTTAATCTTTTCTAAAACATCTCTGGAATTATGACCACTTTCAGCAGCAAAACCAACCAGATACTGATTCTTTTTCTTTTTCTTAGCTAAAGACTTAAGGATATTTTCATTTTCTCCAAACTTTATTTTGGATAATATATCATTTTTTTTCTTTAACTTAAAATCATATTTTTTAAGCGGTATTATATCGCTTACAGCAGCTGCCATTATAGCAATGTCACTGGTGCTAAAATATTTATCCAGCACATTCTTCATCCCGCTTGTATCTTCAACATATTTGACATCTACGCCGTATGGCCGCGGCAGGCTCCTCGCGGTGCTTATAAGGATTACCTTTTCAGCACCTCTGAAATAAGCTTCTTCAGCCAGAGCATAACCCATTTTCCCACTGGACCTATTGGATATATATCTTACAGTATCAATAAACTCCCTGGTACCGCCGGCTGTAATTACAACTTTTTTCCCTTTAAGATCAGAACTATAATTAAGAAGTTCTCCAAGTCTTTCAATTATGATATCTTCATCTTCCAGTCTTCCCAGACCTTCCTCACCACAGGCCAGATTGCCACTCTTCGGTCCTATGAAAAAATATTTTCCTGACTTTCCCAGCTGCAGAATATTTTTCTGAATTATTGGATCAAGATACATACTTTCGTTCATAGCCGGCGCAATAAGCACAGGGCAGGTAGCAGAAACCGCTGAAGTGGTAAGGAAATTATCACAAATTCCATAAGATAATTTTGAAATGGTATCAGCTGAAGCAGGTGCAATCAAAAAAATATCCGCACTATGGGAAAGTGAGATATGGTAAATTTTCTTCTCGTCTGCAAACTGCTCCACAATAGTTTTATTTCCGGAAATTGAGCTGAAAGTAATGGGAGTTATAAAATTTAGAGCATTAGGAGTCATTACAGGAATTACATCAGCACCCATACCAGCCAACCTGCTGCAAATTGAAGCTGCCTTATAAGCTGCAATAGACGCAGTAATTCCCAGAACTATCTTTTTTTTTAAAAATATTGATTTATTCAAAACCAAAATTATATAGATTCCTTTTTCTTTTTGAAAATTATTTTTCCTTCTTTTATTTCATTAAAGGCAATTTCCAGGGGATCATGTGATTCTACATCAACCAGTGGTTTTACCACATTTATTCTTTCCATATTTTTTTGCGCAGAAAGATAATCTCCCAGTTCTCTGGCTCTTTTAGCCACCAATATACATAGTTTATATTTGCTGTCTGTACTTTCTTTGTATTCATCAACATACTGCACCTTCATTTATATCGTTTCCTCCCTTTTTGAGAATCTAGAACTTTCTTTAAATTAAGCAAAGCATCATTATAATTATTATTTACAATTATGCAATCGTAATATTTCTTATAATTCAGTTCACTTTTTGCAATTTCCAACCTTTTATTCATTTCTTCCAGACTATCGGCTCTCCTTTTTTTGATTCTTTCTTCCAGCTCCTTAAATGAAGAAGTGGTAATAAAGATTAAATAGGTATCTTTCATTTTTTTTATAACCTGCATGGCGCCCTGGACCTCAATTACCAGAATTAAATTTTTACCTTTACTTAATTTTTCTGTTACAAATTTTTTTGGAGTGCCGTACAGATAACCGGCATAAGCTGTCCATTCAAGCAGCATATCTTTTTCTATAAGTTCCTCAAATTCATCCTTATTTATAAAATGATACTGTCTGCCGCTAGTTTCATCTTTTCTTTTCGGTCTGGTGGTAACTGAGATGGATCTGACGAAATCGTCCGATTCATTTACTATATCATTAATCAGGCTACTTTTTCCTGAACCTGAGGGTCCTGAGACAATAAATAATTTTCCTCTACCTGCCATAAAATATTGAAAACTTGTCAGCCTAAGCTATGTTAAAAAACTTGTAAAAACTGTTTTTCTGATTCTTACCCAGCCCACCAACTTTTTTATTAGGGCTTATTTTTAAATCCTTTAAGATTTTCAGGGCATTAACTCTTCCATTTCCAGGGAGTGCTCTTACTAGATTTATAACCTTCATATTTATTACATATTTTTTAAAGAGCTTATCATCTTTAAAAAGTGACCGTATATCAAGCTTACCTTTTTTTAGCAAATCCTTGATTTCGGCTCTCTTTTTTCTTACCTGCCGGGCTTTCTCCAAACCCTTTTTTCTGTCTTGGTCACTTAAGTTATTTAAAACCATAGAGCTCTCTTTATTAAAATAAAATTAGATACATTAGAGTATACAAATATATATACTTAATATCAATATTTTTTCATAAGTTTTCTGCATTTTTCTTCTTACTACCGGGGTACACGAGAGGTATATTTCCCCTGCAAAGTTTGCATTCGGAAGGCTGATATTTGTCAATACTGAGCTTAATTAAATAATAATATGAACAACCAAATTCCAGACCGTCTGAACGGTCGACTATGCTTGTTACTGCTTTTATCTGCGCACCGTTTTTCTTGCATATTTCTATTACTTCCTTTACCGATCCACCGGTGGTAATAACATCTTCTGCAACAATAATTTCCTGGTCAGATTCTATCTCGAACCCACGTCTTAATTCCATACTTTCAGTTTTTCTTTCAGTAAATATCATCCTGCAGCCTGCCGCGTAGGCGATCATATAACCCCACAGGATACCTCCTATAGCAGGTGATACTACAGCATTAATATTTTCTATATCAATATCTTTGCTGACCATATCTAAAGCTTTCCGGGCAAGCCTGTAGGTAATATCCGGATACTGAAGCAGCCTGGCGCACTGAAGATAGTACTTACTGTGATACCCCGAGCTTAATTTAAAATGACCTTCCATTATGGAACCTGTTTCCTTCAATATTTTATATATATCCAATCCTTCAACCTGACTTATTACTTTAAGCATGGCCCAGTGCCCTTTCTATTTTTTCCAGATATAAATCTATAGTGCCACCTACATCTTTCCTGGTAGTTATCGAACGGCCCACAATTATAAAGTCTGCTCCCCTGGACATCGCCTCTTCGGGAGTGTTTATCCTTTTTTGGTCTCCGGCTGCATCTTCTGGAAGTCTGATTCCGGGAGTGGCAATATAAAAACCGGTGCCGAATTTTTTTCTTATTGCATCGACTTCATTTGGTGAGCATATTATTCCATCTGTTCCTGCATCTATGGCAATACCGGCTAAACTTAAAACAGAATACAGGAAATCCCCTTTAAAGCCTAAAGCCTTAAGATCCTTATCATCCAGGCTGGTAAGAATGGTAACCCCAAATAGAAGCGGCCTGAATTTAGCTCTTGATTCTGACTGCTTTTCCAATATTTCCCTTGTCTGCTCGAGCATTTGCCTTCCGCCCAGCGTATGTATGGTCACTACGCTGACACCAAGACCTCCAATAGCTTCCGCACCACTCTTTACTGTATTGGGTATATCAAAAAGCTTTGCGTCTAGCATTACCTTATAACCAAAACTCTTTACTGTATCAATTACCTCCAGCCCAACACCATATATCAGTTCCAGACCTAATTTTAAAGTTGATACCTTGCCAGAAATTTTCCTGCACATACTTACAACGTCACTTTTATTATTTGTATCCAGACTTACAATTAATCTGTCTTTTAAGGATAATTTTTTACCTTTCAAGTTCTAAGCCTTCCTATTACTTCATTAATATCATAAATTTTTTTCTCCTTAAGATAGTTCCTTAAACCTTCTATTATCT
>JADBLP010000009.1:0-2149 GCA_014894375.1 Actinomycetota bacterium | reverse complement strand
AAATGTAATGGTGTTGCTAGGAATGGAAAATCTTGAAAATACAATTTCTTACTGCGGCTTAGTATGTGGATTATGCAGTAATTTGGAATGCACAGGTTGTAAAGAACCAATAAATAAAAATGATAAATGCGCAAAAGAAATATGCATACATCGTAATTGTTCTATTCAGAGAAATATTAAAAGATGCTGGGAATGCGAAAATTATCCATGTGAAAAGGGGCGGTTCTCAGATGAAAATATGGGAAAGACAATAGGTTTTATGGATTACATTAGAAAATATGGTAAAGCTGAGTTTATAAAATAATTGGTAATTAACCATAACAAAGGTATAAAATGTGGAAAAGATGGTTCCTATTACCATCAACCATTGACAATCATCAGGCAACTACTTGGAGAATAATGAAAAGGTCACTAATCGTGTTAGTATTTTGTCTATTTCGAATAGTCGGAGGTAAAGCATATGTCACACTCAAAACTTGGATGTGTTTACATTAGTGTAAAAGATATTAATAAGTCTATTGAGTTCTATGGATTTTTACTTCAGAAAGAAGTTGAGGTTTCATTTAAGGACCGATGGGCACAGTTTAAGATTAACGATGACTTCAGGCTCGGTCTTTTAAATCCTGCTTTCGATAAAAAGATAATTAAAGACAGACAGGATTTGGATGAACATTTTGATAAAAACTACATAAAAAATTTTAGCAGCAAAGTTCGTGTGGGAAACAGCATCATACTAAATCTCCAGACAGATGACCTGAATGTAGAACATCGACGTCTGAGCACGAAATATAAAGATGAGGTTTCTGAGATAATGTATATTAACTTTATGTTTCCTTACTATTTTTTTATGGTTCGTGATCCAGACGGCAACCTAATAGAAATTGCAGGTGCCTGAGTTATAATTATACTTATTTTTATAATTACTTTCAGGAGGTTCGAATGTTTATACTGGAGGAAATTGACGAGTTGTATGAAAAATTCGCAAGCAATGTTTACAGACCAAATATTCTTGACGGCAAGACCAAGGAACTGATTGCCCTGTCAAATTCAGTGATGGCTGACTGTGTTCCCTGTATCGAATACCATTACCGGAAGGCAGTTAAAGCCGGAGCATCAAAAGAAGAGATGGCGGAATCACTGGCCATTGCCATGTCGGTAAGTGCCGGAAGCAAGAAGGCAAAATACTGGTCTGTTATAGATAGGCTGGAAAAAGAATAAAATTGCAGCAAGGATGGATGTTTAACCATTTTTAGATAATCCCTGACGTTTAGTAACAATAATTTCATATCGATGATTAGGGTAAGGAAGATAAAAGCAAAATCAATAATAACCAGGTCAAATTTGCCTGATACGGATTATGTTATAAATCCCTACACCGGTTGTATACATTCCTGTCTGTACTGCTATGCAAGGTTTATGAAGAGATTTACCGGGCATACGGAATCCTGGGGTAAATTTATTGACGTGAAAATAAACGGGCCGGATCTGATTCCGGAAGGGACTTCGAAGTATGAGGGAAAAACAATTTTTCTCTCTTCTGTTACTGATCCATATAACCCCCTTGAGAAAAAATATCAACTCACACGCAAAATTTTAGAAAAACTTATTCCATTGCAGCCGCATATGGGAATACAGACCAAATCCGATCTGGTCCTGCGTGATATAGACTTGCTCAGGCAATTTAAAATTTGCCAGGTTGGAATGACCATAACCACTATGAATGATACTTTAAGAAAAGAAATCGAACCTTTCACCTCTTCAATTCAAAGAAGAATAGAGGCACTCGGAAAATTAAAAGAGGCAGGAATCAACACCTATGTTTTTATCGGTCCGATTCTTCCATTTTTCACAGAATGGAAAGAAATTGTCTGCGGAACTAAAAATTTTGTTGATTCGTATATGTTTGAAAATCTGAACATAGCAGGCACAGTCTGGGGCTGTGTGAGAAACTGGCTTGTTAGCCGACACTGCAATTTACTGGAAGAATACGAGCGCATTTACTTTACTAAAAGCGGGTATTGGGATAATGTTGAAAAGGATATAGAAAAATTTTGCAGGGAACAAAAATTGGATTTTGAAATTTATTTTCATCACGGAAATTACTAAAAAAGAAAGAAAAATAAGAGAAGCTAATATAAGTGATCTTGAA
>JADBLP010000128.1:0-2152 GCA_014894375.1 Actinomycetota bacterium | reverse complement strand
CTTCTTTTACAATATTTTCAGCAGTTAAACCGTACTTACAAAACAAATCATTTAAAGAGCCTGATTCTCCAAAGGTATCCTTTATGCCTATTCTTTTTATTAGTGTAGGGTAATTCTCGCTTAAAACTTCTGATACTGCTCCTCCTAATCCTCCAACAATGCTATGATTCTCTATGGTAAGTATGCAATTTGTTTCCTGAGCAGCTTTTATTAAAATTTCCATATCTATTGGTTTTATAGTATGAAGATGAATTAATCTAACATCTATTCCTCCCTCGGTTAAAATATTTGCTGCCGCCAACGCTTCCGGAGTCATTATCCCTGTAGAAACAATTGTAATATCTTTTCCATCTCGTAAAGTAACACCTTTATTCCATTCAAATTTATAATTCTCATCAAAAATAACGGGAGTCTCGCAACGGATACAACGCAGATATACAGGTCCATTATATTCAACACATGCCCTAACTGCCTGTTTCATTTCCACAGCATCTGCAGGAACAATAACTGTCATATTGGGTATAGCTCTCATAATGGCAATATCTTCAAAGGCTTGATGGGTAGCGCCTGCTTTACCTGTAGGAATCCCTCCATAAGAACCTACAATCTTCACGTTAAGTTTTGGATAGGCTATAGAAATACTAACTTGATCACAGGCTCTTTTAGTGGCAAAAACTGCAAAAGTAACTGCAAAAGGTATAATCTTTTTGGTAGAAGCCATGCCCGCGGCTACCCCCATCATATTTTGCTCGGCAATACCCATTTCAAAGAATCTATCCGGAAAGGCTTCCTTAAAAATAGATGCTTTAGTTGAGCTTGCTACATCAGCATCCAAAACCACTATATCATTCCTCTCTTTTGCTAATTCTACTAACGCTTCGCCAAAAGCAGTTCTGGTAGCTATTAATTTATTCTTCATAATTAAAATCCTTTTTCGTTAGAGTATCCCAATTCTTTTAATGCTTGTTTTGCTTGTTCTTTGGTGGGAGCCAATGAGTGCCATTCAACTTTATTTTCCATAAAAGATACACCCTTACCTTTAATCGTATGGGCAACCACTATAGTAGGTTTTCCCTCAAATTTAACCGCCTCTTCTAATGCTTGTACTATCTCATTTATTCTATGACCATTTATTTCTATCGTATTCCAACCAAATACACGCCATTTCTCGATTACTGGTTCAATATTCATAATTGTATTCGTCTCGCCATAAAGTTGTAATTTATTATAATCTAATATAGCAATAAGATTATCTGTATTATAATTAGCGGCTACCATTGCCGCTTCCCATACTTGTCCTTCCTGAGTTTCCCCATCTCCTAAAATAACAAAAGTCCGGTAGGTTTTTTTTAAATATCTGGCAGCTAAAGCCATCCCTAATGCCACAGAAATTCCCTGTCCTAAAGAACCTGAGGACATATCCACTCCAGGCGTCTTGTTCATATCAGGATGCCCTTGAAGTCTGCTATTTATATGATCAAAAGTTAATAATTCTTCTTTAGGGAAATACCCTCTCTCAGCCAAAGCAGCATACCAGGCAGCCGAAGCATGACCTTTAGAAAGAACAACACGATCTCTATCTTCCCATTCGGGATTTTCAGGGTCAATTTTTAAAATATGAAAATATAAAACAGCCATGATATCAGCTATTGATAAAGCTCCCCCTATATGCCCTCCCTCTGCATTAGATATCATCTCAATAATATATCTTCTAATAATATTTGCTTTTTTTTCTAAATTTTTAATTAGTCTTTCTTGAAATACCACTAAAATCCCCCTTTTTTTATATACGATAGGAATTTTTAAAACTCCTTTCACTTATATAATATAAGCAAATTACGTGCCAATTAAATTGTAATATAAATAAAATGTGTAAAACCCTTATGTTTCAACAATTAAATTGGGATATACAAATAACTGTAACCATTAATTTAATCACTATTTGTTGCATTATGCCACGGCACTTTGCAACATTAGCTCAATTATTTCACGAAGATTATAAGGAATGGTTTAGAAAAATTTTTGAGGAGAAAGTTTAACTTCTTAAAAGAAACTAACTAAAATACAAGAAGATTATTTGGAAAGGTTTAAAGATGTGAATATTTATTCAAAATTTATTTAGAAATTTTAAATTTTTTAATCTTTCTATATA
>JADBLP010000118.1:0-7052 GCA_014894375.1 Actinomycetota bacterium | reverse complement strand
AGAGTGTATAGCTTATTACTCTGCCAGTAAATGTATGATCAGCAACGAAGAGAAATATAGTAAAGCAATAAATTCAATAGGGAAGTTTAAATCCGGGGAAAAAGACATTTCAATTAAACATGACAAATATTTAGCTGAAGACTTTAAGAAATGAGTACATTCATAGATACAAGTGCATTTTTTGCGATTTTAGATTCCGGGGATGAATTTCATAAAGAATCCAAAGATACCTTTTTAAGGCTGATAGAGGACAAAGAAATATTTCATAGTTCTAATTATATAGTAATTGAAACTATGGTATTGATCCAGAATAGGTTAGGTTTGGATGCACTTAGAGCATTTCAGGATGATATAGTTCCAATTATTAATATTCATTGGGTAGATGAAAGAATTCATAATATAGCTGTTAGCAGTTTGTTGATTGCCCGCAGAAAAAATATTAGTTTTATAGACTATACCAGTTTTGAGTTAATGAGGCTTCTTGGGTTAAAAAAAGTTTTTACTTTTGACAAACATTTTAAAGAACAGAGTTTTAAATTATTGCCCTGATCATATTGCCCTGATCATAATTGTCAGGACTGGTTACTGGTATAAACTTTTCTTTTTTTATAGATTATTTCGTTTACAAAATTAATTATTAGAACCGGTATAACTGAGCTTGCTATAATAAGCAGCCAGTGGTATATGCTCAGGCTGGCTGTTTTAAACACATTCTGCAGCCACGGAATATAAATTATTCCGATTTGAAGCAGAATAGATACAATTATTGCCAGATTAAGATATTTATTTTCAAAAATATGCTTTCTGAATATACCCTTATTTTCAAACTTGAAATTGAATGTATGAAGCAGCTGGGTTATCACTAGAGTGGTAAAAACAGAAGTCTGAAAGATTTCCCTGTCATGGAGGAGATTATGATTATTAAAGAGTAGGGGACCGGCAAAGTAAATAAAAAGTGCCCCGGAAGTTAAAACCAGTCCCTGCCATAAAATCATTATAAGCCCTCTTCTGCTTAAAATCTGTTCCTTTCTTTTAGAAGCTTTCCTGTCCATAATATTTTTTTCAGGCGGGTCTATTCCCAGTGCCATTGCCGGAAGACCGTCAGTTATAAGGTTCATCCACAGGATTTGTACCGGCATCAGTGGTATATAAAGGAGCCCTCTTTCCCCGGTAATAATGTAGAATATATAATCCCCGATTACTATGGAAATGAACATCAGAAGCACTTCTGAAATATTGCATGACAGCAGGAATAATATAAATTTTTTAAGGTTATCATATATTACTCTTCCCTGTTTTACAGCCTTTACTATGGTTGCAAAATTATCATCGGTTAGAATCATATCACTTGATTCTTTACTCACATCGGTTCCAACAATACCCATAGTCACGCCGATATCAGCCTTTTTTAGCGATGGAGCATCATTTATTCCGTCGCCTGTCATAGCCACAATATGATGGTTTTTCTTTAAGGCTTCCACAATGCCGACTTTATTTGAAGGTGAAACCCTGGCAAAGATCCTTATATATTCTATTTGTTTTTCAAGCTCCTCTTTAGTCATTAAATCAAGTTCTGCACCATCAATAATTTTGTCTTTCGGACCAAGTATCCCCAGTTCTTCTCCAATAGCCCTGGCGGTTATTTTATGGTCTCCGGTTACCATAATGATTTTAATATTGGCTCTCCTGCATTTTTCAATGGCATCATATACTTCCGGCCGCGGTGGATCGATCATTCCCACTATACCCAGATATACCAGATCTTCTTCCACCTCTTTTATTCTTTCTTCGTCAGGGAGACTGTCCAGATACTTGAAAGCAAAAGCCAGGTTTCTCATTGCTTTGCCGGCAAGCGTATGATTATTTTCAACGATTTTTTCTTTATCAGAATCAGTTAAATTTTCTATTCTACCATTTTTAATTATTCTGGTGCATTTCCCTGCAATTACCTCAGGAGCTCCCTTTGAAAAGAGTATATATCTTTGGTTACGGTGATTATCGCTGGTTGATATTTTACTGATGGTGGTCATCATCTTACGTTCAGAATCAAAAGGTTCTTCCAGTATTCGTGGATAATCTTTTTCTAATTTGTTTTTATCTATTGAATAAAAACTGCCCAGTTCAATAAGTGCGACTTCTGTAGGATCTCCGGTAATCTGCCCGGTTTCTTTATTTATGTAATATGCATCATTACATAAAACAGCATTATCAATTAAAATTTTCAATGCTCTATCGCTGTCTAAATTCTCTACAGTTAAGGTTTTTCTACTGCTATTGCTGTCTGCCCTATTATATTTTTCGATGAAACTATTATAATCTTTAACCTCTTTCAAGCCTGAATAGATTCTGCGCACCATCATCTTATTTTTGGTGAGGGTTCCGGTTTTATCAGTACAGATAACGGATACACTACCGAGAGTTTCAACAGAGCTTAATTTTCTGACTATAGCATTATTCTTTGCCATTCTCTGAACGCCAAGCGCAAGAGACACTGTAACCATAGCAGGTAAACCTTCAGGTATGGCAGCAACTGCCAGCGCTACTGCAATAAGGAGCATCTGGGCAACTGAATTACCTTTTAGTATCCCGGATAAAAAGACAATCGCGCTTACTGCCAGGCATATTATACCGATCTTTTTACCAACAGTTTTTAATTCAATCTGAAGAGGGGTAAGCTCCTCTTCTTCCTGAACCATGCTTGCTATTTTCCCAATTTCAGTATTTTGACCTGTGCTTGCAACCACTGCAGTGCATCTTCCCTTGGTAATAGCAGTAGCACTAAAGAGCATATTTTTTTTATCACCAAGGGGAATATTTACTTTACTTAAGGGTGTGGTTATTTTATTGACTGGCAGTGATTCACCAGTAAGGATTGATTCATTAGCCTGCAGGTTTACCTGGCTTAAAATTCTGCAATCTGCCGGTACAAGGTCACCCGTAGTTAATTTGATAATATCACCGGGCACCAGTTTTTTAGAATAAATACTGCTTTCCTGGCCATCTCTTATAACCATAGCGTCGGGGGAAGCAAGCTCTTTTAGAGCCTGAAGGGCTTTTTCAGCGCGGAATTCCTGGACAAAGCCTAAAACTGAATTTATTACCAGTATAACCAGTATTACTATTGCATCGGTGATCTCCTTTATAATTATGCCGGAGATGAAAGCAGCAGCAATAAGTATCCATATCATAAAGTCATTAAACTGGGAGATGAATATTCTGAAGGGTGTCCTTCCTTTTTTTTCTTCCAGTTCATTATAGCCATAGTTCCCAATCCGATCTTCTGCCTCTTTTTTACTTAAGCCGGTTTTAATATTGGTCTTTAGGGTTTTTACGACTTCTTCGATGGACTTTGTGTGCCATGATACTTCATTGGAAGAAACAGGATTCAGCCCAGGTTTGTAAGTTTTAATTTTTATTTCTATTCCCCCTTTTTCTATTTATCCGGCAATCACAGAACTGATAAAATTCAGGGTTGCCAGATATCAAAGCATATATGCAAAAGTGAGTAAATTATAAATGAAATGAAACTATTTTTCACTCCAGATATCATGAAACATTTCCCATTCGGAAATATTATTTCTGATGTACTTTTCCATAACCTCCAGCACTTTTTCCATATTTTTGTTAATCAATGTTTCTTTATCTCCCTCTCTTATGAGATCAATGGGTTTTTCGACTATCTGGAAATGGTTATACTTATCCTTTTTACAGACAAAACATGGTATTAATTGCGCCCCCGATTTTAATGCTATCATGAGTGCACCTGTGGGCAGATACGCTGTTTTACCGAAGAATTTAAACGGTCTTGTGGCTTGCCCTGTAGGATCCCAGTCTGATGCTATAGCCACTATTTCATTGTTCTTCAGTATTCTAAAAACATTTAGCATCCTGTTTATATAAAGAGTTTTAAGTCCTTTTGAAAGTCTATTTGACTCAAAAAATTTCCTCACAAGCTTATTTTTTCTAACCAGGCTTAAAACCCATATCTTATATCCCTCTACTGCTATTCTACAGGCAGCCCATTCAAAGTTCCCGATATGCGCTGAAATAATAACTGCACCTCTTCCTTTTTTTAATGCATTATCTAGATTCTCAAGACCCTCTATTTCTATCCTTTGTTTTAATTTCTCTTTTGAGATAATAGGGTGTTTTAAAAAGTCAACAACATTTTTTGCCCAGTTTATAAAAACCCTATTCGCTATTCTATGAATTTTCTTATCATTTATATTAAGGTTGAGTACTTTTGAAACATTATTTCTAATGGTCTTAACGTCTACACCAGTTAGCATCCATAGCCTGGCGCCAAATGTTGCAATGAAGTATGTAACAGGGTAAGGAGTTGCAATAGCAATAAATTCAAGGATTTTATATCCAATATATCCAAGCATTGATACTCTCCTCTCTTTCTTGAATAAATATTGTATAATAATAACAATAATAATAAATTTTAGTTATAAATTAAAGTTTTTAGAGCAAAAATGTCCATTGGAATAATAAACACTGTATTTATTACATTAATACAGTAGTGAGAGGAGTGGTATTATTTATGGCAAATTCAAGCAATGAAGTTTCGGGCCTGGAAGAAATACTAAATTTCGTTCCTACAGGGAAACCGGTAGTAAGTGTTTATCTTTTGGTAGATAGGTCCAGGATTACGAAAAGAGATTATCAGACTAAATTGAATTCCATGATTGCCAGCAGTAAAGAGAAGCTGGAGGCTGATACTAATATTGATAAAAGCCAGAAAAAGGAAGTATTTGAAATCTTTGAAAAAGTGAAAGCTTTTGTAAATGATAAGTTCAGAACTGATTCAACAAGGACACTTGCAATTTTTTCTTCAGGAGATGGCCTGTGGGAAAAATTTAGAATACCCATAATAATGAGATCCAAAATAATTATCGATCCCAAGCCGTATACCCAGAATATAAGGGCTCTTATTAATAATTTTAAAAAATACGGTGTACTGCTTATTGACAGGGAAAAAGCGCAAATTTATTCTGTATATCTTGGTGAGATTAATGAGTGTCTTGCAGCTTTTATAAGTGATGTCCCTTCAAAGGTTAATTTTAAAAGTCAGGCTGTTTTGAGAGAAAGAAAACTGTACGGCAGGTTAGAAGAGAAGTTACATCATTTCTTCAAACTGGTAAATGACAGGACAATGGAACTTTTCAAGGGGAAAAAATTTGATTATCTGATTCTAGCAGGAAGGAAAGAAATAATTCCTAATTTTTTAAATTATCTGCATAGTTACCTGCAGTCAATACATATTGGCAATATTGATGCTGAGCCGGATTCAAATATTTCTTTAATTAGCAATAAAGCTCAAAAAGTTATTGATGAATTTGAGGCTAAAACTAAAAATGACCTGATTGACAGGCTAATTGATGAATATAACCCAAATGGAATTGGTGTGCTTGGAATTGATGCTACCATAAAATCGTTATTAATTGAGAAGATAAGAATTTTAATATATGACAGACAATTTACACATGAGGGTTATATTTGTGATTCATGCCGCTACTTAACTATAGAATATAAAGATAAGTGTCCGTATTGTGGAGGAAAGCCGGTATTTTATAATGATATAGTTGATGAGATTGTTGAGGATGCTTTAAACCAGGGATGTGAAATAGTGGATATAGAAGGAAATGAAAAACTAATAAGAGCTGGAAGTATTGGTGCTGTGTTAAGATATAAGTTATAATACAACCGGTTTTATTTTGATTTTTGCAATTCCGATAATTCTTTGGTAAATTGCTTGATGCTATCGAATTGCTTGTAAACAGAAGCAAATCTAATATATGCAACTTTATCCAGGTTCTTTAATCTTTTAAGAACAAGATTTCCTATTTCTTTAGATTGGATTTCATTGGAAGGCATATTGGAAATTTCGTTTTCTATATCGTCTACAATTTTATTTAGTACTTCTGTGCTTATGTTTCTTTTTATACATGCCCTGATTAATCCGCTGAGTATCTTATTTCTGTCAAAAGGCTGTCTTGTATTATCTTTCTTTATAACTGCGATGGGCTGATTTTCCATCCTTTCATAGGTTGTAAACCTTTTACTGCATTTTTCGCACATTCTTCTTCTTCTGACACTATCATTAGAATCAGTTAATCTGGAATCTATAACCCTTGTATCAGGGTTCGAGCAGTAGGGGCATTTCATTTTTTACATTCCCTTGAAAAATGGTTTAAATATTTTTTTAACTACCGGGCTTACATCTTTTCTTTTTTCAGTATAGTATGATTTTATAAAGCTGTAGCATTTTATACTGTACACTATGGTTACAAGGAACCCAAAAATAACCCACCAGAAGCTTCCTTCGTAAACCCAGAGAAAAAAAGAGAAGAAAAAGAATCCAACAGTAGTTGCAAGGTATGAATCCTTGATAATGAACAAAGCAACAGGTATAAATAGGAGGTAAAGAAAAAGGAGTGATGGCGGTGACAGGTAAAGTAACCCGCCTAAAAATGTTGAGACTCCTTTTCCACCTTTAAAACCGATGTATACCATCCAATTATGTCCTATCACTGCAAATACAACAGCAAGCATTGGAATAAAAATATTATAATCTGAAAATCTACTGGCAAGGTAAGCCACCAGTGCTCCTTTCCCAATATCAGTAATTATTACTATCACTCCTGCGAATTTACCTACATTTGTGATTGTGTTCATCCCACCAACATTTCTGCTTCCAATCTTACTTATATCAATGCCTTTTATTTTTCCGGCAATATACGCGGATGGAAAGGAGCCAATGAGATATGACGCAAGTAGAATAACTATAGTATTTAAGTAAAAATTTTGCAGAATCATCTGTCTCCTATAGTTTATTGACAATATAAATTATGGCTGAACAGTAAAATTAAAAGTTATCTACTAATAATAAAGTGATTATATCATAAAGAAAATTCATTAAAAAATGATAATGTGTTAACCAGACTAAATTTAATATTAGTTTTATATATCCTAAATCTGCAGCTGGTACTGAAATCTATAGAGTTTGTAATAAATTCCCCTTAATTTAATAAGTTCCTGGTGAGTAC
>JADBLP010000036.1:0-36290 GCA_014894375.1 Actinomycetota bacterium | reverse complement strand
AAACGGAGGCCGGTATGGCAAATGAAAACAATAAAAATATAAAAATTCTAATAATAAATATTATCATAAACATTTTTTCTGTGCCTGAATCTTAAAATAAGTATCCTTATTTTTTCATTTTCAAACTGATAAATTATCCTGTAATCTCCCACCCGGTACTTCCATAAATCTTTATATTTCCCTTTAAGCTTTCTCCCCGACTCAGGATTAACTGCAATTTTATTACTGACAATATCAAAAAACCTGCCGGCAATCTTTCTATCCAGGTTCTTTAAATCTTTTATCAAATTTTTATGAAAAAGAACTTTATATTTCATCTATATATTACTTTTTAATTAACATCCTTAATTCTTTAGCAATTCTTAAGACTTCTCTTTTAAGTAATTTTTTAATTCCCGCTCGCTGATGAAAGAATCCTCCGAATCCAGTGATCTTTGATGGGCAATTTCAACATCTTCAATTTCTTCAAGATAATTCTCTATGGCATTTTTTACAAGCCAGGATTTTGTCCTTTCACTCACCCTGCTGATTTCATTTATTTTTTTTATCAATTCTTCATCCAAACTAAATGAAATGTTCTTTCTCATATTAAAATCCCCCTGGATTTAATTTTTTAATAGAAAATAAGTAGCATTAAAAAGAAGAAGTCCTTATTATTAATAAACTTATGAAAGTTATTATAAATAATAAAGGTATTAAAGTAAATAATTATTTATCTTTAATTTAGATGTTAATTCCTTATAAATCTAAAAATAATTTTATAATACTGCGGATTGTGTTTTTGATATCTTCGGAATCTATAACCCCGCATTGCTTTATTAACCTTGCTTTGGATATAACTCTAATCTGGTGTGATATCGCGATAGAATCTTTCTCCAACCCTGTTACACTTTTTAAAAGCAGGGCTTCCGTAGGATAAATTCTGCGCCCGGCCTTCAGCGAAGTAAGCGGAATTACAGCAACTATCGGAAGGAACGCGTTTATTTCTTCCGGTGATATAACTATTACCGGTCTTGTCCCTGCCTGTTCGGATTCCCTTACCGGATCAAGGCTTGCCCAATAGATTTTCCATTGCATTTCATTAAGTTCATCCATATAACAGCCAGCCTTTCGGGGTTTTTACCAGTCAGTAATTAATTTTCCAGTCTCTTTATCAGAAGTCTCAAAACTATCCATTGAGCGCTGCAGGTCCTTTAAAAATAACGGGTCCATGGAAGCAGATTCCATTTCTTTTTTTAAATTCTCTTTTTCAATCTTCGATGTATAAAGTGCAATTGCTTCTCTTACTACAGAATTAACTGATTTTGCATGACCGCCTTCTACAATCTTCTTTAAATCTCTTATTGAATTTTCAGGAAGTGAAAAAGTCACATTTTTTAATTTATTCGTCATCTTTAAAACCTC
Source organism: Actinomycetota bacterium (assembly GCA_014894375.1). Lineage (GTDB taxonomy): Bacteria > Actinomycetota > Humimicrobiia > Humimicrobiales > Humimicrobiaceae > Hydromicrobium. The sequence continues at coordinate 34,886 of JADBLP010000036.1, read as the reverse complement.
AAAGTAGTAATGCTTATTATAAAATATTATTTTAAATTATTATTGTATTTTACGCAATAATTATTATAGTTGTCAGAATGTACAAAATATGAAAAAGTGGGCAGGTGGCGCGATTATCTGTATGGTGAGAGAGCATATATTATCTTAAGCCTTGTAGCCAAATCATTACTTGCCTGGGTTGTGTTTGCTGGAACCTTAAGACCTGTTTAAGAAATAAGTAATAAAAGATATCGGATTTATCAGACAAAACATTTGATTTTTTCCAGGTTATAATTTTCTTCAGAAATAGCCAGTAAAATATTTTACCTTAATCAAATCGGTTTTTCCGGTTTCATTTCTGCAGACTCATATTTTTTTATCCAGTTTTAAAAAATTAACAATTCTTTCAATATCTTCATTTTCTTTGTCACCTTTAAAATAAATTTCCAACAAGTAAGCAGATTTGTTACTTTTACTGAAAGCATATATAAGTCTAAGCCCGGAATCACATCCCCGCCCTTTTAAGCTCATACATGCAAATTTCTTTACTTTATATATTTTATAAACCGGATCTTCAAAACCTTTGATTTCGAAAGTCCCCTGATTATCAATTCCATAAATATGCAATAATTCAATCTGGTTTCTTTTCAAATTTTCAAGATCGTCTTTTAAAGTTCTGTACCTTTTTAGAAGCTTTTTTAAATCTTTTAAAAATATTTCCGTTTCAATGTAATTAATCTGAATTTTTATATCTCCTTACCGAATATTCTTTTGTCCTGTAAAAAACAGATTCATAACTAATTGGCTTTCCATTCTCTGCGGTAATCCAGGGAACATCATTATGAGAGTAATCACTTATTTCACTTGCATTTTTATCTGACAACCTGCACAAAACTTCGTCTATCAGTGACAGTTCATTTGCTTTTAAAACTTCCAAGTTTGGAGCTCGCAGGGCAAGGTATTTTGTCTGAGGATACTTAAAATATTCGCTTTTTATTTTTTCTACTTCTCCCTCTTCTATCATCCAGTCCATAACCTTTTTAAATTCAACAGGCGTCGGCCCATGATGATTTTTTATATAAGTGCAGCCCAGTATTTGTTCTTCATATTTTTCATAGAAATCAAAATCAATAAAATAGAGTAATTTATAAAGTACGGATTCGCCTATGTTTGGTTTTGCCCCAACTTTAGTTAATATGTATATAAGCGTTTCTTTTAATCTCACAATGTTAGATTTTGGAACACAAATCCTGATTTTGCTATCTTCTGATACTTTAAATTTTTTATCATCTATGATTTCAAATGGAACATCAGAAGTGTCCAAACATTCATATAAATCATCAAGTGAAATATTAAAAATCTGCGCTAATTTCTTGGCCTGCGGTAAATCCAGATTTGCAGCATCCGATTCAATTTTATTCAAAGTTTGTCTTGTAATACCGATAGCTTTTGCAATTTCTTCTTGAGTTAAGGACCTCTTATTTCTCTGTACTTTTATAAACTTACCAAGTGATATGCTTATATTGTTTTTATTTTTCTTAAGAATTTTAATCACCTCAAATAAAACTTATTTAATAATATAATATTATGAATTCTATTTATCCATTATATTAATGTTAAAAATTTTGTCAATATTATGTTAATAATATTTACATCAAATTTCCACATAAAATTATATCAAATACTATCTGAAAAACACATGCTTTGCCTTAATTTTATCCTGGAAATAAACCAGATTCTTTACTCTAAATATAATTATATATATTGCTGTGGCCGTTAAAAACAAATTTTTATAAACTATAACTTTCTTATAATTGCACAGGTCTTTATATTACTTTGAATCCTTAAACATCAAAACATTCTACAAAACTCCTTATATCCATAAACCTTATAATACAACCATTAAGCTTTATATCTCCATTAAAATTTAAATTTACTACAAATGCCATATCAGGATCATAAGTATTTATAAAGCTTCTCATTGAAGAGGTAATTGCAGGTCTCTTAAAATATTTTGTTTTAGCTTCAACCGGTATCGGTTTTAAATCATTAAAAATATTTTAAATTAAACTCATAGCCTCACTATTTTCACATGTATAAATAGTGAGGACAATAATTATTTTTGACAATAATTTAACTTCATTCAAATTTCGGATGATATCTCGATTTTCCCAGCTCTTGAATGAGGCTTAAATCCCGGATATCTTCCCGTATCAATTGTTATTTATCATATATCTTAAATTAGTCAAGACCATTTTTAGATATATCAAATTTTGGTCAGCTATTGGATCTCTCTACACCATGGATAGTGCAATAGAGCTTGTATTATCCTTGAGACATTTCGGTTTTAATGATTAGGGCTCGCATGAAAATGGAAAAGGCTAACATTACTGAGGAAAAAGCTATTGAGATACTCAAAGAAGTTAAGAGCGAAATATAAATTTATTAATTATTTCTTCTACATCAATACCACCATTTTTTAGATAGTCCTCATATGAATTCAATATCGATTCTCTTATCAATGGGTGATTTTCTATAACAAAATCTTCAATTTCATCTTCCTTAAACTTTTTAATATATGCTACAGGTTTTCCATATGAAGTTATGATTATATAGCCCAATTCATCCACTTCCCTTAAAACTTCTGCTGTTTTATTATGGAGCTCAGCAATATTTCTCATTTTCATTAATTATTGCACCTCACTTTAATAATATTGCTATAATTATAGCAATATTATTAGTGATATCAACGGGTACTTTTTTTAATGTTTCCAAACATGATATTATTTTCAGATAAAATATTATTGTATTGTAGAAATTTTTTATGATAAAAATACAGATTTTTTATTTTTTAAAATAAGACTTTGAAATGAAGCCAAAAAGATGCCTTATATTTTTATTATTTCTTCTGCTGTGTGCTGTGCTTTTCCTAAGTTTTATATTTTCCTCATGTAAAAAAGAAAAAGCAGCAGATACCACACAGGCAGGAACTTTAGCTGGAGAAACTTCTACTGCCCGGGGACAAAACACTCCCACCCTTGATCAGATGATTGGAGAAATGATTATTTTAGGTTTTAGGGGAACAGAGGTCGACAACTCCTCTAAAATAGTAAAGGATATTAACAAATATTATATTGGGGGTGTCATACTTTTTGATTATGACGTTCCATCAAAAAGCTTTCCCAGAAATATTGTAGACCCAAAACAAACAAAGAAACTAATCGAAGATTTAAAAAAGCTTACGCGCAGTGATTTATTTATAGCGGTTGATGCGGAAGGAGGATATGTAAACAGGTTAAAAGCAGAATATGGCTTCGTGCAGATTAAAAGTGCACAGGAAATGGGAGAGAGTGATCCTAAAGATACTTTTTTGGAAGCATTGAACCTTGGAATGGAACTTAACAATCTGGGATTTAATTTAAATTTTGCGCCAGTAGTCGATGTAAATATAAATAAAGATAATCCTGTAATAGGAAGTTTGGAAAGGTCCTTTTCAGATGATCCGGTAAAAGTATACGAACACGCAGGTTATTTTATTGATGCCATGCACAAGTACAATATTATTACAGCAATTAAACATTTCCCCGGACATGGAAGCTCCACGGAAGACAGCCACCTGGGACTGGTTGATATAACAGATACTTATAATGAAGAAGTAGAGCTTTTTCCTTTTAAAAAATTAATTGAAAGCAGTAAAACTGACATTATTATGACAGCACATGTTATGAATACAAACATTGATCCTGATAATCCTGCTACATTATCTTCTATATTCTTAAAGGATATATTAAGAAGTAGATTAAATTATGAAGGTTTAGTTGTCTCTGATGATATGCAAATGGGAGCAATTGCCACTTATTTTGGATTTGAAGAAGCTATCGTAAGAGCAATAAATGCCGGCTGTGATTTATTAATATTTTCAAATAATAATCAAGAATATGATGACGACATTGCTCAAAAAGCAGTAGAGGTAATTAAAAAAGCAATTAAAGAAGGAAAAATAACAGAAGAAGAAATAAGTAGTTCTTACAACAGGATAAAAGAGTTAAAAGAAAAATATGATATATAAAAGATTAGTAAAAAATATGTCTCATTTAGCTTGGTAAAAAAATATGCCTCATTTTTTTCTATATTTATAAAGGCAATTTGTGTAATCCTAGTTCTATTTTTTTAAAGCTTTTTTTCTATAACACATTCTTATTGTTACGAGTACCAGGACTACCCCCATGAAAAATATTGTTATGGCAATGGAAAAAAACATACTTCTCTGCGAAATGTATCGAGTAAGATATGGCGCTAACATATAACCGGTCGTTGGCATTAAAAAAAGTATGGTCATAATTATCTCTTTACCTTTAGGGAAAAATGAACTCGCAGATGATAAGAGCAAAGGCATTATTCCTGAAAATCCAAATCCTGCAAAGAATATTGCAAGGTAATTTATGAATTTTATATCTGAATAAACTAGAAAAATCAATGATATAATACTTAATAAAGCAAGGATTACCAACATATAACCTGTTTTTATTTTGTATGATAAAGGCCCCACCACTAACCTGCCGATAAGTACTCCTACCCATAAAATTGTTAACATTAGTCCAGCATTTCGTACATCAAAATGTTTTAATATTCTAAAAAATGTTGGAGACCAGATAGATACTATTGCTTCTGCGGTAGCATAAAAAAACAATATTATTACAGTTATAAATAGGTATAAATTTGTTTTTTTATTAGCAAAAACAATTTTTAAGGATACAGTTTTTTGTATTGGTGATATATTGTCGATTTTCCTTCTAAGGATAATAAATAAAATGATATTTATAATTATAAAAAAGATAACAAAATAATACATATATCTCCAATTAATCCCACTCTTTACAAAAATAGAAGAAACAATAGGTGCGGTTATTGCACCAATTGCATAAAAACCATGACCCGTATTAACAATACTATCTTTATTATCTAATGCACTTTCAACCATATTTGCATTTGCCTGAATCCATATTATTCCAAAAATAAAGCCAGCAAAAAAATAAATAAGAAAGAACACAATAATATTGCTTGCAAAACTTAATATAGTCAGGCAGGGTAATAAAGTAATATAAAAAATAATAAAAATATGAATCCTCTTCAATTTTCTATTTAAAAATGGTGACAGGATAGTACCAAACAAGGTACCAACCATATGGTAAGAGGTAAGCAATATTACATTTTCAACAGTTGAGCCAAATGAATTACTAATCTCAATCAAAATCGGGCTTATTAAAGAAACGTAAAATGCTGCTATAAAAAGAGTTAAAAAATTTGGTAATTCAAAAAAATAATTAATTACTGCATTCTTTTTCAACTACGCCCGCCCTTTCTATTCTTCTTATTTCTTACTTTCAGAAGTTTTTTTGTAAACCAGTTGGCCGCATGCTGCATCTATATCTTCCCCAAATCTAAAACGCTCGGTTACAGTTATTCCGCTATTTTCAATAATCCTTCTGAACCTGGCTATTCTACTTCTTGGCGAGGGTTTAAGATTATCATCTTCCCAGTTATAGGGAATTAGATTTATAAAACAGAGAATACCACTAAGTAACTGCACCAGTTGTTCTGCTAAAATATTTGCATCATTTAAATCTTTTATCATGATATATTCAAACATCACTCTTCGGTTGGTTTTTTTAATATAAAATTTAACAGCATCAATAATTTCTTTTATTGGGTATTTCATACCAATGGGCATTATTTTTATACGGAGTTCATCATTCGGTGAATTCAATGAAACTGCCAGATTAACCTGCAAATTCTCATACGAAAATTTTTTAATTTTTTCAGGGATTCCTGCAGTAGATACAGAAATGCGGCGCGCTCCGATATTAAATTTCCCCCTGTCATTTAAAAACTTTATAGCTTTGATTACATTATCATAATTTAAAAAAGGCTCGCCCATCCCCATAAAAACAACATTTCCCACAGTCCCGCCGGTTCTCTTCATATAATATGAAAAAAATAATACCTGCTCTACAATCTCGCAGTAGCTTAAATTCCTTAAATAACCAATTTTTCCCGTTTTGCAAAATATGCAGTTCATCGGGCATCCAACCTGTGATGACACACAAACAGTATTTCTTCCCCCGGCATGCTTCATCAAAACAGATTCGACATTTAGGCCATCCTTTAATCCTACAATTGCTTTCACAGAATTTCCCTTAAAAGAAGTAACCGCATCAAAATTTAAAACAATCGGAATTTCTTTTTCTAATCTATCTCTAAGTGATTTGGGCAAAGCTGTGGCATCATTCCAGCTATTAATCAAATCCTTATAAAGAGCCTTCTCAACCTGTTTTAACCGATAGGATGGTTCACCATCTAGTAAATTTTCTATTTTTTCCAGTTCCATTGTTATTTCATTATATCTGAAAATAAAATTAAATTTATTTTTTTATTTATTTTTTTTAAATAATGATGATAAAATATAAGAAGTTAATAATATAAAAGAAATAAAGGGTGAAATAATGAAAAAAATACTGATAAATAAAATCATGACTGCGGCTTTGATAACAATTTTTTGCATAAGCCTTATTCCGATTTCTTCCGCCTGCACACCAAAACTGACATTTGAAGATATAGTAATTTCTACAGGCATAGAAGAGGGTACAAACAAACCTCTGGATACAAAGACTGAATTTGATGCATCGGCAGAACATATATATGCAACAATAAAAATTTTTGGTGTTAAAGGCGGGGATAACTATAGATTTAAATGGACAAATCTAGACACTGGAGAGACAGTACTGGATAAAGGGGACCAGTACAATAAGGATAAAAAGGAAAATTATTTTGAAGGTATTCTTGGATGTGAAATTTATCCTTTAGATGAATCAGCAATTATTCCGCCCGGTGATTACGAGGTAGAATTTTATAATAAAGGGGAACTTATCAAAACCGCGACTTTCAAGGTAAATAAACCTCAGGTGAAAATATTGGAAGTTTCACTTGCGAACCAGGTTGATCAAAATTACGAACCTGTTACCACGACTCAAGAGTTCAAATCTAACGAAACTGTTTACGCCTGTGTAAAAGTTGACTATCAAATCATAGGAAATACTTTAAAGGCACAATGGAAATCAAGTACAGGTGAGCTGTTAAATGAAACCAAGTTTGATTTGCCAGTAGATATCTATAGTCCATTGTATATAGCTTTTTTGTTCCCACCGGAAACAGAAGTCATTCCAGCGGGCAGTTACAAAGTTGAAATATACCTAAATGATAGTTTGTACGGTTCATTTGATTTTGAGGTTACAAGTGAAGTCGCAGAAGCTGCAGTTACGTTTGATCAGGACAATAAGTATTCCAGCACTGATTTCGGATTTACAATAACAATACCTGACAACTGGACTTATGAGGAAAGTAAAACAGCGGAAGAGGTTGATTTAAACATTTCCCCACCTTCTCAAAACCTACCAGTGGGGTTAAATTTTAGTGCAGCAAACTCACTTGGTGATTATTCATCTTATGAAGAATTCGCTGATGATGCCTCTGCAATTGCTGCTGAGCAGCAGAGCTGGACTTTTGTTGAAAAGAGTAAAAACGATGCGGTTTTGGAAAATGGAACACCCTGCAAGGAATACTATTACAGATACTCAGATAATGATAATAACAACTGGGTAATGGGTTACTCCTTTGCTGAAAATAAAGGTAAAATATATTGGCTTTTTGTTATTGCAGAGGAAAGCAACATTGATATAGCTACGGCTGTTTACATGGGAATGCTGAAATCATTAACCTTTAATTAGAGTAATATATAACTTTTATGATGAATATGATGATTACAGCAGATATAAATTATACCCTATAAATATAAAGTAAAAGATTAATAAAAAAGGCATTCACATAGAATGCCTTTTTTATATAACGATTATATCTAACTAAATTAAAACTTTAAAATTCACCTAACCTTTTCTTTTAATCCTTTTCCTGCTACAAATTTAGGAACAGTGCAAGCTGGAATTTGTATAGTTTCTCTTGTACGTGGATTCAATCCAGTTCTTGCTTTTCTTTTAGATACCTGAAAGGTACCAAAACCAACTAAAGATACTTTATCGCCTTTTACCAATACATCAGTTATAGATTCCTGCATAGCATCTATAACACTGGCGATATCCTTTTTTGATAAATCCGTTTTACTGCTTATAGCACCTACTAACTCCGCTTTATTCATTTTTTCTCTCTCCTTTCACGTTTATAAATTAAAAAATATTTGTTTCTATAAATTTAAAATGCGCCCCCTCCCCAATGAGTCTTGCTTTCATTGAATTAATTATAGTATTTATTTTATATTTGACAATACAATATTTTATATTCTTTTTATAATAAGTTTTGCTAAAATAACAATAAATTAATTAATTTAATTTCTTATAACTAAATGCTATTATATACTTTTTGCATAAATTTTAATACACTTTAGTTATATTATTTCTACAAATTTTAAAAACATTTCTATTTATTCTAACATTCCATATATATTTTTAGTATTTCATTGAGAAAATCCAGGGCCTCTTTTTTTGGTCTCTGGAAAGAATTTCTTCCAATTATAGAACCGAATCCTCCACCTTCTTTTATTTGTTTTATTTCCTCAATTACTTCCTCTCTGCCTTTTGCAGGTCCTCCTGAAAATATGACAATCCTTTTCCCATTGAATGCGCCCTGCACTACATGCTTAACTCTCTCTGCTAATGTACCCACTGGAATATTATACTTCTCATATACCTTTCTTGCTTCTTCAAGTTCTATATGATCAGTCGGCGGCTTTACTTTTATTAAATGAGCACCTAATTGAGCAGCAATTTGAGCTGCATATGCTACCACATCAACTGCAGTTTCCCCTTCCTTTGATAGACTGGAACCTCTTGGATAAGACCATATTACTACCACTAATCCATTTCTCTTTGCTTCCAGGGCTATTTCTTTAATCTCTTCATACATTTGTTTGAAATTAATGCTGCCTGGATAAATAGTGAATCCTATTGCAGCACAGCCAAGCCTTAGAGCATCTTCTACGGAAGCAGTTACGGCAGGAATCGGGTCAGGATTATTACTTAGTGCGTCATTATTGTTAGCTTTCAAAATAAGAGGAATTTGTCCTGCATATTCTTTTGCAATAGTCTGTATGGAACCAAGTGGTGCTGCATGTGCATTCAAGCCTGCATCTATAGCCAGCTTTACATGGTATACCGGATCATAACCAGCCGGGTTTGGAGCAAAACTTCTCGCAGGACCATGTTCAAATCCCTGGTCAACTGGTAAAATTACCATTTTACCAGTTCCGCCTAATTTTCCATGCATAAGTATATTATATAAATTTTTAATAGTTCCGGGGTTTTCACTCTCATACCAGGAAAGTATTTCCTTTATCTTCTCATTCATATTAACCCTTCCTATAAAATTATATATAGAGATTATCATAAAATTTGATACTTAAATAGTAAAATTTTTATTGAATTTATTGTGCTTTTATTATATTGTGTATTTACATAAATATATCATTGGTATATAGTTACTATCTAATATCATGAAATAATTTAATAGAAAACCATTTTATGACTCAAGCAAGTACAGGACCCAACCATCATAGATTTAATAATGTTCAAAATAACACTAGTAAAATTAATGATGTGTTCAAATCTATTTTATTCCTGTTGTTATTTCTGTGCATATTAACAAGCCTCCCATCACCGGTTTATTCAAACTATAGATCTCCTTTTATCATACCTATAAATGGTGAGGTTATAACCTGGTTCAGGCAAAGCTACTTGGATTCAGATAAGCAGAGGTTTCTAAAACATACAGGAATTGATATAAAAGGAAAATATGGACAGAAGGTAGCTGCAGCCGGAAATGGGATAGTAAGCTATAGCGGCTTTTCACCTATAGGAGGGAGGACACTGGTAATAAAGCATAATCAAAAAATTAGGACTACCTATCTTAATTTAATGCAAATCTATGTATCCACTGGCACCTATGTTAAACAGGGAGAAATTATTGCTGCTATTGGCGCAGATGATGACCCTTCAAATTCCCAGTGTCATCTACACTTTGGGGTCGTATATGATAATAAATACCTTGATCCGGAAGATCTTTTAAAAATAAACTATACCAGCATCTCAAAATTCCTTTATTTGAAATATCTCCCATCTGATTTTAAGCTTGATTATGGTAACAATAACCATAAATAGAAAATTAGCCATAAAAATTAAAATAGAATTAACACAATCTCAATTATCTATTAGACCGGATATTCTAAATTTTGATGAATCTGAAGGAATTAAGGTTGAATATTATTGGTTATTGGTAAAAAAATTATTTATTATTAAAATATACTTGTATATTCTTTATCTCTTCATTTATCTTGCTATCAATTTCTTCCTTACCCACTCCAAATTCAATTATATTAAAAGTGAGTTTGATCTTGTCAAAAGTTTTTCTTAAGATACCATTAATTTTCGGCTTTTGGGCTATATCTAAAATACTTAACTGCAGATAATCCTCTCCATCAGTGGTTGAAATAAACTTCATATGACCTAATTTCGTGCAGCCATTTTTTTTAAGAAAATCAACAATATTTTTGGCAATTTCTCCTATTTTCTTAACAAAATCTTCTTTGGTTATAGGATTTGATGAAGTTATTATTACTCTTTTGGTTAAAACTACTGAGTTGCCGGCATTCATAGAATCTTAAATTTTTAATATTTTATAATAAAATAATTATATTTCAGATTTAGGAAACTAATTTTAACACAACTTAATATTATGTCAAAGCATTTTAAAAAACATGTCGTTATCCAGTAATGTACTATCAACATCAGTAACTATAAGTTTTATTATCCATAAAAACCTACTTATGCGTTGCAATTCCAAGACAATCTTCTGCAGCTTCCATAACCGCTTCTGAAAGTGTAGGGTGAGAATGAACAGTTAAGGCAAGGTCGTCTACCAATAACTCACCTTTCATAGCTACAGCCACTTCATGCACCAGATCCGATGCTCTTGGTCCTATCATCCTGGCGCCAAGTATTTCTCCTGTTTCACTGTTGGTAATAATTTTTATAAACCCTTCGGTTTCCCCGCTGATATAAGCTTTACCGCTTGAGCTAAATGGAAATACACCTGTACATACTTTTATATTTTTCTCCTTTGCCTGCACCTCATTTAATCCAACAGATCCAATTTCAGGGGTTGTAAATACCGCCCAGGGAATAACATCATAACTCATTTTTTTAACTTTTCCTGCAATATTTTCTGCAGCGATTTTACCTTCCTCGGATGCTACATGCGCCAGCTGGAGCCCACCTATTACATCGCCGACAGCATATATGCCCTCAACATTTGTTCTAAGGTGCGAATCCACTTTTATATAACCTTTACTGTCTACTTCTATTCCCGCCTCTTCAATACCAATACCGGTAGAATTTGGCTTTCTGCCTGCTGATATAAGTATTTTATCTGCAATTATTTTATCCCCGCCACTTGTAGTACAGAGGAATTTTTTACCACTTTTTTTAAAACTTTCTACTTTTGAATTTGTAAATATATCAATTCCTTTTTGCCTGAATACTTTATAAATTATTTTTGAAACTTCTTCATCCTCTGTTGAGAGTATCCCTGGAAGCATCTCGACTATGATAACTTTCGCCCCAAATGAAGAAAACATGTTTGCAAATTCACTTCCTACTATTCCACCGCCTATAATTAAAAGTGATTGTGGTATTTCCTTGAGAGATAATATTTTAACGTTATCCATTATCCCATCTTCTGACAGATCAAATGGTTTCACATCTGAAGCAGACGACCCGGTAGCGATGATTATATTTTTTGCCTCAATCTCAATATTCTGGTTGCTTGAAGTTTCTACTAATACTCTACCCTTCGCAACTATTTTTCCTACACCTTTTATAAGCTCTACATTATTTTTCTTGAAATGAAACGCAATAGATATTCTCTGCTTTTCAATTATCCTGTCTTTTATGGTCATTACTTTTTTAAAATCCAGTTTTGGCAAAGAAACATCTATTCCAAAATTTTTTGCCTTTCTAATCTCTTCCAGGGTAAGCGCTATATGATAAAGAGTTTTTGTCGGTATACAACCGCAGTTCAAACAAACTCCCCCCAGATGATCCTTTTCAATCACCGCAGTCGCTAGTCCCAATTTCGAAGCTCTTATGGATGCTACATACCCTCCTGGTCCTCCTCCCAGCACAACAAGGTCTACTTTTTTAATACCCATATTATAAAAAACTCCTTTCTTCCGGTCACCTATAAACAGAAATAATTATATTCATTAATATGGTAAAATAAATTAATCAATTATATTATACAAAATTATGGAAACCCCAAAACAAAAAACTTCAGACGGAATTAATAAAATAATAAATAGCCTTAAGAACCGTGATACATATAAAAATATTCTAAGTTTTAATCTGGGTCTCATTTCTTATAACGTGGCTTACAATCTGCAAACAAAACTTTTTGAACTGATAAAATTAAAAGACAAGCCTGGTGTAATACTGCTGCTCGAGCATTATCCGGTTATAACCATAGGAAGCAACAGGAATACCGGTAACTTACTGGTAAGCAGGGAAGAGCTCCGGCATCAAGATATAGAACTGGTACAATCTACCCGTGGTGGTGATATAACCCTCCACACCCAAGGCCAAATTGTCTGCTATACAATTTTTAACCTTGCCTTAATAAAAAAAGATTTAACCCTTTTTGTCTATAACCTTGAACAGGTTATAATAGATATGCTTGCCAGTTATAATATACAGGGAACCAGGATAAACAGACATAGGGGAATATTTGTTAACAATTCTAAAATAGCATCAATTGGCCTGAAAATTAAAAAATGGACTACATTTCACGGGTTTTCAATAAATGTGAACAACGATTTAAAATATTTTGATAATATAACAGCCTGCGGCCTTAAAGATTATCCCCAAACCTCAATAAAAAAAATCTCAAAGGAAACCATTTCTATATATGATGTCAAAGAACAACTGCTGGATAGCTTTGTTAATATTTTTAAAATCCCTGTGTTGAGAATTATATAATCGTTCTAAAAATGCTGACTACCTTTTTTTAATGTTGCTATTGCCATTATCTTTTTTTAATACGGCATATATCTCTTTTATCACTTTCAGAGGTTCTCTGAATAGTCTCCTGGGAAGAAAGGGCATCAGTGTTGCCACTGCTTTTTTCATATCTTCGGTCATTCTATGTGGCTTGGTTAAAATTCTATTTATAAAATCCTCGGCAAAAACAGTTCTCAAGTGGCGTCTATCAATTTCTATTCTCTTGCCGCAGCTATCACAGGCTACGCTCCGCAGGTAATTTTCTATATAATGCACTGTATGTGGTGATTCTTTATTACAATTGACACAAAACAGTACTATTTTTGCTTCTTTGTCTTTCATTTCTAAAAATTACTCCACTAAAATTTACAAATTTAATTAACCAATTCTGCCGGATTCTCTATTAGTTCCGCTATTCTCCGCAGAAATTTGGCCCCTATCCTTCCATCAATTATCCTGTGATCACATGAAACAGAAAGGTCCATAAAGGATTCTGGCTTAATCTTCCCATTTACTACTGCAGGCTCAGTATATATTTCTCCAACAGCAAGTATAGCTGCCTGGGGAGGATTTATTATGGGTGAAAAAGACCTTATACCATACATTCCTAAATTGGTTACTGTAAATGTACCGTTTGAGATCTCCTCCAGGCTGAGCTTCCCCTCTCTTGCTTTACCAACAAGTTCAATTCTTTTTTTTGCAATATTAAGAATTTCCAGCTTGTCACAGTTAAAGATAATGGGAACTATAAGTCCTTCTTCCAATGAAACCGCCACACCTACATTCACATCATCATATATTATATAGTTTCCATCAGAAAAAGTTGAATTTACTTCTAGATTCTCCCTTAGTGCGGCTGCCGTTGATTTTAATATAAAATCAGTATAAGTTATTTTAATCCCGTGCTTCTTGAGTATCTTTTCTTTGAATTTTTCCCTTAAGACTATAAGCTGAGTGGCATCAGCCTTTGCATTTAAAACTATGTGTGGAATATTTGACCTGGAATAACTCATACGCTCGGCTATTACTTTCCTTATACCCTCAAGCGGGCTTGATGATTTTATGGTAATACCTGTTGTTGTTACGGGTGCTGCTTCTTCCTTTCGAGCTTTGCCTTTCTTTTTAGAATAAGCTATTATGTCTTCCTTTACTATTCTCCCCGCCGGGCCTGAGCCTGCAATTCTTTCTGACTTGTAATCTATACCTATCTCTTTTGCAGTTTTTCTTGCCAGAGGAGATATTTTAACACCTTCACTGGAAATTCCGGAAACCTCTTTAACTTTTTCAGCTGCTTCTCCAGCTTTTTTTACTTCTACTTTTTTTTTATCTTCAGCTGCCAATTCTAATTCAGCTTGAGGAATTTCTTCATCTTCTTCACCTATATATGCCACTACTTCAGTTACAGGTACTTCTTCCCCTTCAGCTCTTAATATTTTTCTTAAAATACCTGAATCATATGACTCGACTTCAATAGTCACCTTATCGGTCATAACTTCAAAGAGTACTTCCCCTGCTTTTACCTTATCCCCTTCTTTCTTATGCCATTTTTCAATTTTACCGGATTCCATGGTAAGCCCTAATTTAGGCATAATAACTTCATGCATCATTTAACCCTTCCAATATAATAAAAATTTGACCTATCAGTTATAAAATTTATATGTTTTTATTATGATTACATTTAATATTACTTACTAATCGATAAAAATCCGCTCACATTAGTTACCGTTTATAATAACATAATGAAATCCAATAAAATATTAAGTTTTATTTAAGAGATTTAAAATCCCTTTTTCAATCCTACTAGCACCGGGAATCATTTCCTGTTCGAGCACCAAACTATATGGAACCGGACAATTTCTCCCTGCAACTCTTACAACAGGAGCATCCAGCCAGTCAAATCCTTTCTCAGATACCTGCGCAGAAACTTCACCCATAAAACCTCCAAAAATTGGCGCCTCCTCCACACACAGGAGCCTGCCTGTCTTTTTGATTGAATCCAGTATAATATCAATATCAAAAGGTCTGAGTGTTCTTATATCTATTACCTCACATTCAATACCCTTCTCCTGTGAAAGTTTTTCGGCTGCTTCCAGTGATTTTAAAACCATATAAGAAGTAGCAGCTACGCTTATATCACTGCCCTCTCTTTTGATGTCACCTTTTCCCAGTGGAATTTCATACATCTGGCGAGGAACATTTTGAATACATTTTTTATTATTATAAAGCAACTTGTGCTCTATAAAAATTACCGGATTATCATCATTTATTGATGAGACAAGGAGCCCTTTTGCATCATATGGACAGGAGGGCATAACAACCTTCAAGCCCGGGATGTGGGCAACAAGTGCTTCGAGACTCTGTGAATGCTGAGCAGCAGCACCGGTTCCGCCTCCCCCTGCAGTTCTGATTACAAGAGGCACTTTAGCTTTCCCTCCAAACATATACCTTATTTTAGCAGCCTGGTTTGCAATTTGATCCATAGCTATGGTTATAAAATCCGAAAACATTATCTCAGCTATTGGTCTCATCCCGGTAACTGCGCTTCCGGTTGCAACTCCTATTATGGCTTCTTCAGAAATCGGAGTGTTTATTATCCTCTCTTTTCCAAACTCCTCCAGCATTCCCACGGTCACACCAAATGCTCCCCCATATTCTGCTATGTCTTCTCCTATAAGGTATACATTACTGTCTTCCCTCATCTTCTGCTGCATCGCTTCTCTTATTGCTTCAAGATATGTCAGTTCTCTCATCGCAGTAAAAATATCTCCACAAATTATAAATTAGTAATAACATTTTCAGGCATAAACATCATCTTCAACTTCTGAAGGTTCCGGAAAAGGGCTCTCCCTGGCAAACTTTGCAGCTTCTTCTATTTGACTTATTGCTTCTTTTTCTAAATCCCTGTCTTCCTTTTCAGTTAATATCTTCTGGTCAATTAGAATTTTCTTATATCTTCCTATGGGGTCCTTTTCCACCCACTGTTTTATTTCCTCCTTAGTTCTATAAACCTGAGCATCGCTTTTAGAATGGCCCATCCACCTGTATGTCAGACTTTCAATTAAAACAGGACCTCTTCCAGCCCTGCACTCACCGGTAAAATGTGAAACTGCATTGAACACCTCAACAAGATTATTCCCATCAATAGTAAGCCCCTCTATGCCGTAAGCACATTTTCTATCCGATATTTTTTCTATATTAAATGCTTCCTTTACCGATGTTGACATACCGTAGACATTATTCTCACAGAGGTAAATTATGGGAAGATCCCATATGGAAGCCATGTTAATGGAACCATGAAATATTCCCTGATTGGCCGCGCCGTCTCCAAAAAAACATACCACAATTTTCCCATTCCTTTTCATCTTACAGGTAAGTGCTGCTCCTGTGGCAATACCAATACTTCCTCCCACTACTCCATTTGCGCCAAGATTTCCTGAACCCACATCAGCTATATGCATTGACCCGCCTTTGCCCTTGCAATATCCTGTCCTCTTACCCAATAGCTCTGCCATCATAATATTCAGGTCTGCGCCTTTCGCAATACAATGGCCATGACCTCTATGAGTTGAAGTGATGTAATCATCATCATTTATGGCATAAATTGCCCCAACAGCAGTTGCTTCTTCGCCGGTATATAGATGACACGTACCATGAATCATCCCCCTTATAATAAACTGCTCGGTTTCATTCTCAAAATGCCTTATCTGATACATCTTCCTTAGCATTTCTATTTTTATGCTGTCATCCAGCCCATTAAATTTATCTTCCATTCTATATCCATCAATATTTATATAAAGCTTTTTAGCTTTTAAATCGTTACACATAATTTATCCTGAATTAATAATATTTTCTGCTGTTTCTTCGTCAGTAAACAGAATGTTAATCAGGCCACCTCTTAAAGCGCCAAGAATAACCTTTAATTTTCTCCTGCCAAAAGCAACCCCTATAACATTTTTAACTTTTTTTAATCTATCAGGTGAAATTCTTACAATTCTCTCATCTATCCTATTTGGAACATGCTTACCATTTTCATTTATGAAAATAAGATTAACATCCCCTACTACTCCTAAACTATCCAGATATTTAAACTCTTCTAAACTGAAACTGCCTGTTTTAATTAATGTAGAATCCGGACCTATGTCGCTTAAACCTACCAGAGCAGTATCAATTTTTTCATATAACTTGATTATTTCCCTGGTATTGCTGTCATTTTCCACAATCTCCCTTATCTCTTTACTGTCCAGTACAGCTGGAGAATGTATCATATAACTTATGCTGCCAAGCCTATCTGCAATATTCTTAGCAACGGAATTGGTATGCACTCCTGTTCCTATTTTACCAAGACCTCCAATAATTGGGACTACTTTGATATCAGACTTACCGCTTACATTAATATAATCTGATATTCCCTTAAGTGAGCTTCCCCAGCCAATTCCTAAATAGCTTCCACCGGCCAATATCCTTTCGAATAAATTATTCAATGGGCCTGCCATCATCTTTAGTATTTCTTCATTATTCTCAAAAGTGGGCACAACAATACATTCCTTTATCTTAAAACTTTTTTCTATTCTATATTCAAGATTGGAATAATCCTCTTCTGGCAAGTTTATTTTTATTTCTACAATCTTATCTTTCCTTGCCTCATCTAAATATCTGGAAACCTTTGTTCTTGAAATATTTAATCTACCTGCAATCTCCTGCTGGGTTAATCTTTCTGAATAATAAAGTCTTGCAATCTTGGATAAGAATTTTTTTCTTTCTATATTGTTCATAACTTATTTTTAAAAAAGAAATTGCACAATTGTGCGACAGTTGAACATTAGTTTAATATTATATAAAAAAAAATTCAAAACTTCAAGGTTCTTACTGGTTACAAAGCTTTTTAACTATATAAATTATGATTAGTTTGACCACATCGGTTTTTAAATAATGATGGGCACTTCCATCAAATAGTACCCTGATATTTGCTTCAAATTCTGTACTTTTCTCATCAAAAATCATAAGAACAGGAAACATTTTAAACGGGTAAATAACTGAACCAAATTTAAATTGAGCATATTTTCCTCCGCCAATTTCAAATGTCTTTTTTAGAAACCCCTCACCATTATTTTCATATTTTTTAATCAAAGGTTCCAGTACTTTAGGTATTGTTTGCCAGTAAAAAAGCCCTGCCGGAAGTTCTCTGTAAGATATCCAACTGGCGGCAAGAGGAGCCCCGTCTGCATTAAGTAAATAATGTAAAATAAGAGAAGATGAGTACATATCTAAAGGTTCTTCTTCGTCTGATCCCCCACTTTTAAGGAAATAGATTTTCTTTTTACTTAAATCCACTATGATTTCTTTTTTAAAAAAACTTAATTTAATCCTTTTATTATCCATTAGCCTGCAATTTGCACGGCTTACAATACTGCCTATGTCCCTGCTTGTTAATTCTTCAAACATTTTATTATAAATGCTCACAAAATTTTCCTTACTCCTACTAACTGTTTCAAAAGATAGATTGCTATTAAAATCATTCATAACAGTTCCCTTCATTTTATATTAAATAGTAAGTATAATATAACATCATTAAAAACTTAGAAATTTTATTTCATGTCAAATACTTATGGAGTTATTAATTATATAATAGAATTAGGACCGGTCATCTTAATTCCGGCTACATTACTTATAATAAGCCTCATTATCACCAGAAAACCGCTTAAGAACTTAAAAAATTGCGCATTCATACTTATTGGACTCGTCAGTCTTTCTATACTGCTTACTCTTTTTGTAAATTTCTTTGGGTCTATTACCAATACAATACTGATAAATTCTTCAAAAAAATTTGAAATTATTGACACAGGATGGTTTGTTTCCAAAGCAGTCATTCTAAACTCTCCTATAATTTTGCAAATAATAATAGCTATAGTAATTCTAAATCTCATTATGCTCCTCTTAAGATTTACCAGGACTATAAATATAGATTTCTGGAACTATTGGAGTTTCCTGCTGGTAGGCTCGATTATTTTTGCAATTACAGAAATAAAATGGATAGGAATACTGATTGCAATGATAGTTGCTGCTATAACCCTTGTACTATCAGATATTTATGCAACATATATTGAAAGTTATTTTGGCTTGAAGGGTATATCTACCCCACAGGCTCAAATTATTTGCTGGGCACCTGTTTCACATCTTATTAATGTTATCTTTAACAAGATTCCATTTATCAGGAGAGCCCATGTCTTTTATGAAGAAATTCAGTATAAGCTCGGAGTCGTTTCAGAACCTATGATAATGGGATTTATCCTGGGATTTATAATTGGTGCAATTACAAGGTATAAGAATTTTTATTTAAACTTAGGTCCAAATCTTCTATATGCTTTATTAAGCGGTTTAACATTATCTATTATTATGATACTGCTTCCCAGGTCAGTAAACCTGCTTCTAAAGGGCATAGTTCCTACTATAAATGATATAAAAAGTTTTATAAGCCGAAGAATTACAAAAAGAGAGTTGTACATTGGTCTGGATCCTATAGTTTTAGCCGGTCAACCTTCTATAATTATGTTATCAGTTATTATAATACCTCTGACCGTTTACATTTCAACCATTCTTCCGGGAAATGCTGTGCTCCCAAAAGCTGACCTCATAATGATTCCATTTATACTGATCTGGATCATAGCTCCGTCAAAAGGTGATATATTTAGAAGTCTTATTTCAGCAGTAATTATAATTCCAATAATACTGTGGACAACAACCAATATGGGATATTTATTTACCAACTTTTTCCTGAAATATAATATGGAGTTAGTAGAGGGTTACAAGAGACTTTCAAGTATTGGGGCTAGTTCCAACATATTTTTCTGGATTCTACTGAAAATTATAGAACCTATATTTAACTTATTTTTATAAAATTATTACTTCTCTTTTCTTCTGGTAATCCTATGAATATACTCTGTATATAAATTTTTTCGAACGGTTGATTTTTCCTCAAAAATATTAATCCCATTTCTTTCCAGGATCAATTTTATTTTTTTATCATTATGCATAATAATATCTCTTACATCCATAAGGCTTGTTCTAGTTACCCATAAATCTGATTCATGAGAAATATATGGAAAAAAAGAGTAAGTTCTTATAATCTTTTTCCAGGGAATTTTTATCCTGTCAACTAAATCTACATAGTTAATATCCGGGACTTTTTTTATAATGTCCCTGGACTGATTTAATATTTCTAAGTTAACTTTTTTTTCAATTCTTTTAAGATTGTACGAAGATATTGCCAGAAAAATCCCGTAAGCAATTACAAACGGAATTATAAAGTAATAATACCTGGATAAAAAACTGATAATATATTTTCCTATTTTACCTAAAAATACTTCCAGCCAGATGTTAGTCATTATTTTTTAATTCCCCTGGTTAAATCAATTACTTTAAAAGATATGGTTAGCCGGCATAAGGAAATATCTTCCGGGATATTATAGAAATCATAAATCCAGAATATCACATTTAATTCATCTTACCAGGAGTAATTATATTCAATAATAAAAAAATTGGTGGAGATGAGCGGGATCGAACCGCTGACCTCCTGCTTGCAAGGCAGGCGCTCTCCCAGCTGAGCTACACCCCCACAACTTAAGAAACTGGTGGGCCTATCTGGACTCGAACCAGAGGCCTCATCCTTATCAGGGATGCGCTCTAACCAGCTGAGCTATAGGCCCCATCCGAATTTTTAACAGGATGACAAAATAACAATTTAATATACTTTTGTCAAGGCAAACCCACCGTAATATATAACTGTAAATTGATTTTAAAAAATAAAAGTTATCTACTTATTCTTATTCTTTAATACTGATTATTTCTTCTTTTCCCGGTAAAAATCTTAACTCTATCCCCCCGCTGATTTTTAAAACAACATTCATTGTCCAGACAACTAAAGTTCCTACAGCAGCATAGAATACCGAAGCAATTAAACCTCCGACGATTGATATCACAATACCTATTATCATTCCTTTACTGAAGAAATCAGGTATATTGATATTCCCTAAACCAAGGCTTGCCAGAATACTATTTATATTATCAATACCAAAGGAAGATAATCCCCGCCAGACAATTAATCCAATTATTGCCATTACAATTACTGATAATATAAAGAATATTAAATAAATAATTAGTAGGTACTTGAACATAGAAAGCTCGCTGATACTTCTTAAAACTTTTCTTTCAACAGCCATATTTTCTCCTTAAATACATGAAACATAAACTACTTAAAATTATGTTCTATTTCTTGTAGTATAAATCCTTATTATTTCTAATTAAATAATCAATAACCGGTAACAGTTGCTGTACCTATTACATCTTGAAATATTTATCTGTTAAACCGCTAATACCGGGAATCCTGAAAGTCTTACCCTGGAAGCCCATAACAATTGCAATAATTTTAAGTATCCAAGAAGCTGTAAGAGCCAACCAACCAATAGTAGAGAATACTGGTCCGATAAAAATCCAAGTCCATCCTAAAAATGCATAAAATACAATTACTATTGCTACATCGATGATTCCAAGAATTAATGACTGTAGAGCATTCCATTTTACGAATTTATTCTCCTTTTCCATAAGCCAGATAATCAGCCCACCAAGCCAGCTGAAAAGATATGCAAGTAGTACCGCAATCTTTGGCTCCATTCCGGTAGAGCTCTTTTTACTGAAATCTGAATCAACCTCCACTTTTTTTACCTCTGCCATTTTATTTTACCCCCTTTAAAATTGATATTATACTAATATCATAAAGACAAATTTTCCCACCACATTAAAAACTGCTATCGGAAAATATAATAACAGGTTTGCATAATAAATTAAAACAAATCATTTAATCAGCTTTCTGAGACAACTATTGAATACGAAGCTACTTTAGCCCCTTCTTCCAGATTAATAGCCTTAATCCCTTGCGTAGATCTTCCAATTCTTGATATTGACCTCGCAGGAATCCTGATAAGCACTCCCCTGTCGGAGATTATCATAACATCATGCTCATCTTTCAGTATACCTGCCCCGGCAACTTTTCCTTTCTTCTCAGTAATTTTTAAAGTCCTTACACCCAGTCCACCTCTATTTTGCTTTTTATATTCTGACAGCTGTGTCCTTTTCCCATAGCCATTCTCGGTAAGAACAAAGAGGTCTCCATCGAGTTCTCTTGTAACCATCATAGAGAGAACTTCATCTCCTTTTGAAAGTTTCATTCCCTTTACTCCCTGTGAAGTCCTTCCAATTGGCCTGCAGTCTTCCTCGCTGAATCTTATAGCCTTCCCATTCCTGGAAACCATAATAATATCATTATTACCATTGGATTTTTCCACTCCTATTAACTCATCTCCTTTTTTAATGGTAATAGCTATAATTCCATCTCTTCTTGAAGTGTCATAGACTTCAATAGAAGTCTTTTTGATTATCCCCTTTTTGGTGGCCATTACCAAATACTGGTCATCACCATAATCCTTAACTGCGATTATCGCTGCAACCATCTCACCTGGTACAAATGGGAGCAGGTTTACAATTGCCTTGCCTTTAGACATTCTACTGCCTGTAGGGATTTGATGAACTTTTAATCTGTATACTTTTCCAAGATTTGAGAAGAACATTATATAGTGATGAGTTGATGCTATAAACAGGTGTTTGACAAAATCATCCTCTTTTAAATCAGTTCCGGTTACTCCTCTTCCGCCTCTCCCCTGTTTTCTGTAGGTGGTTACCGGAACCCTTTTTATATAACCTGAATGAGATATGGATATTACATTTTCCTCTTCTGGTATTAAATCCTCAATCTCAATATCGGAAATATCGGTAGTTATATCTGTTCTTCTTTCATCATTGTATTTTTTCTTAATCTCTTTGAGTTCATCTTTAACTACTCTATATATTAGCTCGTTACTTCCAAGAAGTTGTTTTAATTCCTTTATTCTTTCAGCTAATTGTTCATGTTCTAATTTTATCTTGTCTCTTTCCAGGCCAGTTAACCGATGCAATCTTAAATCCAATATAGCCTGGGCTTGTATTTCTGTAAGCTCAAAGTTCTTTACCAGTCTTTTCCTTGCAGTAGGGACATCTTTTGAAGACCTTATAGTCTTTATTACTTCATCCAGATTATCCAGGGCTATTAAAAGCCCCTGCAGTATATGCTCGCGTTCCTCAGATTTCTTTAACTCGTATTTGGTTCTTCTAACCACTACATCAAATCTATGTTTGGTGTATTCTTCTATTAAACGCAGTAAATTTAGAGTTTTTGGCACACCATCTACCAGAGACAGCATAATTATTCCAAAAGTATCCTCAAGCTGGGTATTCTTATACAAAGAATTAATAACTACGTTTGGAATTGAATCCTTTTTGAGTTCTACTACTACTCTCATTCCACTTTTATCCGATTCATCGCGCAGGTCATTAATCCCTTCTATTTTTTTAGTTCTGACCAGTTCAGCAATTTTTTCAACAAGTCTTGATTTATTTACCTGATATGGAAGCTCAGTTATTATAACCTGGGTTTTGCCTTTTTTGGGCTGTTCCTGGTGCACTTTGCCTCTTACAACTAGACGGCCCCTGCCAGTCTCATATGCCTCCCTGATTCCAGCAATACCCATTATAATTCCACCGGTGGGAAAATCCGGACCTTTAATCTTTTTCATCAAATCTTTAACTGTACTTTCATGATTATCTATATAGTGAATAACCCCATCGATGATTTCTCCCAGATTATGAGGCGGAATATTAGTGGCCATACCTACAGCAATACCAGAGGAGCCATTAACTAAAAGATTTGGAAATTTCGAAGGCAGTACTGATGGCTCCTTTAAAGAACTGTCAAAATTATCCACAAACCCTATAGTATCCTTATCAATATCCACCAGAAGTTCTTCAGAAATTGAAGAAAGCCTGGCTTCAGTATATCTCATGGCAGCAGCCCTATCACCATCAACAGAGCCAAAATTTCCGTGCCCGTCTATCAAAACATAGCGCTGGGAAAAGTTCTGGGCCATACGCACCATGGCGTCATAAACTGCAGTATCCCCATGAGGATGATATTTTCCAAGCACTTCTCCTACAATTCGGGCACATTTCTTGTGAGGTGAATTGGATCTCATGCCCATATCATTCATGGCATACAAAATTCTCCGGTGAACCGGCTTCAGGCCATCTCTCACATCCGGTAGAGCCCTGCCAACAATTACACTCATGGCATAACTCAGGTAGGAATCCTGCATTTCCGATTCAATTTCAATATTTTTTACTTTACCCCTTAATTCAAATACCATTTATTCCCCTAACTAAATATCTATATATCTATAAACGATACGCCTTTAGCGTTCTTTTCAATAAATTCCCTTCTTGGTTCAACCTTGTTTCCCATCAGGGTAGAAAATACATCATCTGCAATCAATGCATCTTCAATTTCAACCTTCAGAAGTGTCCTTGCTTCAGGATTCATGGTAGTCTCCCAGAGCTGCTCCGGGTCCATTTCCCCCAGACCTTTGTACTGCTGGACATTTATTTTTTTATCTTCATATTTCTTTTTAATATTCTCCAGCTCCTTATCGCTATAAGCATAAGAAACCTCCTTGCCACTCTTAACCTGGTAAAGCGGTGGCTGGGCTATATACACATATCCAGCTTCAATTAATTTTGGCATATACCTGTAAAGGAAAGTCAAAATTAGTGTTCTTATATGAGCCCCATCTACATCGGCATCTGTCATAATTATTACTTTATGGTATCTCGCGTTTCCAATATCAAAATCCTCCCCAATTCCAGAGCCCATAGCAGTTACCATTGCCTGGATCTCTTCATTGCTTAATATCTTGTGTAGCCTTGCCTTTTCAACATTTAGAATCTTACCTTTAAGAGGCAGTATTGCCTGAAACCTTCTATCCCTGGCCTGCTTTGCGCTTCCTCCTGCAGAATCCCCCTCCACCAAAAATAACTCACAATATTTTGGATCATTCATAGAACAATCAGCAAGCTTACCCGGAAGAGAGCTGCTTTCCAGTAGAGATTTCTTCCTGGTAAGATCCCTTGCTTTTCTTGCAGCAGCTCTTGCCCTTGAGGCTTCCATACACTTATTTACAATAGTCCTTCCTATAGCCGGATTCTCTCCCAGGAATTCAGAAAGTTTTGCATTTACTGTGGATTCAACAAAACCTTTGATCTCGCTATTTCCCAGTTTGGTCTTGGTCTGTCCTTCAAATTGTGGGTCTTTTAACTTGACGCTAATAATCGCAGTAAGCCCTTCCCTGATATCTTCACCTGAAAGATTTTCCTCCTTTTCCTTCAGTATATTATTGCTGCGGGCATAGTCATTTATGGTCCTGGTAATAGCACCCTTAAAACCACTCAGATGAGTTCCGCCTTCTGTGGTATTTATATTGTTTGCAAATGAAAAAATACTTTCTGAATAACCATCAGTATACTGCATTGCAATTTCTACTTCATTGTCACCAACTTCATTTTTTATGTATATAACTATTTTATGTAAAACATCTTTTTTCTCACATAAATATTTTACAAAATCAACTATTCCGCCTTCATATTGATATATTTCTTTCTTTTCAGATTCCCCTCTTACATCTACAAGAGTAATTTTTAAACCCTTATTCAGAAAAGCCATTTCTTTCATCCTGCTTGCCAGTATCTCGAATTTATAATCTATATCTTCAAATATTTCCCTATCAGGATAAAAAGTAAATGCAGTACCGTGAGTTTGAGTTTTTTCACCTTTTATAAGACCGGTAACCGGTTCCCCTCTTTTGTAATCCTGCCTGTAAATATGCCCGTCTCTTCTTACTTCAACACCTAACTTTTCCGAGAGAGCATTTACTACAGAAATTCCAACACCATGCAGCCCGCCTGAAACTTTATATCCTTCTCCACCAAATTTTCCACCGGCATGTAATTTGGTAAGAACTATTTCAACTGCAGGTTTGTTAAATTTCTCAACTTTTTTTACCGGTATTCCCCTACCATTATCCACTACAGTTACAGAATTATCCTTATTTAATACAACCAGTACATTATCACAAAATCCTGCCATGGCTTCATCAATACTATTGTCTATCACCTCATAAATAAGATGGTGCAGACCTCTGGAGCTTGTAGAACCGATATACATACTGGGCCTTTTTCTAACTGCAGAAAGACCTTCTAAAACTGTTATATCTTTAGCGTCATAACTTGATTTTTTCAAAAAAATCTCCTCTAAACTTTAAAATTTCCTTTTTAAAATATGAATAAAGGGCAATAAGTAAGTATTAAAACCACCTTAATACCCATTACCCTTCCTGGTTTTAAATATAAATATTTTTTCAAAAATATCCTACGATTTTATTAATTCCAGACGTTAAATATTATACCATATTTTAGGGTAAATTTGCCCAAAATAGGCTGAAGAATTTCAAAGATTTTGCTTGAATCTTATACTACTGACTACTTGTTCTCCAATAAAGGAATTTATCTTTTCAATCAATTGATTGGACATAAGACTTAGTTCATTTGCCCAGGTAGAAGTGGTAACAGATACATATAATACACTTCTGATTATTTTTTTAGGTTTTGCTTTTTTATTTATGTCAGCCCCAACAATTTCTTCCCAGCAGTTAAAGATATTGGATATATTTAACTTTTTCCTCATATTCAAATCTTCTATAACATCCCCGATTATACTTCCTATATCTTCAAATTCTTTCATAATCATATTATATGTTACAGCCTATAAATCTGAAACTGCAATTTTGTTATCTTTAATTAAAAGCTTATTTCCAAATTCCAGATCCAGCTTATCAAGATAACTAATATTTGTAGTGGTTACAAAAGTCTGAAACCCGTCACTTACAGCTTTTACCAGTAATTTTCTTCTTTCTATATCAAGTTCAGAAAATACATCATCCAGAAGAAGGATGGGATCTTTTTTTATTTTTTTTCTCAAGATGTCCAGTTCACAAAGTTTTAAACTTATTGAAGCAACTCTTTGCTGGCCCTGAGAACCGAAGGACCTTATATTTTTACCATTCAGCAAAATTACGAAATCATCCCTGTGTGGCCCTACTGTAGTGGTTTTGTACTGCAGATCTTTTTGGAGGCTTTCCTTTAATTTCCGGTAAAATATATCCTTTAGGTTATTTTCTGTAAAATTTTCCTCTCTTAAGATTTTTTCATCCGGATAATCCACAAAGTCATCCGGGCTGTCTCCCCTGTCCCAGCTGAATACATAAGCGAGTTCTGTTTTAACCCCTTTAAAAAAGCTGCTTATGTAATCTTTAAATTCAGCCTTGAATTCAGCCAGTAGCTCATACCTCTTTTTTATTATATCAGTTCCATACCTTACGATATTATCATCCCATATTTCCAGTGTAGAATTGCTGACTGCATCCGCTTTTCTATTAATACTTTTGATCAGACTGCTTCTCTGGGTAAGTATTTTTTGATACTGCAACCGCTGTTTATAATACTGACCATCGATTTTCTCAAGTATACTGTCAAGGAAATTTCTCCTATCCACTGGGCCCGACTTTACAATTTTTAAATCATCCGGAGAAAATATGACCGAAGGGAGTATCGATATGAAATCCGATTTTTTTCTCCTGTATATTTTATCGACCTTAATTTTAATATTATTATCCTTGCGCAGCTCTATTTCTATAAACCGATCAAGCTCATCATTTATTTCAGAACCAACCAAAGCCTTTACTTTCGAATAATCGCTTCCCCACTTAATAATTTCATCCTGGCTGTAAGTTCTGTGAGATTTGCCTGTGGATAAATAATATATGGATTCCAGCAAGTTGGTTTTACCATTACCGTTGTTTCCCAGAATAAGAATGGTATTTTTATCAAAATTTAAATTGACCTGACTGTAATTCCTATAATTTTTTAATTCTAATTTCTTTAAATACACTGTACTGTTATAAATTCCCTAACACTCTATTATATATAAAATGCTTGTATAATTTTTACCTTATTTTAAAAGTACTATCTTTTTATATGAGAAATATATTTTCAAATTTCCCATATTTAATACTTTAAATAATATCATTTATAAGTCAAAACTTTAATTCTAATTGATGATTTTAAATCCTTTACTTTTATCATCTTGCCTTAGATGATATTTTAAAAAATAAAAAGAAGAAACTAAAAAATAATTATGATAAGATAAATCCAGCCAAGCTTAAAAGAAAGATTTCAAAGCTTCAGGATAAACTTTTAAAATTAAATACTTTAAAGAAGACTTTAGAAAGGAATAGCACAGTAGATAAAAAGCTTTACGAGTATATCTACAAATAATATGTCTATTTTATTACCTTTATATTCTTATGAATCTGTATTGGTTTCAGATACATTTTTGTATGAGGCAATAGGATATACCGATGGTGATTTTAATTGAAATGAGGCAAATAGCGGAGCAAGGAGAAATAGTGCCGATGCATTCTTGTCTTAAAGGAAAAAGAGATGAATACTGTGAATCTAACTATTAATGGGAAACTGGTTCAGGCAGAAAAAGGCTCTACCATTATTGAGGTAGCTTTAGCTAATGGAATTAAAATTCCTCATTTATGCTATGAAAAGGGCTTGAGTATTGCTGGAACCTGTCGGGTCTGCATGGTAAAGATTAAAGACAGACCAGGCATGGAAGCTGCTTGTACAACAGAAGTGGTTGAAGGGATGAAGGTTATAACCTCTGATGAGGAAATAGATGAGGCGCGGAAATTGATTGTAGAATTAATCCTCTCAGAGCATAAGCATGATTGTTTAGTTTGTGAGAGTAATGGTCAGTGTGAGCTTCAGGATCTAGCTTATGATTTGGGTATTGATAGGATACTTTTTCCCGTTAGTAAATCAGTTGAGCCCACTGAAGATTCCAGCCAGGTAATTCTAAAAGACCCTAATAAATGCATTCTTTGTGGACGATGTGTACGTTCCTGTGCTGAAATTACCGTTCAGAGAGTATTAGATTTTGCTGCTCGCGGCAGCGGTACATTTCTTATTTCAGGATTAGACCAGCCATTAGTGGATACTGACTGTGTCTCTTGTGGAGCTTGCATCCAAACATGCCCTACCGGTGCATTAACTGAAAAATTAGCTCGTTTTCAAGGTAGGAGCTGGGAGTTTCGAAAAGTACAAACTGTTTGTCCTTATTGTGGAGTTGGCTGCCAGATAGAATTAAATATTAAAAATGATAAAATTGTGAAAGTCTATGGAGTTGAGGAGGGTCCTGACAATAAAGGACATCTCTGCGTTAAAGGACGTTTTGGATTTGACTATGTCCATCACAAAGACCGTCTTACCACTCCCTTAATTAAACACAATGGAAAATTTGAAGAAGCGAGCTGGGATGAAGCATTAAATTTAGTAGCCACTAAATTTAAGGAATTGAAGGATAAATATGGCAGTGATGCTTTAGCTGGATTATCCTCGGCTAAGTGCACTAATGAGGAAAATTATCTATTTCAAAAGTTTATCCGCATCTGCTTCGGCACCAATAATGTTGACCACTGTGCTCGTCTTTGTCATGCTTCTACTGTGGCTGGTCTTACTCGTGCTTTTGGCAGTGGAGCAATGACCAATTCTATCCGGGAATTTGAGAGAGCAGATGTTATTTTAGTAACCGGCTCTAACACTACAGAGACCCATCCAGTAATAGGAAACTATTTTAAACACCTGGCAGCTTATAATGGTACAAAATTAATGGTAGTAGACCCACGAGCAATTGAGTTAACCGAATATGCCGAAATCTGGCTAAGGCAAAAAAGCGGAACCGATGTCGCCTGGATTAATGGTTTGATGAATATAATTATTAATGAAGGCCTTTATAATAAAGAATTTGTGGAAAATCGCACAGAAAACTTTGATGAATTCAGGAAAGTAGTCTCCAAATATACTCCTGGAAAAGTAGAGAAAATTACCGGTATACCTGAAGAAAAATTGATTGCTGCTGCAAGAATGTATGGAAAAGCAGATAGGGGCTCTATTGTTTTTGCTATGGGTATAACCCAACATACTACAGGGACTGATAATGTTTTATCCTTAGCTAATTTAGCTATGCTCTGCGGCAATGTGGGGCGAGAAGGCACTGGCGTTAATCCTCTACGTGGACAGAATAATGTCCAGGGTGCTTGTGATTTGGGAGCCTTGCCCAATGTTTATCCGGGTTACCAGAAGGTGAGTGAGGCGAAAGTTAGGGAGAATTTTGAGACCGCCTGGGGAGTAAAGCTTCCTCCAAAGGATGGACTAACCGTAGTAGAGATTATGGATGCAGCGAGCAAAGGTGAGATTAAAGGGTTTTACATAATGGGTGAAAATCCTATGCTCAGCGACCCCAATCTTAATCATGTAAGAGAAGGACTGGAAAACCTTGATTTTTTAGTAGTTCAGGATATTTTTTTAACTGAGACAGCCGAACTTGCTGATGTAGTCCTACCTGGCGTCTCTTTTGCTGAAAAAAATGGAACTTTCACCAATACATGCCGCAGAATTCAACTTTTACATAAAGCAATTCCTCCCATTGGAAAAAGCAGAGAGGACTGGAAGATTATCATGGAAATAGGTAAGAGAATGGGCTATCCAATGGCTTATCATTCACCAAGAGAGATAATGGATGAGATTGCTTCTTTAACTCCTATTTATGGTGGTGTCCATTTTGATCGCTTAGGAGAGCAGGGCTTGCAGTGGCCATGTCCGAGCCGCGAACATCCAGGCACCCCTTATTTACATAAAGATAAATTTACTCGGGGAAAGGGTCTTTTTACTCCTGTAGATTATATTCCTCCAGCAGAGCTGCCCGATGAAGAATATCCCTTCCTTCTCTCCACAGGTAGAGTTCTTTACCATTTT
Organism: Actinomycetota bacterium; assembly: GCA_014894375.1. Taxonomy (GTDB): domain Bacteria; phylum Actinomycetota; class Humimicrobiia; order Humimicrobiales; family Humimicrobiaceae; genus Hydromicrobium. Next base: position 3,939 of record JADBLP010000036.1, on the reverse strand, counting down.
CATACTGGCTCTTTATCCCGCAGGTCAAAACCACTGGATGGTATTGCCCCCGAAGGCTTTTTAGAGATTAGTCCACAAGATGCAGAAAAATTAAGAATTAAAAATAATGGTTGGGTGAGGGTGAGCTCACGTCGGGGAAAGCTTAAAGTAAAAGTAAAAATCACCCACCGTGTGGATAAGGGAGTAGTCTTTATGACTTTCCATTTTGCGGAATCAGCAGTAAATCTTTTGACCAGCGATGCTCTAGACCCTGTGGCTAAAATTCCCGAATACAAAGTGTCAGCCGTAAAGATAGAAAGAATTTAAAAATGAAGTTAAGAAATAAAGAAAAAGATGTCATTGCTCTTTTAAGCAAAGCGCAAAGGGAAAACAAGCATAATTATATTACTGAAGATAAGTTAAAGCTTATTGCTCAGGAGGCGGGTTTAAGTTATGGTGAGGTTTATGGGGTAGTTACTTTTTATTCATTGTTCAGCTTGAAACCGCGAGGTGAGTATATAATTCGGGTTTGTGACAGTGGACCCTGTCATCTAATGGGGCTGAAGAGTATTTTTGAGGTTTTAGAGAAAGAATTAAAGATTAAAGTTGGAGAGACAACAAACGATGGCATGTTTACTTTAGAGGAGGTAAGTTGTCTGGGGATATGCAATGAAGCACCAGTAATGATGATTAATGAGAAAGTTTGCGGCAACTTGACTCCTCAAAAAATTAGAGAAATTTTGAGAGAGTTAAGGAAGAAGAAATGATAAAAGAATTAAAAAGCCCCCTGCGAGTTGTTCTGGATAATTATGGCAGGATTAATCCAGAAAGCATTGAAGAATATATTGCTCAAGATGGCTATGAAGCAGTGGGTAAGGTTTTACGGGAGATGAGACCGGAGCAAGTACTTAGTGAAGTTAAGGCCTCAGGCCTGCAAGGTCGGGGCGGAGCAGCATTTCCCACCGGTTTAAAATGGGAGTTTACAGCTAAAGCAAAAGCTGCCCCCAAATATATTATCTGCAATGCTGATGAGGGAGAGCCGGGAACATTTAAGGATAGGGCAATTTTGGAAGGCGACCCTCATAAGATTATCGAGGGAATGATAATTGCTGGATATGCTGTGGGTGCCCATTACGGCTATATTTATATTCGTGGAGAATATCTTCTTTCCATTAATCGATTTAATAAAGCACTCAAACAGGCTAGAGAGCATAGATTTGTAGGTGAGGATGTTTTTGGAAGCGGATTTAATTTCCAGATTGAGATTCATCAGGGGGCAGGTTCCTATGTTTGTGGAGAAGAGACTGCTTTAATGGAATCTCTGGAAGGTAAACGCGGCAATCCCCGCTTTAAACCACCCTTTCCTCCAAGTAGCGGGCTTTGGGGGAAACCAACACTTATCAACAATGTAGAAACATTAGCTAATATCGCTCCTATTATTCTTAAGGGGGCAGACTGGTTCAGGATTTTTGGAACAAAAGAGTGCCCGGGAACAAAGGTTTATGCAATATCGGGGCATGTTAAAGAGACCGGTTTGATTGAAGCTCCCATGGGTATTACTTTAAGAGAAATCATTATTGATTATGCTCAGGGGATGCGAGGCAGTAAATTTAAAATGGCTCAAGTAGGAGGAACAGCAGGAGCTATTTTAGGTGAGGATATGCTTGATGTACCTCTAGATTACGCCTCTCTCGTAGAAAAAGGACTAGTTTTAGGCTCGGGAGCTATTCTGGTAATGGACGAGACTACCTGTGCTCTGGATATGCTCAAATGTTTCTTGAATTTTTTTAAACGTGAGTCCTGTGGCAAATGTATTCCATGTCGAGTAGGAACAGAAAAACTTCTGGAATTAGTCACAGCTATTTCTCGAGGAGAGGGTAAAGAAGATGATATTGATTTAATGCTTCATACGGCTAAAGTGATGCAAAAGACTTCTCTTTGTGCTCTTGGCCAATCGCTGATTTTACCCATTTCCACAATTCTAAAATATTTTCGAGAAGAGGTCACCGAACACATAAAAGGAAGATGCCCTACAGGGGTTTGTAAAATATAAAAAATCCAAAAAGAAAAAAGGAAAAGGAAAACATGTAAACAGGGGTAATTTGTGTGCTAAGGGTAAATTTGGCCTGGATTTTGTGAGCAACTCTGAGAGGATTAGTCATCCAATGATAAAAACAAAAGACGGGAAATTCAGGAAGGTAAGCTGGGGGAAAGCACTGGCGACTGTTTCAGATAAATTAACAGCAATAAAGAAAAAATACGGCTCTGATTCCATTGCAATCCTTAGCTCAGCAAAATGTACAAATGAGGAAAACTTTTTAATGTCCAAATTTGCACGGGCAGTGGTATGTACAAATAATATAGATCATTGTGCAAGGCTATGTCATGCTTCAACAGTTACGGATTTGATCCAGACTTTCGGAAGTGGCGCAATGACAAATTCGGTTGAAGATATAAAACACTCAGATGATGCAAAAAACCTTGGGATTAAAAACAGGGACAGGGTAAAAGTCGAGTCAAGAAGAGGTGCGGTTACAGCATTATCGCTTGTAAGTTCCAAAATCAAAAAAGGAGTGGTGTTTATGCCATTCCATTATGCAGATTCTCCCGCCAATGTTCTAACCAATCCTGCATTGGATCCCGAAGCAAAGATTCCGGAGTTTAAGGTCTGCGCTGTAAGTTTGAAAAAGATATAAAAAAAGGATTTGAGATGGCGTAGAAAAATTGGAAGACAAAATTTCAAAATTAGGTAAAAAAATTAAAATTGAAAAAATTAAAGCTTCTTCGGGTAAGGCTGACCTAATAGACATTATCCCTTTTGAGTTGCTCCTAACAATTTCCTTAAACGGTAATGCTATTTCAACAATTTCATGCTCACCCGCTAATCTTATTGAACTTACAGTCGGTTATTTAACCAATAACGGTTACATTGAGAGTTATTCAGATATAGAACTTTTAAAAATTTGCAGCCAGGACATTGGTAAAATTATCAGCAGGAATAATCTGGCTTCAAAAATTGAGGTAAGCGCCGCAATAGATAAAGATAAAATCAAACATTCAGACAGCTTAAGATTCATATCACTTGAATGCGGCAGCATCGATGATTTCATATTTGAAAAAGGTTTGAAGAAAATAAAGAGTAATCTCAGGATTGCATCTGATATTATACTCAGCCTGAATATGGAGACTGTAAGCAAGCAGAGATATAAAAAAGAATTTGGCGGTTTGCACAGCGCTGCCTTATTTAATAAGAATGGTAACTTATTAAACCTGGCGGAAGATATCGGAAGGCATAACTGTATTGACAAAATTGCCGGCTTTATGTTAATAAAAAGGTTATCCCCTGAAGATAAGATTATATTTACCACAGGTAGATTGGGCATTGATGTAATTTATAAGATTTGCAGGATGCAAATTCCGATTATTGTTACAAATTCTTCTATAACTTTTAGCGCAGCTGTTCTTGCAAAAAAAATAAATTTAACTGTTATCGGTTACGCCAGAGGCAGCAGGTTTAATATTTATTCATGGCCACGGAGAATACTAAAGTGAATCTAACAGGAATAGTTTTGGCAGGTGGCAGGAGCAGTAGATTTGGTTTCAATAAATTAAAAATCAAAGTTGGTCCAGTACCATTATTCATAGACCAGATTTTTAAATTAAGTTTTTTCTGTGATGAAATAATAATAAGCACCTCAAAGAATGATTACCCGATTGTTTCTTCTGAATTAAAAAAAATCAGAATATATCAAAAAAAATATAATTTCGAAAAAATACAGGATTTAAAAAAAAGAAAATATCCAGAAATAGATTTTAAAAATTTTTATGAAAAAACATCAGCATTCCCAGACATAAAGATGAACATAAGAATTATTTTAGATGAAAGCGATACCAACAATCTAAATACAAATAATTCTTTAGATACCAGTAATTCTGAAAGACCTGTGCGAAACTATACAG
>JADBLP010000038.1:0-2185 GCA_014894375.1 Actinomycetota bacterium | reverse complement strand
AGCAGATCGCCAAAATGCCTTCCGAGGTAATCAAATATCCCGAGCTGCACAAAATCACTGTACCGGTTTTACTTATTTGCGGCGACCGAGATGAAGCAGGGGTGAAGACGGTAAAGGATTTTCAAATGGCCTTTCCTCATGCCCAGATGGCGGTTATACCGAACGCCTCCCATCTGCATCAGATCGAGCAGCCACGGATTTACCAGGTAATAGTCAATGAATTTTTAAAAAATAAATAGATTAGGGATAATTATTTTAGTTAAAAGCCATGCTATATATGTATTTGGAGAGATCAGAATGCATATATTATTTTCATTGGTTAAATTGGCACACTAATTACTTATTTATATAAAGTAAAGCATATATATTTAAAGGATTATCAAGAATAGGTCTAGATTGAATAATTTACCTAATTACTGAAAGAACCAAAGAAACAAGGTTAGGGGGTGAAGATTGGATAAAAAAAGAACTTAACACACTTATTCGTTTTGTCATAGGAAGACCATCCATCATGTTTTTAAGTGCATCATGACATTGATTAGTTAAATTAAATAGTTTTAGAAAGTAAAAAAATCATTATTCTAAGAATTTAAGAAAAGGAGATATTATGAAAAGAAGATTAGCACTGATAGGAATCTTGTTTTTGGTATTGATTTCCGCCACCGTTTGTATCCCGGTAACTGCTTTTGCTACCAATGAATCTGAAAATGTGGAGATTGTTATTACCTATATAGATGGAGTTATGAATAACAAGGAATACGATTTAATTGAGGAACTTATCCATGCGGATGAATTTTTATTCAGGGCTTTCAATCTTCCCAATCTTCACCTAGGTCTTTCGCATACACTTTCACAGCACCAAGCATTTATAAAAGCGACACATGAAAACGTCCCCGATCTTTTGGTAACGGTTAAAGACATTGCTGCTGACGGAGATGTCGTTTTCACCCACACCACCAGTGAAGGAACGTTATCAGAAAAGACCGGTGCATCTTTTGCTGGAAACACTTTCTCTTGGGACTCAATACAGCTGTTTCGAATCAAGGATGGAAAGATCATCGATATGTTTACGGTGACGAATAATGAATACGTTGACACTCAAGAAGAAGGAAAAATCAAAGTTGAAAAACAGATGATCGGCATACCAACCGCGAATTTGAACCTACCATCCGAGCCTAACAATGTGGCAGCCAATGTAGCAAAGGTGATAGAGTTTCAAATGGCTTGGGAGCGCAACGATCTGGAATCAATTAACGCGCATTTTCACGAAGATTACGCACACACACAGTATCCTGATTCTGAAATTATTTTTTCTAACCTTGTTCAGGAACATAAGGCATTTAACCAGCGTATTGAAAATTACGATCGCAAAATTCGAGATATTGCCGCTGATGGTGACGTAGTCTTTACGCATTGGGTCGAGGATGGCACCGTAAAAAGTGACGGCACAGCATATCATGCTGAAGGAATGACGATGTTTAAGTTTAGAAACGGAAAGATTTATACCTCCATAACTTATACAGAGTAAATGTCTTGGCAAGACAAGTATTATTAACCAATTGACATCTTGCTAAAATAGGGAGGCCACTACGGCCTCCCTTAAAATTAATAAATAGGAACACAGGTTAATTAATGTTGAATTTCTAAGTGTAGAGGAAATCAAGTAGCGTTAAGGCGGGGAGGGGATCACTGATTTATTAATATTTATCATTTATTCGAAATTATAAAATGAATAGTAAAAAGGTAAGGAGAAAAAAATGAAAAAAATAATTATCTTAAGTGTATTTGTTTTGCTCTTAACGGGAGTTATTTTATCTCAGAGCTGGTCAAAAGAATTTACACCTAAAGCAGAATACACTTTGACGCTCAATGCAGGACCTACCTATGATTGGGGAAGGGGTGCACAGAAATGGTCTGACCTGATCAAAGAAAAGACTAACGGAAAGATTAATCTAAAACCTTATTTTAGCAGTCAATTGTTAGTCGGTAAGCAGATGAATTGGTTCCAGGCGGTGGCCGAAGGAAGTATAGATTTTGCGGTAGAATCCACTATAAATTCTTCATCAGTCGTTAAATCGCATAATCTTTTCTCCCTTCCTTTTTTCATCAATACTTACCAAAATTTAGACAAAATTGAATATGGTGAAACCGGGAAAAAGATGTTTGCCGAGATGGAAAAGATGCA
>JADBLP010000025.1:0-7159 GCA_014894375.1 Actinomycetota bacterium | reverse complement strand
CGAGGAAACGAGGCGGAACGGGGGATTATAAGGGCGCAGCCCTTATTTCATTTTTAATTAGCGTTACTCTTGAACCTTTAATGAGTTTTAATACAGGATTAAAACCATTACAAACTTTGGGATTATTTACTGATAATGAATTTCCTTGGTCGGTTTATCTATTCGATTTAGATTTAGTAGTTCAACATATTCCTTCTCCAACAATTTTTATCCATTATTTAGAACGAAGATTAGAAGCTCAGGATGAAAATGTTTTTCATGCTTTTGATGAAATAAGTTATTTAGGTTATTACCTTAATATTGGTAATTTTTATATTCCTGTTTTAAAAGATGGTCGAGCTCCAGATCAAGTATCATTATGTACAGATTTTATAGCTGGATTTGATAATCATTATCTATATGGAAAAGAAGTACCAACGTTAAATATTGAACCAGAATGGAATGAAATGATACAAGATCTAGAATCATTAAATGAGAAGGGACATACTAATATAGCAAGCACACTTTTAGATTTTGAACATGATGCTAGAGCAAAGATTATTTCAGTTATGAAAAATATTATTGATAAAACTAAAAAAGATAAAAAAAGACATAACTTTTCAACTATCTATAAAGATAAATATAATACTGGTTTTACATTCTTTGCTCAAGTCGGAAGACATAGATTGAGGGAAGATCTTTTTTCATTTTGTAATTTAAAAAAATATGATAATAAATCTAGAAAATGGATCGGATTGGGTTTTGATATTACGGATACGATATATTTTGTAAATGAATTTATATTTTTAGACTTTCCTTGGAAAAAAGATTCTCAAATTGAGGCTTTAGTTAAGAAATACATATTGAAATAAATATAGTTTTTTAGATACTATTTACTACAACTGCTACAAACAGATGATGTTCGCTCCCCTTCTATTGGACCTATTTTAATTCTTTTACCATTGCTCACTGCAAAAAAATGTTCCATCCCAGTACGATCTACACATTTGATAATTTCAATTTCTTTGTCTTTGAAAATGCTTTCACAACCTGTTTTCATGGACATCCAACTCTCTGCTCATTTTTATCTTTTTTATCGATTCTACATATTTTGTAACCTTTAAGGGCTAAATCAATCTGTCTCGCCACTGGCAGCCCGGTTTGTTGTTTAATTTTCTCCATCTCTTGAATGGTCTCTTCAGGTAGGGTCAAACATATTTTTCTCCTTTGTATCATATACTCACCTATATTACTTTATACTACCTTTATAGTTTATTGAGTATATAAAATTTTTGGCTATTTCTAAGATTTTCATCCTACCATTCTCCTGTAAAATAAAGTAGGATTGGTTTATTAAAGAAAGAGATAGTTTTTAAAGAAAGAAACATATAAATTTATTGTATATGATTGAAATTTATCATTGTTCAAAATGTGGATTTCCTGTAACAAAAATCTGTTACGATAAGTTGGAAAAAGAATTTCATAAAATAAAAGAACAACATCGGAATGTCTATTCTTTTTATGTAAAAGATGGTCCTGATTTTAGATATATTTTTGTTTTTTTAGATATTAGATGCATGAGATGCAATCAGCAAGCGAAAGCTTCTTTTTATTCCAGATTTTTTGAGGATAGTTCTAAGATTAATATCAAGGAATACAATTTGATTGATGTATATCCGGCATCTTATTATCCATTGGACGGAATTTATCCTCGTTGGAAAATTAGAGAATTATTATCAGTCTTTATGCGAAGATGGTCATATATTGCCTTCAAAACAATTTTACATAGTCCATTTATTGGGCCGTTTCCAAAATCAAATCATGATAAAACAGAAGATTGGAGTTGGATTCTAAGGCAACAACAAGAACTTTATAACCTTTTAATCATCACTAGAAAAAACCATGCAAACTATTTGAAAAAAATGCCAATTTTTGATAAATCAACTGATAATAAAACAGATTGGTTTAATTCATTTCTTCAGAGTTATAAGGATGAAGATTTGGAGGATGTTATATCGGAGAGAATATATAAGCCGTTACTTATTGAGAATAATATCCATATTTATAATAAATCACATGCAAAATTTTATGCTGGATTAATAGACGGTTTTGCAGAGGTAATTATTACATCTTATAACATTTTTAAACAAGGTCCTATATATGGTGAAGCATTCACTTTAAAAATTTATCCTTTTAATTTTTTTTACGAAAAATTTCTTATTCCCCTAGAAATATCTCAAGATGATCTAAATTTTTTACCATCAAAGTTTTTAGAAAAACATGAACATGTGCCTGTTATTGTATATAAAGAAATTGAGGGGAAGATTGAAGCAATATCTGATAAATGTCCGATAACAAGATGGGATATTGTATACAAATATACTCGTTAAATTAATTGAGAAAATCCTATTTTTTAATTAAGTTTTTATAAGAGTTTTTCCACTGTTTAGTGATGACGATAAAAAAGTATGGGTTGGTTTTTTAAAGAAAGAGATGTTATGAAATCATAACGGGAAAGAAAATATGGTATTTAAGATTGAAAAAAAAGAAACAGATGAAACTCAAACGATATGTAAAATCTGTGGCACAAATGAAACTAATAACCCAGATCATATCTGTGACGACTGTAAATTCTCAATAATTAGTTCAGATGATATTCCACCAAATATGTGAATAAGAATTTATGAAATCGTAATTGGAAGGAAAAATGATGGAAATGTCATTTATATTTAATGTAAAAAAAGTAAGCCCCTTCTTAGTGGCTACTGCTCGATATTCAGTGTTAATAAGTATGCTAAAAGCATGGGATAATTGCAGAGGTCGAGGAAACAAGCCGGAGGAACCAGATATTGTAGCTTCATTGGTTTTAAATGGAACGAAAATCATAGAAGATGGATGGCGAGAGATTTTCAATCTTTTTAAAATTAAGATAGCTCTCACTGGGATATATTGTCATCAGACACCTAAAATAAATTTTAAAGGAATGATTGGACACTCCTGTGAACTTGGTGACCTACTATGGTGTCATGTGCATACAGCTAAAGACGGAAACATCATTAGAAATGCGATATTATACCAGGCAAAAAAATCATCGGAACATCCTTATACAATTTGTAAAGAAGAATTAGATCAATTCAAACTTTATTCAACATGGCCTGAATTCACTTATGTTAATTCAGGCAAACTACTAAATGGACAAATGAGACATGTTAAACCATCGGCACCCCGCAGAGGTGCACAATATCTACTTATTGAAGATCACCCACCTGAATGGCCAGAATCTGGTATATTTGGTTTTCCGGTTATTTATCCAACCGGCTCTTGTATTTCCAGCAATCCTCTCATACCTCATTCAGATCTAGGATTGGAACTTGTTCGTTCTTTGGAATACCTTTCCGGTGATCCATTTGATGATAGAATCATTGCAAAGAATGAAAATGGGTGGTCAAGAGTTATTTGGGATATTTTAGAAAGTTCTGAAAAAAAGGCTTTTCGAAGAGTTAGATCGGGATACAATAATCAACCTAGACGAAAAGGAGCTGAACCTTCCAAAATGGATGGTTGTTTTTATACAACATCACATAAGAATTTTCCATCGGGAAAATCTATATTGGGCGATTTGATCGATGGGAACCATTCGAATGTAGGTATTCCACCACATAAACAAGAAAGTGAATTGTTCGACAAAAATAATAGTGGGGTGTCAATTTTGCTTTTAGAAACATATGAGGTAGGTGAATGATTATGAATCATTTCGGATATTTTAAGCAGAATGTAACTCTACACTTGTTTCTCCACCGAGTCACGCCTTTAGTTCGATCTTGTAATAAACGGATATCTAGCTTTGCTTACTATGTTCGTCTCGATCCAAATCCTCGTCGGTCAGTTCAGACTTCAGAAATCTTCAGCAGATTTACGCCAGCACATATAAGTACTATTCAACAAAACTTAAAGGTGAACTATGTGGCAATCTGAAATTCGCCATCCGGGTCTGAATAAATATCGTCTCATCAAAGGGACCGACAAGTATGTCGTCGAACAGAAAGCTGCTGCTCAAATGGCAATGTGGGATGAAATGTGGCAGAGAAAGGTCGAAAAAAATCAAAGGGTTCTCGATAAGCAAACTATGTTTGAGGAGGCTCAATCCCGTACACAACAAGCTAAGCAAGCAATCGAGGAATTAGAAAATACTCTCAAGCACACACTTGATATCGACGACACGATAAAATGGGAAACGCTGAAAGACTTCTCAGCGTTTTCCGAACCTAAGCCAGAACCTCCAAATTTTCAACAGATTCCCTCAACTCCTATTGAAACTGCAACGAAATATCAACCAAAGGTTGGCATCTTTGATAAACTCAGCTCATCCCGTAAGGAGGAAAAAATTAGAGATGCACAAAATCTTTTCAAATCTGATTTACAGACTTGGGAGAAACAGAAAGCAGACGTTCTCAAAACCAATGAGCAACTTCACGCTGGGTATCAGAAACAGGTTCAGCAATGGGAAGATTCACAAAAGGAATTCGTATTGAAACAGCAGGAAATTAATAATGCCATCGATAAACGGAAGGCCGATTACCTCAGCGGAAATTCTGATGCTTTGGTTGATTACTGTGAACTTGTGCTTTCAAACTCCCAGTATCCTGATTGTTGCCCAAAGGAATTCGATCTTGATTACAACGTTGAAACAAAGGTTCTTATCGTTGATTATTCCCTACCATCCTTTGACAATATGCCAAGAATTAAAGAAGTAAAGTATGTTCAATCGAAAGGTGAACTCGTCGAGGTATATCTTTCTGAATCCGCTCTTAACAAACTCTATGACAGCCTAATTTATCAAATCACGTTACGCAATATCCACGAACTTTATGAGGCTGATACGATAAACGCGTTAGATTCCATTGTTTTCAATGGCTGGGTCGAGTCAATTGACAAATCCACCGGAAAACAAGTCGACGCTTGTATCTTATCGGTGCAGACAATTCGATCTGTATTTCTCTCAATAAACTTAGCATGTGTCGATCCTAAACTTTGTTTTAAAAACCTTAAAGGTGTGGGTAGTTCAAAATTGCATAGCTTAACACCTATCGCTCCAATTATTAGCATCAGCCGTGAAGACAAACGATTTGTTTCCTCTTATGAAGTGGCCAATGAGTTGGATGAATCTAACAACCTTGCCGCAATGGATTGGCAAGATTTTGAACATCTTATACGAGAACTCTTCGAGAAAGAATTTGCAAAGTCTGGTGGTGAAGTCAAAATTACACAAGCAAGTCGAGATGGTGGTGTTGATGCAGTTGCGTTTGATCCTGACCCAATTCGAGGCGGTAAAATTGTGATACAAGCTAAACGTTACACCAACACAGTTGGTGTATCTGCTGTTCGTGATCTATACGGAACAGTCTTAAACGAAGGGGCAACAAAGGGGATCCTTGTGACCACTTCCGACTATGGTCCAGATGCTTATGAGTTTGCAAAAGGCAAGCCCTTAACCCTTCTAAGCGGAAGTAACCTTTTGCATTTACTTGAAAAGCACGGTCACAAAGCAACCATCAACCTGAAAGCAGCAAAGCAGATTTTGGCAGACAAAGAAAAGAATAAATCGTAATGTGCGTACCATCATAAAAAAATTTAACCCCAAATCCAGATAATAATCCAATAAGTCCACCCAACACCAATTCTATCATATGGTAGTTCTGATATCCTATTTTGATTTAAGCTTTTTGAATATGTTTTTATAGGAGTTTTTACACTCTTTAATGATGACAAGGAAAACAGATTATTAGAAGCACTATCTCCTACAAAAAGCGATCAAACCTATGTTGCATATCTTTTTAAAGAACGATTTATTATAATATTTTATTCGGGAGAGGAAAATTATACAAAGAATAGCGATATTGCTGATTGCCTTGATGATAATTGGTGTAGGATTCTTAAACGGATGTATTACAGAAATAACTGGAAAAGATATTGAAGTAACAATTCTTAAAACCTATTTTAGAAAGGACGGGAGTGGTATAACGAGATTTTATATGGATGCAAAGATTAAAAATAACCAGGAAAACCCAGGTTGGATTAATTTAATGTATGTGACTACAGAAAATGGGATACTCATAAACACGGGTTTTACATTAAAAAGTGGAGAATATGCAAATACGATAGCACCAGGTCATACCTTAGAAGGAACTTTTATTTCAGCTCAATCATCACTTAGTGATATGGATAAAAATGATATCCCATTAACCTTCACTTATTTTACTACTCCAAGCATGAAACAATATACTATAGAAATTCCATCGCCTAGTTCAGCTCCTGAGAGCGAAAACGAACAAACATGGACAAATGGAACTATTGCTCTGCAAGATATTCAATATACTAAAGAATACAGTTCTAAATTCGGTGACTATAAAGATGTCGAGGTCTGGTTTAGTGTAGATTATGACGTTCACATAGATACGCAAATGACAAATTTCCTTCTAATAACAAATAAAGGAAATATAATATCCTGTATTTGGGATTCCGTAGGTACAAATGGCGTCTACACAAATGAGCAGTTTCTTTATGCAAGTATAAGTTTCTCTAGGACCAATTCTCCAGGTAATTTTAGTTTATATCTTCGTAACGCTGCTGACACGAGTGGATTTTCAAATGCAAACATGTTGATGATTGATGAAAATGTAACCTCATTTACTTTTACAATTGTTGATGCTTATGGTGACACTGAGTATACAATACCAATAAATGAAAATATAATATCAAATCATAATACGGAAAAAATTTCGGAAAAATTTGTAGGTAATTGGAAACGTGAAACAAGCGAAATATTATCAACTTTTAACTCAGATGGTACTTATATAACGGAGGGAAAAACATATCAATGGGAATTAGAATCGAATAAATACATAGTAGTGATTGGTGGTACTGATTATACTTATGTTTTTTCCAATAATAACACAACACTTACTCTGAATAATATACAAAAAGGGACGATTTTAATTTATATAAAACAGTAGAGATATGAAAATATGGATTTTAGGAGGAAAAATGGTAAAGAAACTCCCCCCTAATTTATCTATTGGTGAATGGATAAAAAAACAAGATTTTAAAGAGGATATAAAAAATGAAGATTTATTAACTGCGGCTGGGAATACTGCGCGGTCTGAAGCATCAGCGTAAGACC
>JADBLP010000006.1:0-7167 GCA_014894375.1 Actinomycetota bacterium | reverse complement strand
TTTTTCTGCGGACTCAATTTTAGGAGATGTCTTTTTACTTGTTTTAGTCTTTTTCTTGACGGCGGTTGCTTTCTCCGGCTCGATTTCTTTTTTGGAATCCACCTCTTTTTTTATTGAGGTAATTTTTTTTAAGATTTTTACAGCAGAATCCAGATCCTCTCTGTATCTGGTATTATCTGCAGGATTGAAAAACTTTTTACCACGATGGTATTTTGTATCGGTAAAGGTTAATTTCTTAAAATCATTTATGTCCTGAATGAAATCAGGGGGTAGGTTTCTTAGAAGATTTATGGTACTGGCATGCCAGTTTTTAAACCTGAAATCTTTGCTGCTAAGGTTTCTAATTAATTTAACTTCCTTTAATTTATTTTCTATTTTTTCAAGCAATTCTTTCATTGTTGTCTTCTATGTTCTCATATAATCAATTTAAAAAACATTTTATCATATTCTTTATTTATTATAAATTTTATTAATCAAATTATTTTGTATCTTTAGAGACTTCCGTAAAACTACAAATTGAGAATAAAAAATGATAACATTATCTATGATCAAAGGATTTATATTTAACAATCAATAGGAGGTTCTATGAAAATTGAAAGCACAGCTTTTAAAGATAATAAGTTGATCCCACCAAAATATACCTGTGATGGGGAAAATATTAATCCTCCTTTGGTGATAAGCGATGTCCCGGAAAATGCAAAAAGCCTGGTGCTGGTTGTTGACGACCCCGATGCTCCAAGGGGAACATTTGTTCACTGGACTGTCTGGAACATAAGTCCGCATATTAAAGAAATACCGGAAAATAGCTGTCCGCAGAATTCAGTGGAAGGGATAACTGATTCTGGTAGATCAGGATATTGCGGCCCCTGCCCTCCTTATGGAACTCATCGTTATTTCTTTAAGCTTTTTTCACTTAATACAACTCTGGATCTTGATACTTCGGTGAAAGCAGCGGATATTGAAAAGGAAATAGAAGAGAATATTTTGGTAAAAACACAGTTAGTTGGATTATACAGACGCCAGTAATTCATGGTGTTATATATTTTTTAATTATTCCAATAATTTTGGGAATCTTTCTCTCTATTTTGCTGGATAACTTCATAGAAAGAGTAAGGCTATTATCCATATCATCATTTTTATAGATGTTAACTCCGATCAGGTATCCATTGATCTTTGTCCTGCAGGTTAAATAGAATAAATTTAATACATCTATAAGTGCAGTTTGATGAAAGGAAATAAAATCCCCACCCGGGTATTCGGAATCGGCAAGATTATAGAAGTCGTTTAGAGGTATCAGATATAGATCTCCCTTATGGGAAGTATTTTTTTTATTCTTGTTATCTGAAATGCTGCCGGTGATTTTACCGGAAATATCCACTGGCATTCTTATAGCATCGATGATTATAAATTTACAATTTCTATAAGTTTCAAAAACAGGAAATAATCTGAAGCCTGCTGTTGAACCATCCATTACCAGTGTACTGGAAGGAAGATTTTCTTCCTGTAGCTTCTTTATGGTATGCACTCCTATACCTTCGTCTCCAAGGAGAATATTGCCGATACCCAATACTACAGTTTTAATGTTTCCTGGATTTTCCACTGGATTTATTTTAAATTTTTAACTACAGCAGGTATATGTTTTTCCCATCCGAGAGCCTGAATATGGACTCCGGCGCAATATGGCTTGACTTCCTCTGTAAGCCTGGATGCAATCTCAATACACATAGAAACCTTATCCATGGTTCCTTCCATCTTTTTAACCAAAGGTTCGGGAACGAAAACACCTGGTATAAATTTATTCATGTAATTAGCCATTTTTTCAGATTTTAAAAGAATTATACCGGCAAGGATTGGAACATCAATATTTTCTTTATGAACTCTTTCCATAAATCTTTTAAAAACTTCAGCATCAAATATTGCCTGGGTCTGGAAGAACTGAGCTCCCTGGTCTATCTTTTTCTTCATCTTTATAATCTGAAGCTCGTAAGATGCTTCCGTATCTGCGCCTGGATTTACCACAGCACCTTTAAAGAAGGAAGGTTTTTGGGTCAGTTCTTTTCCTGCAAGATCCTTTCCCTCTTCCAGATTCTTTATTACCCATAGCAATTGGACAGAATCAATATCAAATACAGGCTCAGCCTGAGGATGATCGCCAATAGTAGTGTAGTCACCAGTTAGAGCAAGAACATTTCTTATTCCCAGAACATAAGCACTAAGGAGGTCGGATTGAAGGGCAAGCCTATTCCTATCCCTGCAGGTAACCTGAAATATGGGATCAAGACCCCACTCTTTTAACAGGTGGCAGGTAGCAAGTGAGCCGAGTCTCATTACCGAGCTCTGGAGGTCGGTTACATTTATTCCATCTGCAACATCCTTTAAATATCCTGCTGCCTCTCTTATCTCTTCAACTCCAGCACCTTTTGGGGGACCGATTTCACAGGTTACTGCAAACTTACCACTTCTGAGATTTTTTTCAAATTTTAATTTTTTTATTGATTCCATAATTATACTATCTCCTCCTCATCTAACGCCCATAATCTGGTTTTTCTCAAGCTTGCTGATGGTAATATTTTTGAATAATCTCTTGGCGGTATAAATTTATTTAATATATCCAATTTACCTATTCTTTTTAGACTATTGTAAATAAGTTCCCATCCACAATCTCTTTCCGGGTCTACTTCACACTTTCCATTACTCTGGCCAGCGCAGGCGCCATTTTCCAGCTTTTTAGGACAGGCAGTATAAGGACATATTCCACCGGTGTAGTCCAATATGCAATTGCCACAGGTGTCGCATCTTTCAGTACCCTGCCACATACCAGTTATACCACCAAAGGTTATGGTATTTAAGGCGGGGTAACAGACTTTATCTATAACTGCGGATGTTGCCTGGACACCAAGACCACATGAGAAGACCAAAACAGAATCCGCATTTTTTATCTCATCCATTCTTGGTTTTATTCTGGAGCGTATAAGTGCTTTCTGGCAGAGAAAATCTATTTCTAAAATACCGGTGATAGTTTTTTCTTCTTTTTCCAGTTCACCCTTCATATCGGTAAGCACTGCTTTTCCACCAGTATCTGCACCTTCGGGACAACCACCGCAGCCCATTATGAATATTTTTTTCTCTTCTTTAAGTTTTTCCAGTAATTCTTCTACTGGTTTAAATTCTGTCAGTATCATTAGACCTCCTAAAAAAATAATATAAAACTTTCAGACTACTTTGTATTTACCTATTAAATTTCCCTTTGGTGTTACAAGATGCACTGCACAGGCAGAACATGGGTCAAAGCTTCTTATTACTCTTAAAATCTCGATTGGGCTTTGACTTTCTTTAATTTTAAGGCCGACCAGTGCCTGCTCATATGGGCCTGGCTGTCCGTCTTTATCTTTTGGTGATGCATTCCAGGCAGTTGGGGTAATTACCTGATAATTTGAAATCCTGCCGTCTTTTACATTTAACCAGTGTCCCAGAGCGCCTCTTGGCGCTGCGCATAGACCTATTCCTTTTCCATCTGCAGGAGGGTCATATTCAACTGTAGTAGGTTCTCCCACTTTCAGGTCCCGAGCCCAGCCTAATAGCTGGTCAGCTATTATATTTGCTGAAAGCACCCTGCCCAGATGTCTTCCTGCTACTGAATACATATTGGAGATGTTCCCTCTGATTTCTGATAGGGCATTATCAACCATATTTTTAATATAAGGGTCTCTCTTACCCAGATAGGTTGAAAGAACATTTGCAACAGGGCCAACCTCATAAACTTCACCATTGTATCTTGGAGACTTCAACCATGAGTAGCCCTCTTTTTTATCTGCTGCTGGTTCAGTCTTTCCTTCTCCGGGGTATAGAGGTTCAGAGTCTTTGTACCAGCTGTGAGTTACATCTTCGGTTATATTATTTATATTGATTTCGCTGTACTTATCAATATTATTTATCAGCCCTCCGGTAAAAAGAGTATCATTATAACTTCCATTAGATTTGGTTCTATATGAACTATACGCCAGCAAGTTCTGGCAGCCTTTTCCAATTTCAAGATATTCGCTGTATGTTTTGGCTACTGCTATAACATCAGGCAGATAATAGTTTTTAACAAAATCTACAATTTCTTCTAATCTCCATATAAATTCAGTTACTCTGTCAGCTGTGAGCTGTTGAGACACACCACCGGCTACAATTGCAGCATCGTGGGGCCACTTACCGCCGAAAATTGTAGCTGCCTGCTGAGCTTTCCTGTAAATATCCAGGGCTTTGATATAATGGCTTACCACCGCATTTGTGGTTTCTGCATCAAATTTATAATCTATTTCATCTCTTGGTAGAAATGGCTTGGAATATCCCTGCTGGAGAAAATACTTCAAGGTGTTCAAGTCCTTATCACTGCCATTGTATTCCAGTACTCTTGCAGGGTCCACATAATCTAATCCACTTAAAATATAGAAGTGAAGAATATGGTCACAAACACTTCTGGTGCCCAGAATTAAGTTTCTCATCAAAATCCCGTTTTCGGGAATTTTATCGGTAAGACCGGCATAATCATCTACTGCATTAACTGATGCTGTAGCGTGTGGTTCCGGACATACCCCGCATATTCTCTGGGTAATCATAACTGCATCTCTGGGATCTCTGCCTTTTAGCATAATTTCTATGCCTCTAAACATAGTCCCGCTAATGTTAGCGTCTTTTACTTCGCCATTGTCTACTATTGCTTCGACTTTTAAGTGGCCCTCTATTCTTGTTATGGGGTGTATTACAATTTTTTTCACGATTTCACCTTCCTAAATAATTATTTTTTTTTGGATTTTAGCCTTTTTTTCATTTGCAGGTACTTCTACGTCAATGATCCTTTCATAAAAGTCTCCCACAAAATCAGGATATTCGGGTGAGGTGCAGCCATTACATGGAGCTCCGCTTCCGATAACCCAATTGGTTCTGCCATTCCATTGTCTTTTAGGGCAATCTGCATAAGTTATAGACCCTTTGCACCCTAACTCGTAAAGGCAGCCTTCATCCCCTAGCTTCCTGGCAAATTTACCTTCATCGAAATAAGCTCTGTTGGGACAGTTTTCATGAATCAACTTTCCATAATATGTTTTAGGTCTTCTGAAGTCATCTAACTGTATGTTTTCCAGGCCTTTTGTGAGAACTTCTTCAATAGTCCCAAATAACCAGTCAGGATGGGGAGGACAGCCAGGTACGTTTATAAGTGGTGTTTTAATCTTATTGGTCAGAAAGATGTCTCCGACGCTCTGTGCTCCAGTTGGATTTGGGTTTCCGGCAGCAATTCCTCCAAATGCTGCACAGGTTCCCAGAGCTATTACCAGTAGTGCATTTGGTGCCAGTTTTAATGTTTCTTCCAGTATGGTAGACTTCCTGCCATCCTTTTCTCCCGTAATACAATAGATACCGTTACTACCGGTTGGAATAGCGCCATCAATAATTAAAACATACCCTTTTTCTTTTGCTGTGTTTTCAAGTATCTCCATTGCAAGATTTCCACTTGCAGTCATAATGTTAGGATGGAATATAAACTCGAGCTTAAAACCCGGAATTATATCCTGGAGTAATATATTTTTAATTGACGGATATTCGGAACAAAGTATTGATGTGGCACAACCGGTGCAATTTTGCCCCTGAATATTAATCACCGGTATGACAGTACTTTTTTTTGTATTCATATTGGCTCCTTTGAAATATGATTTTGCTTATAGCTTTTACCTTTAGTTGCCTGGTGTATATGGTGTATAGATAGGATAATAATTTTAGGATGATTATTAAGATTAGAAAGGCTCATATTTTCCTTATATTCAGGTTTAAGCATTGATTATAAAATTTTATAATAAATAATCTGTTTTATTTTAAACAAAATGATGTTTATTTTCAATTGAATTAAGTCTGCATTTAGAAATATTCCCTCTTTATATTTATAAGGGAATATATTTTTTTTAATTAACTGATAAAATATATGGTATGCAATATGTAAATTTTTTATAGGAACAATAATTGACAATTTATTTTAAGGGTTTATAAAAACAGATTAAAAGATTCAATATGATTTATAATGAACTTAAAAAGGATAGGTAAGAAATACAGATATATCGATCACCTCTCTGATATTGGCATTGAGTTTTATGGAAATAAACTGGAGGAGTTATTTGAAAATGCAGGGGTGGGTATGTTTTCTATTATGTGTGACTTAGAATTGGTTGAACCTCAGGAGAAAAGGAATATAAAAATAAGCCAGAAGGACACATGCTATGAGGATTTGCTGGTATTATGGCTGGAGAGATTATTGTACTTATATGAAGTTGATGATGTTTTATTTTCGGAATTTAAAGTTGGTGGAATTCATAAAAAGGGCCGGAATCTCGTGCTGACTGCTGAAATTTCCGGAGAAAAAATAGATCTGAACAAGCATAAAATAAAGATAGCTATTAAAGCGCCGACTTATCATATGCTTGAAATAAAAAGAGATGACAGGTATTGTAATTGGAAAGGCAGGATTATTTTCGATGTGTGATAAAGGAGGGATTTACTATAATGGATTATAAGATTAAAAAAATAAATGATTATAAGTGGGAAATAGAAAAGGATGAAAAATATGGTATGAGGGTTCCGGGGATAATTTTTGCCGACAGGCAATTATTAGACCATGCAGCCAACGAAAAGACTATTGATCAGGTGATAAATGTTGCAACTCTTCCTGGTATATTAAAGGCTTCTTATGCTATGCCTGATATACATTTTGGATATGGGTTTCCTATCGGTGGAGTGGCTGCTTTTGATGAGGACAGTGGAGTAATCTCCCCCGGCGGTGTTGGTTTTGATATATCCTGTGGAGTAAGAACCCTGCGGACCAATTTAAATATCGGGGACATTAAAGACAGGCTGGAAGACATAATGAGTACTTTATCCTTCAATATACCCAAGGGGGTAGGCAGCAAGGGGAAAATTAGGTTATCAAAAAATCAGCTAATGCAACTGCTAAAAGAGGGTGTTGACTGGGCCATTAGAAATGGTTATGGCTGGGAAGAAGATAAATATTTCGTAGAAGAGAATGGCTGTATGGCAGGCGCCAATACTGATTTTGTCAGCAGTCTTGCTATGAATAGAGGAATGGACCAGGTGGGAACCCTTGGGTCTGGAAATCATTTTTTAGAGATCCAGGTA
>JADBLP010000099.1:0-2204 GCA_014894375.1 Actinomycetota bacterium | reverse complement strand
AAAACAATATAATAATATCTTATCTATTTTTTATTTTTTTGTCAAGACCTTGTTTACAACTCCATAGCGCCCTATGAACACGAGAACACACTTCTAAGTCATTATATTTCACCGGCAGAGATAATCTAGAGAACCTTCGGGGTTAGAGAATCTTCGGGGTCGGGCTTCACAAGTTCACATTTTTATCAATCTTCATACTCGATTTGATTATTAAGTCATTTTCCTTATATCTTCCGCTTCTATTTCAGTGACTTCTTCAATAATTTGTGAATTGGTGAAGACCCCACTTTCTCTGTAAGTTATTCAAATATAGTTACTCTTGGTTAATTATAATTGAAACATTACTTATTAGGTCATTCTTATTGAGAATTATAAAATAGGTTTACAAATAATCTCATTAATTCGTAGTGAAGTTACCTTGGTACTGGACGCTGCAGTAGCCACAACTGCGCAATCTGCCCCGCCTCCCGTCCCGGCAACTACAATCACTTTTTCACCCATTTTTATACAGCCGCCATCACAAGCCATCATAGTTATCTCAACACATACTTTCATTCCTTGTCCAAAAATTCGAAGAATGTCAGCCAAAGCTTTGGGAGTATTTGTACCGTATAAACTATCGGTATGAAATAACATGGTTCCAAAGTGTACCAGATGTTTCTTTTCCCGTAGTTCATTAACTAATTCTTGCGGAAAAGGATTTCCCCCGTCTCTCAAACCGAATTGCCAGGGAACGACAACTAAATCAATGCCCTTTCCCTCAACAGCATCCAAGAATGATTTTACAGTGAACCCCCTGGTTGATGCCATAACAATCCGGTTGATATCTCTTAATTTTGCCCTTTCTAGGACTAATTTTATGACTTCTGCTGTATTTTCTTTCCCTGGTTTTTCGAAATAAACAATTTTTTCTTCCATTTTTTTTACCTTTCATATTAATAATATAAAACATGATCATTTCACTCATGGAAATATTTTATTAAAAATAAAAATATTTCTAATTACTTTTTATCACACCAGCATTAAAATTTCAAGGATAGGCTGCGACTGTTGGCCATAAGACATGAACTTTTTTAAAAAGCATTTCCCTGGCAAGCACCTAACAAGATATTCATTGCTTTTTTCTCTTTATCGGATATTTCTACCAATATTTCAGAAGCTTTATAAATATATTCAATATCTTTCGTACCTCCTGCTTTTATAAACAATTTTGAAACTGCTCTCCACAGCCGGGCGATATCCACAAACATCTCGTAGGATTCCTTTATTTCTTCTACTTTTGATATCTGAAAACTTTCTTTTAAGAAGTCTCTATAAAGATTTCTGAACAGTGCGCCGCCGGTACCGGCTTTTTCCATTAACATGGCAGTTGTTTTAAAGTCTCCTTCGACATCTTTGCTTCTCTTAAACCATTTTATTATTTCTTTACTGGCCTTTAAGATTCCCTTATAGCTAATATTTTCTATAGGAGGATTCAAATAATTTTTAGCGTTATCACTTATAGCCTGCATCATTTCTTTCTTTAGGTCATATTTTTTATTGACGGCTTCAATAGTATAAGAGAGATTTTTAGATGACATGGGTCCCTTTTCATTCCTGGCCAGTTCAAGGTTCTTTAAAGAGGTTTTAACCAATCCACCTTGCTGAATGGTATCAGCCAGATAAGCGTTATTTTCATCATATCCGTACATGGCCGCATAATGGCCGGCGAAGTGAAATTTATTAGTAAAATAATCCAGATGGTAGCAATCCAGCTTTATCCCCACCGGAATTCCTGAATCGATATTTTCTCTTACATTTTCCCAGGCTTTTTTTAATGAAGACGTTTCCCGGGCATTCAATTTTAAATGAAGGTGCCCGCTAATATTTTGGGTTAATAAATCCGTCCTTATCCTTCCCCCGATGAAAGGGAAATCCATTGTTTTCATATTCCAGATAATGAAGTTCAATCCCTCGCCCAATCCAAAAAGCATGGGCTCGGATAAGTTAATTCCTATATGGAGAAGCAAGCTGCCCGTTGCAGTTGTTTCGCAATGTTGGCCTTCAAATGGTTTAAAATTTTTAATGATCATTTTTCCCACCTTCCTTTTTTGAATTCATTTTATAATATTCATTTGATATCTAATTGAGAATTTTTTAATCTTTCAGATTCCAGAATAAACATTTTATTTTCTTTTTTTCTCCTTCATTTTCATCCTTTAAAG
>JADBLP010000106.1:0-2206 GCA_014894375.1 Actinomycetota bacterium | reverse complement strand
ATAATAACCATCATTTCTGCAAATAATTCTTTCTCTTTTTCGTACATTTCTTCCTTCGTTCTAAAATAGTCGTTAGCATATGATTAGCGTATAGGCTAAATCAATAAACTAAAAGCTTAAAGCTAAAAACGAAAAACCACAATTGAAAATTTCTACCAGCTAAAGCTTATACCAAATCCATTAGGTATTAACCACTCCAAAGCCAGACGGTCGTTGATTTGATAAACCACTTCTTTGGTGTTTATTTCCCATCCACTTTGAGTAAATTGTCCACCATAATTAAGCTGTATCTTTCCTAAATCTATCTGTAGGCGGGCTTGAACCAATGCATCCAGATTCTGTCCATTATACTGTAGGCCTGCTCCGGTCCATAACCTGATTAGATAAGAGCTGTAAAGGTCATATTCCAGCCAGCTGCGGTAGATATCATGGTCATAGCGAAAACCGAAATTCCAGCGATAAGCCGGAGAAAGAGACATTTCAAAACCTGAATTGTATTCTCCATAGCCGCTCCCCCAAAAACTAAAAGAGTTTTTCTCTCTTGCCGGTTCCAGATTTTCAAAACTGAGTTCAGGTATACTGGTATAGAGGTTATGTAACCACATCTCTTCCCGATCGTAAAGGTGTTTCAGCTGTTCTCCTCTAAGTAAAATAGGCATCATTAAATCGGTATTAGTAACTCCGGCATGATTAGCTGGATAGCGTAACCAAAAAATAGGTATTTTAGGAGGATTAATGACTATGACTACATCTCCTACTCTCTTGTTTAAAAGGAAATTATAGATATTGGGTGGAACTGCTGGGAATTTGCTCTCCCTGGTAAGTGATAGCCAATCTAAAGCAGTCAACCATTCCCCGTTATAACCAGAACCATAGTAACCAAATACATCTTCACCTTCAAATAAGTAGCGAATTTTTTCTTCGTTTCCTTCGAAAATCATTTTCCCCTGGTCTGAATAGCCAACTACCCGATGAGGATTCTCCCGATAAAAGGCAAAATCAATCTCACTTTCTGAAACAATATCCCTGGCTGCCTGCTCTTTTTTATCAGGATCCTTTAAATATAAATTAGGATGAATAAAAACCTTCAGGTCATCTCCCACTATTCTCTCAATTTCACTTCCCTGTTCCGCGTTAATAAACCTACCAAAGGACATTCCGTGGTCGCAATAAAAGATTAGATTAACCTCATCGAGGTTCAATTTTTTCACCAGATTACCAAAATAACGGTCAAACCTGCGAATACTGGCTTCATATAATTTCGGTCCCATGACATGGCCCAGAGCATCGGTGGCAAACCAATAGAATTCTATAACCCCATAGGTTTCCAGAAGCTCGGGGACGTTAAGGAGAGGAAGAAACATAAAAGGATCAAGTCCGGGTATTCCATAAATAAAAGAGGCTTTAGCTCGCCGAGATATATGAGAAAATAAATAAAAAAAAGTTTCATACCTTGGTATAACCTCTTCCTTTTCCCGATCATAATAACCCCATCCTACTCCTCCGGTGGAATTATCTATTCCTTCCTTTAAGTGAGGAACAGCTGTTTCTGTTCCTCCGGGAAAGAGACTAAGACCATAATGAATCATGTGGCCATCCTCAAAAACAGCCTTCAGATTAGGAAGATAGCCTTCTTCCATATATTGAAAGAAATTCTGTGATGATACGGCATCCAGGTGGAATATAAGGAATTTTGGGGAGGCCTCCCCGGTTACCGAGAAAGACAGTAAAATTATTGCTATTGTAAGCATATAGAATGCTGTAATAATCCCAATAAAACTAATTCTTTTTAAGTATGGTCTATTGGCTTTCATAAATATGGTATTCCTCCTTTTATAAAAAGTATTATATAATTTACATCTACTAGATTAATATAAAAGTTAAAAAATATTTTTCATTCAAGATAAATTTCTATGGTTTGTAATTTATCTACACTACTTAATATAATTAGAAAACTTATAAATTCAGTAAGAATTTATAAGTATCTTTAGTAATGGAATTATCTTTTTAGTTTCTTCTTCCCCAAGTTTAATTAATTGTAATTTTTTTTCTTTCTCCATATTAGTAGAGAGAGGGCCTCTATAGTGGGGGTTTATAACAATATCTGCTTTATTAGCTGAAATGTTATTTAATTCTCCGAGCATGATATATACAGATCTATAAAGGATAGATATAACATTATTGATAACGGGAAGAGTGTCTTCTT
>JADBLP010000005.1:0-2207 GCA_014894375.1 Actinomycetota bacterium | reverse complement strand
CTATAATAAAATATACACTTATTCCAAAAAGTATAGAGAATAAAAAATTAACCAAACTTTCATCCCACTAAATCCGGAAAAACAATATAGCAATACATATCACAGTGCTTCCAATTATTGGAGAAATCATAGATCTTATTAAATGATTAAACTGTAATTTGTAGTAATTTTTTATTTATACTTGTTTTTTAAAATAGTATATGATATTTTTTATATCAATTTATACCTTACTGGCTAATATATAAACATTTATCATATTATCTTTGCTATCTTTATTCATCTTACAATTTTAAATAAATTATTTTCCATACTTTTTTCATTAAATTAATTTCTTAATTTTCTGCCCACTCCTTTATAGATAAAACATAATTCTTTTAGTTTATTAGGTTCGTATAAGTTTCTAAGGTCAATTAGCATGGGAGTTTTGAGAAGTTTTTTTTATTTTAAGTAAGTCTAAATTACGAAATTGATTCCATTCAGTAGCAATTACTAGGGCATCGCTTCCATGAGCGGTTTCATATTCATCCTGACAATAAGTTAAGTTAGGAATAATTTTTCTGGAATTGTCCATTGCCAGGGGATCAAAGCATCTGATGTGCGCACCTTCTTTGAGTAAGAGTTGAATAATATCAACTGCTGGGGATTTTCGAATATCATCGGTATTTTGTTTAAAGGCCAGACCTAAGACGCCTATGGTTTTACCTTTAATACTCCCGAGCAGGTGTTTTATCTTTTCTACCATTAATTCTCTCTGCCTTTTATTTGCGGAGATTACTGCTTGTAAAGTTTTAAATTCGTATCCATAACTGGTAGCAATACTGCATAGTGCTTCAGTATCTTTGGGGAAACAGGAACCACCAAAGCCGGGACCGGGATGTAAAAATTTAGGGCTAATCCGGCCATCCAAACCCATCGCCCTTGCTATCTGATGCACATCTGCTCCTACTTTATCACAGAGATTGGCAATCTCATTGATAAAGGTAATCTTGGTAGTCAAAAAGGCATTACAGGCATATCTGATTAACTCAGCAGTTTCCGGATTGGTAATCACAAAGGGTGTATCAATTAAGTAGAGAGGACGGTAGATTTCCTGCATTATCTTTAAGGCTTTGTCACTGGTGGTGCCAATTACTATTTTATCGGGATGGGTGAAGTCATAGACTGCTGAACCCTCACGGAGGAATTCAGGGTTGGAGACGACGTCGAAAGAATTTTTCACCCCCACCTTAATCCTCCCCCCTCCAAGGGGGAGGAAGTTTTGTGTAAGCTCTCCCCTCAAGGGAGAGGGAGAAGAGGGAGGGATTGCCGCGCTCCCTTCGGTCGCTTGCAATGACAGAGTCTGATATTTATCAATTATTTCTTCGATTTTTCGGGCAGTGCCTACTGGAACTGTGCTTTTATTTACTATTACTTTATATTCATTTAAATAGTGAGCGATCTGTTGGGTGACTGTTTCAATCTGCTGGAGATTTACTGATCCATCATCGTTGGAGGGAGTGCCTACGGCGATAAAGATGACTTTGGATTTTTTGTTAAGAAGAAAAATTTTTGTTTCGTCTTGGTCAACACAGGTTACGGAGAGACCAAAGTCGGCAAGGCAAGTGCCGGTAACCAGGCCAACGTAGCCAGTACCAATGATTGTGACTTTCATTTGTTTAATCCTCCAATCTGATTCAATCTCCCAATCTACCTATTACAGATAAAGATGCGGGGTTGGTGAAAGATAGATTATATGTTCAGAATGTGAACTTAAAAATATTATATTATATTCGAGTGAGAAATGCAAGCGTATTCAATCGGCTAATTTGTTATTGGATATTTTTTAAGATATCTTCGAGATTGATTATTTTAATTTTTCGGGATATATTTTTATATTTTTTTATTTCGATAATTAGGATTTTATTTTCTTTCTGACTGACCGTGGAAAGTATGATTAAGTTTTCTGGATTTAGTGTTTCAGATACTTTTTGAGCGAATTCGGATATAGTGAGAACTTCGTGACCTAGGTATTTCTTTTTTGAGGATGAGGGGTCGTCGGTTATGATTGAGTGTAATTTTAAGGGACTATCCAGGAGAGATAGATAGGTTATCTCGGCCAGATGGTTGGTTCCATAGATTACTACCCTTCTTTCATCCTTGGTGTATAGGTCGTTAAGATAGGAAGTGAGCAGTTCTTTGGTGTATTGGTAGTAGTTTTGGGTTTCCCG
>JADBLP010000002.1:0-2215 GCA_014894375.1 Actinomycetota bacterium | reverse complement strand
CTATAATACTTAAAATTAATATAGATAATATTATTTTGTTTTTCATTTCAGATTACCTCCCCATATTAATATTTTGATTATTTTAGGTTTAAAATAGAATTTATCACCTTACCACTTCCACAATATCTGTCTCCTGTATTGGTAGGTTAGTAAATTTGGTGGTAACCAGGGCAATGGAGAGTTTATCTTTAACTGTCTTTATCCTCGCTTGAGCGATTAAATCTAATTCTCTATCTAAGATTTCATTGGTCTTGGGATCAAGGATTACTTCTCCCTCACGGTAGATTCTTATTTCATCTCCCACTTTGATACCAGAATTTTCTCCCAGATTTATATAGACCTGGGTTATTCCCCCACTAGAAGTTGATTCTACTTTTACTACATATCCTGCTAGAGGTGCTGAACTTAGTTCGACTGTTTTTTTATCCATCTTGGCCACAAAATTTAAGACTACTTTGTTACAAATCAATTCTACCGCGGATAAAATATCCACTGCTTCTTCATGAGAAAATCCTATACCACCAGGAATAGGAATGGGTAATACTCCAGAAATAGCAGATTTGGAGGCCATCTCTTCCTGGACTGTAGAAAAGAAGATTTCTCCGGTAGTTACATCAATAATTCGAATAGTCATTACTACCTTGGCAGAAGATTTTCCAACCTTTAATGGCCCAATTTTTATCCCTTCAGCCTTTTTAAAACTTATATTGGTTATACTGCCGGTAAGTATGGCATCTACCCCGATCATCTTTCCTAATTTTACTGCGGTGGTTTGATCTACTAAACCGGAAAAATGCTGGAAGTCTTGTTCTTGTAAAATGGCATCCAACTTGGCTCTTTCGAATACCCGAAAACGATTAGTGTTAAGTAAGGCATTGACCATTAAATCAGTAGCGCCTGCAGCTAAAGGTGAATCACTTCTCCAGATATAACCAGGAGCGGTGGAGGTGATTCCCACTACGACTATTCGGGGTAGTTCTTGGGAAAAACTTAGATTAGAAATAAGTAAGATTAGACTAACTATCATGATAAATAAAACTATATATTTTCGGTTTAACATTTTATTACCTCACTTTATCTATTATCCTAACTTTTCTTGAATATTATTTTCTTTCAGAACAGGTTACTAATCAGAAGGAGTAATTCCTATATTAACATTGACATCGGAAGTATCAGTGGGAGATATACTTTTATTTAATTTAGCATTTATTTCTAAAGCAGAGCTTACCGCTATTTTCTTTATCCAGGGGTCATAACCACCCAAACTTATAGTTATTTCTAATACCTTGCCCTCTTCTAAAGGCAGTTCACAGGGAGTATTCCCATAAAATATCCCGCTGACTTCTACATCTGCACCTATCGGTTCTGAATTGATAGGTACTAAGATCATTTTAGGAATCTTTGGGACCTCCGGTGTTGCAGCTATTACTCTCTGTCTTAGACTATAAACTGATTTTAATATTGCCTGCTTCATAAGATTCTGATAAACACTGTAAGTTTCTCCAGAAGTTTCATTCATTGTATCAATAGGTAATTCTTCAGCCGCCACATCTTGATCTATGAAAAATATAGTACCTCTTTCGGCATCTACTACTCTCAATCCCACCGTTACCGAAATCGCAGTCCTTTTGGTATAAATGCCATAGCCCCTAAATTCAGTAACCCTCATAGTAATATCAATAACATTACCAGTAGCTAAATATCTGGCTCCCAACATTTTCCCTAACTGTATAGCAAAGGAAGGATCTACTAATCCTGACGCACTACTAAAACCAATTTCTTCTAACGACTTTTGTACGGTAAGCCGATCTAGTAAGGTAAACATTCCTGATTTAGCTAAAGCACTTTCTAAAAATTGTAATCCCATATTCTCCAGGTCAGGTACCTTGACTTTCGAGTGATTCTCAAAAGATACTACTGCCAAGGTAGGTAGATGATAATCTTGGGCAAAAACAAGTGTAGGAATAAAAAGAATTGCTGTTACTAATAATAAGATTAGATACTTTTTCATTTTAATTTCCTCCTTTAATTTAATTAAATATTTTAAATTTCACATGGCGCCCTATTCTTTCGGAATAGGTTGCCTTTATCAGTCTTTAAGTGATTGCAAAAATTATTTTTTACATAAATAAAAAGGACAGAATAAGAAAATAATGATACTACTCTCTTACTCTGTCCTTTTACCTGAAAGATTCTTCCTAAGAAATTAGGAGAT
>JADBLP010000100.1:0-2249 GCA_014894375.1 Actinomycetota bacterium | reverse complement strand
GGCGTTTGATAACAGAAGAAACAGCGAAAATGTATACACAAGTAGCTAATTTCTAGCGAACCGCCGTATACCGAACGGTACGTACGGTGGTGTGAGAGGACGGTAGATAAATTAATTATCTACCTCCTACTCGATTTTTATAAATATTTTTATATAAAAAGAAGGGTTTTTAACTTAAAAAGTAGAATAATGATGTAAATAGTGGATATATCTTTCTGGTTTTAAAAGAATAATCTTGTAGTAGAGAAAATAAGTTTATTTTAGAATTAAAAATTATTCTCAACAAAAACTTTTATTGACTTATTAGGTCATTAGTATACAGTTATTTAGCTAGGTTAAAGCGAAACATAAGATATAACGGTTTAAATATTGTGGTAAATTGTTAAATATAAATATTCTTCAATGTTGCAAATTTTATATTAGACTCAAACAATTACTTGTAATTTTAATCTGATTATATTATCTTTAGAAAACAGTGTATTATGTTTAATTAAAATATTTATCAAATAGATAGCTTTAGATAGTGATTTGTTTTATTATATTTTAAAGGAAGTGACTTGCCTAAGCCAAAACAAAAAAGTTGATAAAGGCAAACTATTCGAAAGGACAGGACGCAAAGTTATGGATATAAAGCAATGAATTGCTATGACTGCCAGATCGCCGACTTTTTTTGCTTGGTATGAAAACCTTTAAAGAATAATTTGATTTTTTGGTAAATTTTCAGTAAAAATATTATCATTTTTTAATGATAAAAAAGGAGTAAGGGGAAATGAAAAAGTATTTTAAATTTTTATTATTGTTAGGGATTAGTCTTATTTTTCTTACAGGATGTGTTAGTGATTTAGTGGTTCCAGGAGGATTGGGTACGGGAACTCTTAAAATTTATCTTACCGATGCCCCGGGAGATTATAAAGAAGTGAATATTAATATCTCTAAAATAGAAGGGCATATTGCGAATAACGGTGAAGAAGGGTCTTGGGAAGTATTAAAGGAATGGAGTGGAGGCTTACCGGTTGACCTTATAAAATTAGAGGATGTGTCCATGTTATTAGCATCTTTGGAGCTTGAGCCCAATAAATATACTCAACTTAGAATCTTCCTGAATGGAGATGCTTCACTGGTTTTAGAAGGGGAAGATGGACCAAATGGACCAACGGAAACAGTACCTCTTGAAATTCCCAGTAGTGCTAATAGCGGAATAAAATTAAACCATCCTTTTAAAATTGTGGAAGGCATGATTACCAAATTGACCATAGATTTTGATGCTGAAAAATCAGTGAAAAAGACAGGCAACGGAAAATACAAAATGGAACCGGTTATTAGTCTTTCATCAGAAACTTATTCAACTGGAGAGGTTCCCGGAGGTGTAGGTTTAGTTTCTGGAAGTGTGTCTTATTACGAGAGCGGAAATTTGGCATTAGTAGGAATAAGTGGAGCAAGTATAGAACTTACCGGCGGAGTATATATCTTTACGAATACAACCACAACTTCAACTGAAGAGCCAATAGGTACATTTAATTTGGTTGATGTCCCAGCAGGCACCTATACTCTAAATGTGAATGCAGAAGGTTACGATGATTATTCAGAAAGTGGTGTTGTAGTAGTGAATGGTGAAAATACCGTAGTTGATGTCGTGTTTTTAGTTGAAGAACCTGGAGTAATTTCAGGAATTGTGAAAGAAGCTGGAAGCGAATTAACATTTATTAATGGAGCAACGGTAAGTGTTACTCTGTCTGGAGGTAGTACATATAATTTTGACAGCTTTACAGAAACTGATACTGAAGGTAACTTTTCCATTGAACAGCTTCCTGTTGGGTTCTACACTCTTACGGTTTCAGCAGATGGTTATGATGAGTACAACGATGCTACTCCGGGTGGAATTGCAGTAACAACAGGTGCAATAAATAATATAGGCGAAATAGAGTTGATACTATCCACTCCTTCGCTATAATTAAGTAAAGAATTTTGTTGTAAAATATAGAAAAGAAAACAAAAAATAATTTTAAATAATAAATATCGGACCTGAAAATGATGTTATTAAGAATGAATAAGAACACATCCCTTTTACTTCTGAATGCAACAGGGGGAATATTGTACGTGCGGCCAGGCTTAGGTCGTGATATTTAGCAGGTGGAAACCCTGTCTGGTAAGATTATAGCCGAATCACCAGTAGCGAGTCTTGGAGTCTTTTGGGGTAATCCATAAGATTTAAGCGTAGACAGTTAGGTAATAGGCCTGTAAAAATGAAA
>JADBLP010000037.1:0-37551 GCA_014894375.1 Actinomycetota bacterium | reverse complement strand
GCTAAAATATCCTGTAAATTCTGAAATAATTCTTTTCTCTTTTCTGCATCACTTTCATTTATAACTTTTTTTAGAATTTCGTCAGCGTCGGAATTTTTATACCAGTAAAAATTCAGACAATTCTTATTCTCTTCTGTTGCCAGGGACGGTAATTTATCAGAACTAAAATTGGAGTTTAAACTGCTGCCATCAAAGTTTTTTATTGATAAAACACCAAGTTCGTAGTTACCGCTGAGAACATAATCCGGATACCACTCCTCAGAAGGTTCGTTGAATATCCCTAATTTTATACCAATCTTCTCCAGATCTTCTTTAATCATATCCTCTATTATCTGTTTCTGCTCTTCACTTTTATCACTTGTAGTACCTATGGTAATGTATAGTGGATTATCAACAC
This sequence comes from Actinomycetota bacterium, assembly GCA_014894375.1. Classification (GTDB taxonomy): domain Bacteria; phylum Actinomycetota; class Humimicrobiia; order Humimicrobiales; family Humimicrobiaceae; genus Hydromicrobium. The sequence goes on along the minus strand of JADBLP010000037.1, from coordinate 37,154 downwards.
CATATCCTGCTTTACTCAAATATTCTTTTGCCTTATTTAAATCATAATCATACTCTGACCAGGCCGGGTAATAATAATACGAATCTATTGCAAATAAACTATTAAGTGCCTCGCTATATTTACCAAGCAATTCATTAACAATCCTTTCCCTGTCTATTGCATAAAATATAGCTTTCCTGATATTAATATCATTTAAAGGATTTTTATTTTTTTGTTCCGCCTTCAATTTAAGAAAATTACTAATATTAAATTCATCGGCAACATTTTTCCCATTATTAATTTCTTCTTTACCATCCAATTTAGTAAATAGTCCCAAATCATTATACTCACATGAATACATATAAATGCTCATAAATATCAGAATCAGTAAAACAATTAGTATTATTTTTTTATTTGATTTATTCACTTTTCCGCTCATAAAAGTTTAGCTTACATGTTTCACTACAGAAAGATCGTGAGCAATAAACAAATAGGTTAGATTAAACTAATCATGTAAATCAGCTAATATTTCTATTTATTTATAAAAAAATAAATAGCATTATAGTTGTAACAGTAAAAACCAGGCTCAGTACAATTGTAATCCTGTCAAGATTTTTTTCAACAATTCCTGTACCGTCAAAAGTTTCTACCATGCCAGAGAATAAACCAGAGATGCCTCCTCCTCTCCCGGCATGTAATAAGATTAATAATATTAGCCCCACACTAGCAATAGTATGAATCGAAAACAAAATATTCAGAAAAACAGAACCCATATTTATTCTTCCTCCAAAATCATAATAAACACAAATTAGCTTTTAGCCTACATTTTATCAAAAAACCAATATAGTAAAAACACATTTTTACTATAAAGGTTATTATAAAACTTCTTTTAGTAAAATAAAAACTTAATTAAATATAAGAGATTCCCCTGTCATTCCCTCTGGTTTTTCTATTTTTAAAAAATCCAATATTGTAGGCGCAATATCACTTAATTTAAAGTTGTTATTTTCATCTTTCAACTTTATTTCCGTTCTACAGGCCACAAAAGGTACCGGTGATGTTGAGTGAGCAGTTATAACTTTTCTACTAATACAGTTTATCATTTCCTCTGCATTGCCATGATCCGCTGTTATTAACGCCAGTCCACCATTTTTATTTAATTCTTCAACTACTCTTCCCACACATCTGTCTACAGTTTCGACAGCTTTTATTGCAGCATCAATATGTCCGGTATGGCCCACCATATCAGGGTTTGCATAATTCAATATTATTACATCATATTTATTTAATCTAATTTTATCTATCACAGTATCAGTAACTTCTAAGGCGCTCATTTCCGGCTTCAAGTCATAAGTTGCAACCTTTGGAGAAGGAATCAATATTCTATCCTCGCCTTCAAATGGTTTTTCAATACCACCATTAAAGAAAAAAGTGACATGGGCATACTTCTCGGTTTCAGCAATTCTTAATTGTTTTAAACTGTTGTTTGATATAACCTCTCCCAGAGTATTTTTTATTTCTACAGGCGGAAATACTACCGGGGTGTTGAATTCCTTATCATATTGAGTCATACATACAAAGTGGACTTTTGGTGGTATTTCGCCTCTATCAAATTTATCAAAACTTTTACTTATAAATGCTCTTGTAATCTGCCTTGCCCTATCAGATCTGAAATTAAAGAATATTATAGAATCACCTGACTTGATTTTTGCTTTTTCTTCATCCTTACTTTCAACTATAGACGGGATAACAAATTCATCATCCACATTATTGCTGTAGGAAGATTCAACAACTTCTGCAGCTGTTTTAAATTTTTCACCAATTCTGTATACCAGAGTATCATAGCTTTTTTTAACTCTGTCCCATCTATTATCCCGATCCATGCTGTAATACCTTCCGCTGACTGTAGCAATCTGTCCACTGATACTTTTATTTTTTAAATAATCATCTACCTCATTTAGAAAAGGTGCAGCACTTCTGGGAGGAACATCTCTTCCATCAAGAAAAGCATGTATAAATAAATTTTTTATTTTATTGTTATTGGCCAGATTAATTAATGCTTTAAGGTGTTCTATATGGCTATGCACACCACCATCTGATACCAGCCCCATCAGATGTAGACTGTTATTATTTTTTTTTACATTTTCGATGGTTTTAATTAATACTTTATTTTTAAAAAAAGCACCGTTTTTAATTTCTTCATTTATTCTTGTTAATTCCTGGTATACAACTCTTCCCGCTCCAATATTTAGATGACCTACTTCTGAATTTCCCATTTGACCTTCTGGAAGTCCTACTGCTTCTCCTGATGCATCCAGTCTGGTGTTCGGATAAATTTTATAATTATTATCCATATGGGGAGTTTTAGCAAGTCTAATAGCATTGCCATCAATCTGGGCGGAAAGACCCCATCCATCTAATATTATTAAACAAATTGGTTTTATTGTTTTAGCTCTATGTGTCACTGCTATCCTAATAATTAATTATTGCTATAAAATCATCAACTTCCAAACTCGCGCCACCAACCAATGCTCCATCAATATCTGACATGTTCATAAGTTCTGAAATACTGGAGGGTTTAACACTTCCACCGTACTGAATTCTTATAATTTCAGAAATCTTTTTATTGTAAATTTCTTCTATCTTCCTTCTTATAGCCAGGCACATATCATTTGCATCTTCCGATGTCGCAGTTCTACCGGTACCAATAGCCCAGATTGGTTCATAGGCTATAGTAAGATCAACAATATCCTCTTCATCAATACCAACCAGACATTCTTTCAGTTGGCCCATAACAAATTCCTCAGCCTTACCACTTTCTCTTATTTTCAACGATTCACCAATGCACATAATGGGTCTCAAGTCTGTGTTAAAAGCAGCGTTTACTTTTCTGTTAACATCCTTGTTGGTCTCACCAAAATACTGCCTTCTTTCACTATGACCAATTATTACATATTCAACACCCAATGCTTTTAGCATTTCTGGTGAAATCTCCCCTGTAAAAGCACCTCTAGACTCGTAATACATATTCTGTGCGCCAAGCTTAACTTCAAGATTATCACTGTCAATTATGGTTTTCACGCTCTTTAAAGCTGTTGCAGGCGGGCAGACTGCTACTTCACAATTATTTTTATTCTTATACTTATATTCAAGATCCTGCATAAAATTTACAGCTTCCAAATGAGTCATATTCATTTTCCAGTTCCCAGCTATAAAAGGTTTTCTCATTTCTATAATTCCTTTCAAAATAATTTACATTATTTTCAATTATTTATCTAAAAGAGAGCTTACACCAGGTAATTCCTTACCCTCAAGGAGTTCTATAGCAGCTCCCCCACCACTTGAAACATGTGAAAATTTTGAGGATAGATTATATTTTTTTAATGCTGCCAGTGTGTCTCCACCACCCGCCACAGTAACTGCCGTGCTTGCGGCAATTGCATAAGCGATACTCCTGGTTCCATTTGAAAAACTATCCCATTCAAAAACACCGACAGGACCATTCCAGAAAATAGTCCTGGCACCTAAAATTTCTTTTTTAAATAATTCTACACTTTTATCTCCAATATCCATACCCATCCAATCTACCGGCATTGATTGTACAGATACTAGTTTTTTTTCTGCATCACCATCAAATTCTTTTGCAACAACAATATCTATAGGCAGTACTAGATTAACATTATTCTTTTTGGCCAGTGCAAGCATTTCTTTTGCAAAACCAGTCTGATCGTCTTCACAAATCGATTTACCTACCTCATAACCCTGTGCTTTTAAGAAAGTATAGGTCATTCCGCCACCTAATATTAAGTTATCCACTTTACCTAACAAGTTTTTTATAACCTTTATTTTATCCGAAACCTTGCTTCCTCCAAGTATGGTTAGAAAAGGCCTTTTAGGTGACTCCAGAAGAGATGTTAAAACCTCAATTTCTTTCTTCATTAGAAATCCTGCTACTGACGGAAGGTATTTGGTTACTCCCGTAACAGATGCATGGATTCTATGCGCCGCACCGAAAGCATCATCGACATATATATCTGCTAGGGAAGCAAGTGATTTTGAGAATTCATTACTATTTGCCTTTTCTCCGGGATCAAACCTCAGATTTTCAAGCATTATAATTTCACCATAATCCATTTCAGTATCTACATATTCTTTAATTTCCTGGGAATAAATCTGGTCAAATTTCATAACTTTCTTACCAATCAATTGCTCCAGCCTTTTTGCTGCAGGATCCAGCCTGAATTTATCTTCAGCCTCCCCTTTTGGCCTTCCCAGATGTGACATCAAAATAACCTTGGAATTGTTTTTAATCAGATAATTAATAGTTGGTAAGGATAGTCTGATTCTTGTATCGTCAGTAACATTCAACTCACTGTCCAGAGGAACATTGTAATCCACTCTGACCAATACTTTTTTATTTTTAACATCAATATCTTCTATTGTTTTTTTATTAAACATTTTCACCACCAAAGCCTTATTTTACAAAGACCCGGGGTTTAAAAACCCCGGTTTTTTATTATTTACATCTATTTACTAACTATTTCATAATAAAATTAATTACATCATATAGTCTGCTTGAATATCCCCACTCATTATCATACCATGATAAAACTTTAATCAAATTATCCTGCTTTAAAGTACATAGAGCATCGAAAATTGTAGAATGGGCATCACCAATAATATCTGCAGATACAATTGGATCTTCACAATATCTAAGTATCCCTTTAAATCCCGGCTCATTTGAAGCTTTTTTGAAAGCAGTGTTTACATCTCCAACCGAACAGTCCTTTTCAACTTCTACCGTTAAATCAACTAATGAACCTACAGGTATTGGAATTCTAACTGCCATACCATCAAGCTTACCGTTCAGTTCAGGAATTACCAAACCTATTGCACTCGCAGCACCGGTTGATGTAGGTATAGCCGATAAGGCTGCCGCTCTGGCTCTTCTTAAGTCTTTATGAGGTAAATCCAGGATTTTTTGATCATTAGTATAAGCATGTATGGTAGTCATAATACCATTCTTTATAATAAAATTATCATGCAGAACCTTGCATAATGGTGCAAGTGCATTTGTGGTGCAAGAAGCGTTTGAAATTATATTATGCTTATCTTTGTTGTACTTGTTATGATTTACACCCAGCACCATTGTGATATCCGCTCCGTCCTTTTTGCAGGGTGCAGAGACTACTACCTTTTTAGCTCCGGCAGTCAAATGTTTGGTTACATCCTCTCTGGTTGTGAATAACCCTGTAGATTCCAGAGCAACATCAACCCCCAGGTCCTTCCATGGGAGCATTCCGGGGTCTTTAATAGATGTAATCTTTATTTTTTCTCCATTAACTTCTATGTAATCATCCCCGGCTTTAATCTCAGCATCCAGAGTTCTATATATTGAATCATATTTCAAAAGATGGGCGAGAGTTTTTGAGTCATAAAGATCATTGATACCTACAATATCCATATTATTATCTTTATCATACTTTAATTTTGCCCTTAAGAACTGCCTGCCTATTCTTCCAAACCCATTGATTCCTACTTTTATTGCCATTTTATTCCCCCCTTACTAAAACATAATAATCAGAGATTAAAAATATTTTATACAAACATAAAATACTTCTAATTAAATATAAACCGTGTAATTTTAACAAATTTACTTAAATCAATAAAGTAAAATTTTACAAAATTTTTATAAAAAAATATCTCTGGTCTGTATTAGAAACGTAAGTTATTTCCGTTAAAATTAATTATTTTTACCAATATCTTTATGGAATAATTTTATAGAATAACCTTTTAATTTTAAATATTCATATATCTTATCAGATATTACTACTGCACGGTGTTTTCCACCTGTACATCCTATACCAATACCTAAATAGCTTTTCCCCTCTGCAATATAATTAGGAATTAAAAAGTCCAGCATATTTTCAAAAATACGCAGAAATTCCTTTGTTTCTTCCCGGCATAAGACAAAATCAATCACTTTTTTGTTTCTTCCATCCACATCCTTTAATTCCTCATTATAAAATGGATTTGGCAGGAATCTCACATCCATCACAATATCCACACTTTCAGGTAATCCATATTTATATCCAAATGAAGTAATTGATATCTGTAGAAGCTTACTCTTTTCAACACCACTCATCATGCATTCTGTTATAGCCATCCTCAGCTCTTTTGAATTTAATAGTGAGGTATCTATTACAACATCAGCTATTTCTCTGAGCCTGCTCATTTTTTCAATTTCTCTTTCAATTCCACTCCCAAGATTGCCATTCTCCACTAACGGATGCTTTCTTCTGGTTAAAGAATATCTTTTTACTATTGCGCTCTTGGAGGCTTCTAAAAACAGGATTTTATATTCTATTTTTCTCTCATTAAGCTTATCCAGAGTCTTGTATATTTCATCAAAAAAATACCCGCTTCTTAAATCTATTGCAAAGGCTACTTTGTTAATATTCCTGTCCTCCATAGAGAAATAATCAATAAGATTCAATAAAAGATGAGCCGGTAAATTATCTATGCAATAATAGCCCGCATCCTCAAAGTATTTAAGGGCTTCTGTCTTTCCAGCTCCAGATAATCCGGTAATTATAACTATTTTTATCTTACTTTCTTTTTTTTCTTTCTTTGCAATCATATTTCTATTTTTAGAATATCAGAACATACGCTTAAAATATATAATATTTTAATCTTTTTAATCTTTTTTTTCTCTAAAGAAAATAATTTTAGAAACTACTATACTGATAATGCTGATAACTATAGAGCTCCAGACATATCCCCGGAAACCCTCTATTTCCAATCCTTTAATAATTGAATCTACAATCCATAACATACCCGCATTTATAATAATATTGAAAAGTCCCAGAGTTAATATATTAATGGGCAGAGATAAGATTTTAACAATAGGCTTAACCAGTAGATTGAATAAACCCAGAAGTAAACCAGCCAGAAAAGCAATCTTAAATTTATCCCAGGTAGTATCTCCTGATATATATATAAATGGTAAAAAATATGAAGCAACTGCTATAGAAAAAGTAAGTATCACCCAATCTAAAAACCATTTTAGCAAATTGACCACCTTATCCTTTATCTATGGATATTTCTATATATATTAGTTGCATCTTTATAATTTAATCCCTTTATATTCATCAAATCCTTTATGGTCTTGCTTTTTAATTCTTCAATTGAGCTTATATTTTCAAAAATATATTTCTTCTTTTTTTCTCCTATGCCCTTTATCCAGTCCAGCAGAGAATCAGTCATACTCCTACCCCTTAACCGCCTGTGATAGTTTACAGCAAACCTGTGAGCTTCATCTCTAACCTTTATAAGAACGTGCATATAATTGTCACTTAAATCAAGCTTAATTCCATCAGGATATTTGCTGCAGAATATTGTTTCTTCTTTTTTTGCAATGCTGATGATATCAATATCCTGTATTTGTCTTTTACTTATTAATTTACTTGCAGTATTAAATTGTGCCTTGCCGCCATCGATTATTATTAAATCAGGTTTTTCATAGAAGCTGTTTCTTTTTTTTATTTCCCCACCTTCCAGATATCTTAACCTTCTGGTGACAATTTCTCCCATCATTCTGCAATCATCCTGACCGGCTACTGTTTTTATTTTAAAATATCTATAATCATTCGTTAGCAGTTTACCATTCAGAGCAACAGACATTGATCCCACAGGGAATGTATTTTTTAGATTGGAAATATCAAAACATTCTATTCTTCTGGGAATATTCACCAGTCCAAGAACTTTCTTTAACTTGACAAAGTTTTTATAAATCTTACTGTGCCCGGTATTTTTCTCAAACTTTTTTTTCTCCAAGTATAACTTTGAATTTCTTACTGCCATCTCCATTATTTTTTTCTTCTCACCAATCTTTGAAACACATATTTCAATCTTTCCACCTTTCTTTTCAGTCAGCCACTTTGATATCAATTCTGTGTTTTTAATCTCAAAAGGACAGAAAATCTTAGAGGGAATATCGTTTATATTTGAATAATAATTTTCAATAAAGCTGGATAAAATTTCCTCATCATTAAAATATCTGGTGTTATTTATAGTAAAATTACTAACAACTGCCAGTACTCCTGATCTATAAGTAAATAGACTTATAACTGCGTCATCTGCATCTCTGGCAGTAGAAATAAAATCCCATGTACTTTCAGCGGTAAAGAATATTTTTTGGTCATTATGAAGTTTATTAATATCCTCTATTTTATTCCTAAGTTCTGCTGCTTTTTCAAATTCTCTATTCTTTGAATACTGCTCCATTTTTGCTTTTAACCAGTCAATAATAGTTCTATCTTTTCCCTTTAGAAATAGCATTATAAAGTCAATATTCTTGCGATATTCTTCTTGAGAAACATTACCATCACACGGAGCCGGGCATAATTTAATATGGTAATTGAGACAGGGCATATTTGTACTTTTACCTGGCCTGGCTTTCCTGCAATCCCTTACAGGAAATATTCTTCTCAAATATTCAAGAGCTTTTCTTACAGCTCCTGCATCAGTATAAGGCCCGAAATATTTTGCACCCTTAATGTTTCTTTCTCTGGTTAAAAACACTCTTGGAAATTTTTCGTTAACTGTAACCGCAATAAACGGATATGACTTGTCATCTTTTAAATCTATATTATATTTTGGTTTATTTTTCTTAATTAAACTACATTCAAGTATTAGTGCTTCTGTTTCATTATCTGTGACTATGTAATCTATGGATTTAATTCTTTTTGCAAAATCTAAAGGCTTAGCATATAAAAAATTATCACTTCTATCTTGAAAATAGCTTTTTGCCCGGCTGTAAAGATTATTTGCTTTACCAATATAGATGATTTTGCCTTTAGAATTTTTAAAAATATACACTCCGGACTTCTTCGGCAGTATCTTTAAAATTTCCTTTATTTCATACTCCTGATAATTATTTTTATTTATTTTTTTATCTACTGCTACCGTATTCATACAGTTGTTCCTTAACCAAATTTTTATCCATATGCATCTTTAGAAAATTTCCTGTGTAAGAATTTTTGTTTTCTGCTACTTCTTCTGGAGTCCCCTGGGCAATAATTCTTCCGCCTTTATTTCCCCCTTCAGGCCCAAGGTCTATAATATAATCAGCAGTTTTAATCACTTCAAGATTATGCTCAATTACCAGCACAGTATTTCCTGCATCAACTAATCTCTTCAATATTGCCAGTAACTTATTTATATCATCAAAATGCAGTCCGGTAGTTGGCTCGTCCAACAGATATAAAGTATTGCCTGTACTCTTTTTTGAAAGTTCTGTAGAAAGTTTGATCCTCTGTGCCTCTCCACCTGATAAGGTTGTAGAAGGCTGCCCTAATTTAATATACCCCAAACCTACATCATTAATTAATTCCAGTTTTTTGCTGATTCTTGGAATATTTTTAAAAAAGTTCATGGCTTCTTCAACAGTCGTATTCAGAACACCATCAATATTTTTTCCTTTGTATTTTATTTCTAAAGTTTCACGGTTAAATCTCTTGCCTTTACAAACTTCACAGGGTACATAAACATCAGGTAGAAAATGCATCTCTATTTTAATAAGACCATCCCCATTACAAGCTTCACATCTTCCACCTTTTACATTAAAACTAAACCTGCCTGGCTTATAGCCTTTAATTTTGGAATCATGCGTTTTTGAAAACAACTCCCTTATATAAGTAAAAACACCTGTATATGTTGCCGGATTTGAGCGTGGAGTCCTTCCTATCGGTGACTGATCAATAACAATCACTTTATCCAGATTCTCGTAATTGAGTATTCCGTCATGCGCACCGACACTGCGGTTTGTTCTTAACAGCAAATTTGAAAGAGACGGATACAATATTTCATTTACAAGGGTGCTTTTACCGGACCCGGAAACTCCGGTTACTGCAATTAGTTTTCCTAAATCTATATGGACATCAATGTTTTTTAAGTTATGTTCCCTGGCGCCTTTAATAATTATATATTTACCGCTTCCGTTCCTCCTTATTTCGGGTATCGGTATAAATCTTTCTCCGCTCAGATATTTTCCGGTTATTGATTTATCACAGTTATATATGCCATCCAGTTTTCCGCTGAATACAATTTCTCCACCATGTATGCCGGCTCCTGGTCCTATGTCAACTACAAAATCTGAATTTCTTATGGTTTCCTCGTCATGTTCTACTACTATTATGGTATTTCCCAGATCTCTTAGCCGCTTTAGGGCATTTATTAACTTTTTATTATCTCTCTGGTGAAGACCGATACTTGGTTCATCAAGTATGTATAGAACTCCTACCAGTCCTGACCCGATCTGCGTGGCCAATCTTATCCTCTGGGATTCACCTGCGGATAAAGTGCTGGATTTCCTATCCAGAGTCAGGTAACTAAGCCCCACATCTTTTAAAAAATTCAGGCGTTCGATAATTTCTTTAATCAGTCTTTCACCTATTATTTTTTCTCTTTCAGTCAGTTTAAGCGATCTTAACCACTCAATACACTCTTCAATTGTTTTTTCACAAAAGTCAGCTATAGATAACGAACTAATTTTAACTGCCAGGATTTCCTGCCGTAGTCTTTTACCGTTACATCCACTGCATGGTCTGCTGCCTATCATTTTTTCTATTTTAATTCTTTGACTCTCAGATTCTGTCTCCAGATATCTTCTACTCAAATTACTGGCAAGACCTTCAAATTTTAGATAATAATGTCTTAATTTACCCTTATAATTTATATAACTAATTTTCATCCGTTTTCCATCAGTCCCATATAAGATTATCTTTTTTGCATATTCATCAAGATTCTTAAAAGGAGTATTTAAATTGAACTTATATTCTTCAGCCAGACTTCTCATTAACTGGGAATAATAATTTGAATAACTCATATTAAAGAAAGGAATAGCCCCATCCATTATACTTAACTCAGGATGCTCTACAATTAAATCAGGATCTATTTCCTTACTTATACCCAGACCGCCACACTCCCTGCAGGCTCCATAAGGGCTATTAAAAGAAAACATCCTGGGGGTAAGTTCCTCAAAATCTATTCCACAATCTACGCAGGAAAAATTTTCAGAGAAGCTGTGTATTTCTCCGGAATCCAGCAGTTGAATATATACAACGCCGCTGCTTTCTTTAAGCGATATTTCAATATCTTCAGAAAGCCTTTTTTTTATATCCGGTTTTATTTTTAGTCTGTCAACTATAACTTCAATATTATGTTTAACGTTTTTATCTAATTTAAAATCAAAGTCTTCTTCTAGTTCATAAACTCTTCCGTCTATTCTAACTCTTGCATATCCGCTCTTCTTGACATTTTCTAAAGTCTTTATATATTCACCCTTTCTGCCCCTTATAATAGGTGAAAGGACCTGGAATTTCATTCCTTCAGGTAATTCCATTACTCTATCCACTATTTGATCTACTGTCTGTCTGGTTATGAGCTTACCACACCTATAACAATAAGGTATCCCAATTTGAGCATATAGAACCCTGAGATAATCATATATCTCAGTAATAGTTCCTACTGTAGACCTGGGATTTTTAGAAACACCTTTCTGATTTATGGATACCGCTGGTGACAGGCCCTCTATTAAATCAACATCTGGTTTTTCCATCTGTCCCAGAAACTGTCTTGCATAAGAAGAAAGTGATTCTACATATCTTCTCTGTCCTTCAGCATAAATGGTATCAAATGCCAGTGATGATTTTCCCGACCCACTTACGCCGGTGAAAACTATAAACTTGTTTCTAGGGATTCTTAAATTTATATTTTTAAGATTATGCTCCCTGGCACCCTTTATTATTATTTCTTCTATCATAAGTATTATCTTTTAACCTCTATATTAGTTATTTTTTTTATCCTCTTTATTTCATCCCTGATAGCAGCAGCCTTTTCAAAATTCAATTCCCTTGCTTCCAGGTACATTTCCTCTTCCAGGCCACTTATTATAGTAGCTGCTTTAGAAGGGTCCATATCCAGCAATTTATATTCGCTGAATCTTTTTTTCTGTTCACTAACTTTAAAATCAGCTCTCACTTCCTTTTTGGTCTTTATCCCTCTGCTATATAATATGTCAGATATGGTTTTATTTATAGTTTTCGGTGTAATATTATGCTTCTTATTATATTCAGTTTGCATGTCTCTTCTCCTGTCGGTTTCAGATAGTGCATTTTTTATGGCATTAGTTATATCATCAGCATACATTATAACTTTTCCGTTAACATTTCTTGCTGCCCTTCCAATAGTCTGTATAAGTGATATTTCTGACCTTAGAAACCCCGCTTTGTCTGCATCTAATATGGCAACCAATGATACTTCCGGGAGATCCAATCCTTCCCTCAGTAAATTTATTCCCACCAGCACATCAAATTCTCCAGTCCGTAGCCCCCTTAATATTTCCACTCTTTCCAACGTATCTATAGTGGAATGTAAATACCTGACCTTAATTTTTTTACCCGATAGATAATCAGTAAGGTCTTCTGCCATTCTTTTAGTGAGAGTAGTTACTAGAACCCTTTCACCTCTACTCACGACTTTCTTTATCTCATATATTAGATCATCTATCTGACCTCTTGTTTTTCTTACAGAGACTTCTGGATCTACTAGCCCGGTAGGCCTTATTATTTGTTCCGCTATTTGACTACTCACTTTTCTCTCGTAAGAACCCGGTGTAGCTGAAGTAAATATCACTCTACTGACTTTTAATTCAAATTCTTCAAATTTTAATGGTCTATTATCTAAAGCTGAAGGAAGTCTAAATCCATAGTCTACCAGAGTTTGTTTTCTTGAGCGATCACCTTCATACATTCCCCTTATCTGAGGAATTGCAATATGTGATTCATCAATAACCACAAGAAAATCATCAGGAAAAAAATCCAGCAGGGTATTAGGTGCTTCTCCTGGTTTTTTTCCTAATATATGCCTTGAATAATTCTCAATACCACTACAAAATCCTAATTCTTCTATCATTTCCATATCATATCTTGTTCTTGATTCTATTCTCTGAGCTTCAAGCAGCTTATTCTGGTTTTTAAAATACTTTATTCTTTCCCCAAGCTCTTCTTCAATGGTCTCTAGAGCCCTATCAACCCATTCTACGGTTGCTAAAAAATGAGTAGCTGGCGATATAATATATGCTTCTTTTTCTTCGTAAATCTCTCCTGACACAGGATTAAACTCGACAATTCTTTCTAATGCATCTCCTAAAAGCTGCACTCTTACAGCCTTGTCCTGATATGCCGGGAATATTTCAATTGTATCCCCTTTGACTCTGAATTTACCATTGACAAAATCATAATCATTTCTTTCGTATCTTATATTGACCAACCTATCTATTATCTCCTCTCTTGGAAATTCTTCTCCTGACCTTAAAATAATTCTCTGTCTTCCGTATTCAGAAGGTGATCCCAGACCATATATACAGGAAACACTTGCAACTGCTATAACGTCATTTCTGGTATAGAGAGAATTAGTGGTGGATAATCTTAACTTTTCTATTTCTTCATTTATAGAAGTATCTTTCTCAATATACACATCCTTGCTGGGGAGATATGCTTCCGGTTGGTAATAGTCATAATAGCTTACAAAGTATTCTACTGCATTATTCGGGAAAAATTCCTTGAACTCGTTACAAAGCTGGGCTGCAAGTGTCTTATTGGGAGCCAGAACCAATGTTGGAAGCTGAACATTCTTTATCACATTTGCTATTGAATAAGTCTTTCCGGAACCAGTAACTCCCAGTAAACTTTGAAATTTAAAATTATCTTTAATGCCTTTCGTCAGCTGGCTAATAGCCTTATTCTGGTCCCCCTGAGGAGAATAATTGGATACTATTTTAAATTTAGAATCAAGCATACCATATGCTGTGTTTTTTATTTATACTTAAATATTTTTTAAAATTTTTTCTACTTTTTTTAACAAACTCTCTTTTGAGTTATTATTATTAATAATAAAATTCACTTTCTTTCTATTTATTTTTATATGCTGTCCTTCTATTCTTAATTCTATATCATCATCTAGAAAATTTTTATTCTTTAGAAAGATTTTTCTTCTCTCGTCAGAAGTATCAACCAGAATAATATAATCGCACATTAGGTCCAATTTACAGTCAAATAATATTGCTGCTTCTATTATTATATAATTTTTGTCCCGGTTTTCATTTAAAATATTTTTCACTTCACTTCTAATTAAAGGAAACATTAATCTGTTCAATTTCTCCAGTTCCGTTTTGCTGGAAAAAACTTTTTCTGCTAAAGATTTATAAATTAAATCCCCGTCGGAATTAAAAACTTCATCTCCAAATATTTTTCTAAGTTCGTTCAGGATTACGGGATTTTTTGAATAGATGTTTTTTGCTACCTTATCTACATCCAATATCAGTGTATTTTTCTTTATTTTTTTTATATATCTGCTTACCGTACTTTTACCCGAAGCGATCCTGCCGCTAATTCCTAAAACTACTATTGTATATTCCTCCTGCTAATTTAATAATTTAATGAGTTCCTGTCTGGACAAAAAAGATTATAATTAATGTGAAAAAGATAATATATCTAACGGTTTTTCTAAAACATTATCGTGGTTCTAAGCAATTTTAAGGCATAAATTTGAACTGTTGAAACATGCTACTCTATATTGGCTTCTTCTTTCATTTCTTTCAATATTTCTTTTATTTGCCTTTTTTTATTGGATTCTTTATCTAAAACTTCTTTTTTTTCAATCTTTTCTTCTGATTTTGAATCTTTAACCTTTTTTTCTTCTTCTTTATCTAAAACTTCTTTTTTTTCAATCTTTTCTTCTGATTTTGAATCTTTAACCTTTTTTTCTTCTTCTTTATCTTCAACTGGATTCTCGACTTGCTTAACACTGAAAGCCATTCTTCTCTTATCAAAATCTATATCAATAATTCTAACCATCAGCTCATCCCCGATTTTCGCAACATCACTTGGCCTATTTACCGGTTCCAGACTTAATTCAGATATGTGCACAAGGCCTTCAAGGCCTTCCTCTGTCTGTACAAATAATCCGAACTTTACCATTCTAGTCACTTTACCCTTTACCACATCTTTTACTGAATAATCTTTTATTCTTTCCAACCAGGGATCCTTTTGGGTTTGCTTTAAACCCAGAGATAGTCTTTGCTTTTCATAATCAATACCTAATATCTCTACATCTACTTCTTGATTAACATTAACCACTTCCGAAGGATGTTTTACATGATTCCAGGAAAGTTCAGATATATGTATCAGACCATCAACACCATCTACATCAGCAAAAGCTCCGAAATCTGCGATACTCGTAATTATACCTTTTTTTATTTGACCGATTTCTATACTATTGAGTATTTCTTTTCGTTGTTCTTTTCTCTCCTCTTCTATAATGACTTTCCTTGATAGGACAACATTATTTCTATGTCTATCGACTTCAATAATTTTACATACACATCTTTCACCAATAAAGGATTCAAGATCTTTAGTTTTTCTCACATCTATTAATGATGCCGGTAAAAATCCCCTTAGTCCTATATCTACAATCAGGCCTCCTTTGACGCACTCTATAATCTCACCTTCAATAATATCGCCATTCTCATATATTTTCTCTATCCTATCAAAATTTTGCTCTACTTCAGCTCTTTTTTTTGATAGTATGAGGCGGCCATCTTGATCTTCCTTCTGAATTACCATTATCATTATTTCATCATCAACCTTCAGGACATCTTCAGGTTTTACATCATTTCTTATTGATAGCTCACTCCGGGGTATAACTCCTTCTGATTTAAAGCCCACATCAACTAAAACTTCATCTTTATCGATCTTTACTACCTTACCCTTAACCACATCACCATCATTCAAATTAATCATAGTGAGATCATAATTGGGAACCATCTCACCATTTTCATTTTTTATCATACAGTTTTCATTTGTTAGTTTGTTATAAATATTATTCTCAGTCATATTTTTATAAATCAATCTCCTTTTTTAATACTCGCAAAGGATAGCATGCAAGAAAAGAATAATCAATATTATAAAATATTTTTTTAAATATACCAATTCTTGCCAGTTTTTATATCCACTCTAAGATTTACTTTTAAACTCACACAATTTTCCATTGATTCTATCACTATTTTTTTAATTTTTTCTAAATCTCTTTCCTTTAATTCCAATACCAGTTCATCATGAACATGAAGTATTATGTTACTTTCTATGTTATTTAATTTTAATTTGTTAAAAAGAATTACAGTAGAAAGTTTCATTATATCTGCAGCACTTCCCTGTATGGGAGTATTTACTGCAAATCTCTCTCCCAGACTTCTTATTCTAACATTACTGCTTCCCAGCTCTTTTAAGTATCTTTTTCTACCAAAAATTGTGGTGGTGTAACCTTTTTTGTATGCATCATCTATTAAAAATTTTAAATACTTTTTCACCCCGGGGTATCTATCAAAATACTTCTGAATATATTCTTTAGCCTCCTCTTCCGAGATAGAAAGCCTGCTCTTTAGACCATACTCGGTCATTCCATATATTATCCCAAAATTTATAGCTTTTGCCTTTCTTCTTAAAGTAACATCAACATCATCATAACTTACTCTGAATATCTCTGATGCTGTGCGGGTATGTATATCTTCTTTCCTGTTAAATGAACCCAACAGATTCTCATCCCCTGATAAGTGCGCCAGCACCCTCAACTCAATTTGAGAATAATCTGAAGCCAGAATCAAATCATAGCCTTTTCCAGGTATGAAAGCTTTTCTTATCTGTCTTCCATAATCAGTTCTTACGGGAATATTTTGCAGGTTGGGGTCACTGCTGCTTATCCTTCCGGTAGACGTTCCTAATTGATTGTATGTAGTATGTACTCTCAAGTCTTCAGGATCTATCAAGGCGGGTAGAACATCAATATAAGTATTTTTTAGTTTGGTTTTTTCCCTCCAGTCCAGTATTTTTCTTATTATAGGAGAGCTGTCATAAATAGCTTTAAGAGCACCTGCATCTGTAGAAAATCCGGTTTTAGTTTTTTTTGTGACCGGAAGGTTCAGCTTTCTATAAAGAATCTCCGACAGTTGCTGTGAAGAATTTATATTAAACTCCTCACCGCAAAGCTTATAAATTTCTTTCTCAAGTCTTTCTATATCCAGTTCATATTCCTCAATTAAACTGCTTAGATATTTATTATCTATATTAACACCTGTATATTCCATCTCAGCCAGCACCTGTATAAGCGGCTCTTCTATCCTCCAGTATAACTTATCCAGTTTTTCCTTTTTTATTTTTTCAAGTAATCCAGTCTCAATTTTTTTATATAGACTTAATCTTCTTAATATCCCGTCCAAATATTTCTTGTCCGCCTTTATTTTCTGTTTCTCATCCTTATATAAATCAAGTGTTAGCTGTTTTTTTTCTTTTATATCCTTGAATTCAATTAAATCACTGCCATCTTTGCCTTCACTTAATTCGATATCTTCTATTTCAATATTTAGCAGATCACCTGTTATCTCATCCAGGGTAGTTGTAGATTTAAGTGGATTCAAGATTAAATATAATATTTTATAATCTATAAACTTCCCGCTTAAACAAATACCATAATCCTTTAAAATCTTGTATATTCTTTTAAAATCAAAACCTGATTTTTCAATTTCTTTATTTTCGAGCAATTTTTTTATAGTCTCTTTTATAGTACCTTCATTTAGACTATCCTTTTCAATTAAAAAGGCGCTATCTACTCCAGAATATAAAATAATACCGTAAAACACATCACCACCTGTAAATTCTGTAATATATATGTTCTTAGTAAGATTTTTATTTAAAATTTCTAAGTTTGAACCTCCGGTTAAACGTTTTAAATTAATTTTATCTGCTCTCTTTTTAACCACGGGGATTTCTTCCTTAAAATCAATCTTATCTTTCAGGTTAACCAGTCTTTTTTCCAGAGATCTGAACTCAAGACTTTCAAACAATTGCTTGACCTTATTAAAACTAATGTTCTTAAAACTTTTATTTATAAATTCACTTACATCGGTATCCCGGGCTATTTTTAATGTAGTTAATTCTTTACTCAATTCAGCAAGCTTTTTATTATTTGTCAAAAGTTCTCTCAGCCGTGGGTTATCTACTTTATTAATGTTTTTATAAATTTCTTCCAGGCACCCATATTTTTTCACCAGCAACCTGGCTGTCTTTGGACCTATTCCCGGGACACCCGGTATATTATCTGAACTATCTCCCATCAAGGCTAAAAGGTCTTTCATATTTTCCGGTTTAACCCCAAATTTTTCCTCTACTTTAAGCCTGTCAAAAATTACTGTATCGGTAATGCCTTTTTTAATTGCCATAACTTTTATGTTACCGGAAACTAACTGCAATATGTCTTTATCGCCAGTAACTATTATTATCTGATTAAATTCATCTTTAATACTATTTACTATTCCTGCAAGTATGTCATCAGCCTCAAAGCCATCTCTTTCTAAATAAATAATATTAAAGACATCAAGAACCTCTTTAATTAAAGGAAACTGGCTCGATAGTTCCGTGGGCATTTTTTTTCTATTTATTTTATACCGGTCAAATATTTTATGCCTGAACGTAGGAGTCTTACTGTCAAAAGCACATAATATTGTATCCGGATGCTGTTCTTCTATAAGTTTTAACAGCATATTTGTGAATCCTAAAACTGCATTGGTTATAATACCAGATGAAGTGGAAATACTATCAGGAAGTGCATAGAAGGCTCTATATGCAATATTATTTCCATCAATTAAAATAACTTTATTATTTCTACCACTTTTCAATTAAAACTCCTGATTTAAAACGGACTGATAAATAAAAATACACTATGCTATCTGCCGTACAACCCAATTTTTTCTTTCTCAAATCTCCAAAAATCACCTGGTCTAATAATTGGAAGACCCTGAAAGTTCTTTAAAACAAGTAAGTCCTCATCTCCACTGATAAGGCAGTCTACATTCCCACTTACCGCAGATGCAAGAACACGATCGTCATCAGGATCCCTACAAACTGGTGTTGATAAAGGAGTATAAGTCAGCATTTCGGTATTTTTACGAATAAAATTTATAATTTGATCCACTTTAGCCTTCGGAAAGCGAAATTTCCTTACCAATTTCTCATAGAGTTCATCAAGAACCCACTGGGATATGTAAATTTTGTGCTCTACCAGACAATGACCGAAAAGCTCACTACATGTCCCTCGAACTATAAATGCAGCAATCAATACATTTGTATCAAAGAATATCTTCATGTCACCTTATGAAAAACATCCTCATCGGTGTAAAAACCACGGCTTTCTGCTTCAGGAATCATGAGTTGGCGAAGTCTTCGAAATTCTTGTCTGGTGAAATATTGTCGTAATGCTTCTCGAACAACATCACTCCGGTTGAGATGTTCCTCTTTAACTATTCTATCTAACTTCTGCTTGATAGACTTAGGAATACTTATAGTAATTGTTTCTCTCATGCAGACTACCTCCATTAGCTGTAATACAATCTAACACAGTATATTGAAAATATCAATAATTTTTTCATATTTGGAGTCTAATAAGTGGTATAAGTAGATAACGTTTGAGCGTAAATGAAGTTTTTAATTTCATTTACACTATGTTATCGGAAGTTACTTATTTATTGTTTTAAAATCTCTATTATCTTTTCAATGACTTCATCCAGTTTTGTTATTTTTAATGCTGCCAACTCGATATAAAGCAATATGGCTGTCTGCTGTGAATATACGATTGGGTCTCACATTACTTTGCTGTTTAAGACTTCCTGTTTTAAAATTATTGTCATCGATTGGAATAGTGTATATATCTTTGATTGATTGGCTGGTTATTTGACAGAGGATCAAATCATCCCCTTCCAAGTTTGCGATAACCAATGCAGGTCGTCTTTTGACTTGTGTTAAGTCAGAAAAAGGAAAAGGAATAACAACAACATCTCCTCTTATAAATTTTGCCACGCCTTCTCCTCCTCGGGCTTTAACCAATCTTTCTTAAGAGATGACTCGCTTGTAATCGCAAGATCAAGTCTTTCCTTGGTAATCTTTGTCCTCAGAAAATGAACGAAATCCAGTATCTCATCAAGAAATGGTTCCGGTACTTCCTTAATTTCGCTTAAAAGTAACTCCTTTTTATTCATAATTCCACCTCCTGTTTAAATATACCATCTTATTAAATTGTAAGCAATTTCCGATAACGGTGCTAGCATATACGACGTTGCGACCGAAGGGAGCAATGTCCCGAAGGGCAAGGGTGCAAGCCCACAGTATATATGCTGTGTTAGGCGATAGTGCGAACGTAGACTCATTTTTATTTAGGAATAAGGGGAACATACTTTAGATAAATAACGCCCATAATAAGAGCTACAACTACTCAAATTGCTATTTTCAACGTAATAGGATCTACAAAGAATTGTACTAAGCAAAGTACAGTTATAAATGGAATTATAATAAACATTGCAGAGTATGGTACCCCTACTTCTTTTCTACATTGTTTGCAGGTAGTTGGAATGAGTGGCCCTAAACATAATTTACGCCATACTGAAATTCCCGGCTTACCACAATGTGGACATTTGTACATATCGATCGTCTCCTTTTTATATTAGTAATTTGCATGTTTTCTGTTATTAGCGAGCGTTTCGCCTAACGTCTCCTACGCTCTGTTATGGAAAGTACCCGCGCATTTTCAGACACATCTTTCATAGTATATGTCTGACCACCCACATTCATCATTCTTTTCAATTTTTAACTTTTTAAATCCATGCTTTTCATAAAAATGCTGATTTCTTACAGAGAAATCGGGAGTTTCTAACGTCCATTTTTTTCTTGGATGATGATTATCTATAATATGTTTGATTAAGGTAGATCCAATGCCTTTGTTTTGAAAATTAGGGTCGATAAACATTCCATCAATTCGATATTCATCATCATTTTTTACCCAGGCTAATCCACCGCCTACAATTTTATCATTGTATATAGCTTTATAATAAAATGTATTTAAAATCCAATCCCTTTGTTTATCTACTTCATTATGCCCAGGCGGTCCATCTAAGCTGGCGCCAACTGGCTTAAGCTTATTATCATTCAAAAAAACCTTAATTGCTATTGTTGTCAATTCCTCTGCATCTTCTGGAACAGCTTTTTTTATGAAAATCATTTATTCTCCCTCCATTTATCATTAGTATTTGCGCGGGTATTTCCCATAACTCGTTCATAAGCGAACTAGTACGTTTATACTCCCATTTTGGTGGTATAAACGAAGTATTTCGGTTATACCACCTATACCAGAAATTCCCTCTTTGACAAATTTTGTCACCTCTAACCTCTCTGTTTCAAATTTAAGTTGTCCAAAGGACTCTTTATCTTACCTATACTCTTGGTGCTTACATGCGTATAGATCTCTGTTGTCTTGCTGTTTTTGTGTCCTAATAACTCTTGAATATACCTCAAATCTGTTCCACTCTCTAAGGATTCCAGTTTTGTTAAAGTAGTATAAGAAATATCGGCTTTTCTTGCAAGGGCTGTCTTGTGTAAGTCTTGTGTAAGCCCCTTTTCCTCCGAAATTCCTTTATGTTATTATCAACCATATTTTATCTGTGATATTATTTCCAGACTTTTATAGTCTTCATAGAGTAGCATTTTTTGATATTATCTACCTAAAAGAAGAAGGCGGTAGAAGAAGGTGGTAAGAGAAAAATAAGCGCCATCAAATTTCATAGAAACTTAATGACGCTTATATTTATAAAATATAATAAATTATTAAACAATTGTCAATATACAATCAATATATTGCCATCTACATTTTAAAAATACACTCCTAAAATATCTTCATTCATTATTATTATATGGCGAAATATATCATGAGCATCTTTAAAAAGGGTAACGTCAAGTTTTTCATATTTGTCTTGCTTGATTCTTGATAATAATCTGGATAAATTGTATTATTTCTAAAGCGCCGGAGTGGCGGAATTGGCAGACGCGCTGGACTCAAAATCCAGTGAATCGCGAGGTTCGTGTCGGTTCGACCCCGACCTTCGGCACCAGTAAAAAGCTGACAGTACCTTTGCTATCTACTATAAATATCAGTACATCATAAAACAATATAATTTTATAAAGCCAGTATATGTGCTAACCTGTATAAATCTTCGTTTATGCTTTTCTTTATCTCAAGAATATCTTCAAATTTAGATGTTTCTATTTTCATACTCTTAATTCCTATCATACAGTCGCTCTCACCTTCCAGTAAGAGGTCCACAGCCTTTTTACCAAACCCGGCAGCCAGTATCCGGTCCAGTGCAGACGGAGAACCGCCTCTCTGAATATAACCAAGTACGGATATTCTTACTTCATGACCTGCCAATAATTTAATAGAGGATGCAACATCACTTGCGCTGGCTGCCCCTTCCGCAACTACCACTAAAGTATGTCTTTTTCCTTCTCTATGATTTTTGATCTGGCTAGCAATTTTTACTAAATCAAACTCTATCTCAGGAATTAATATATAATCAGCGCCACATGCAATTCCTGTATTTACTGCAATCATCCCTGAATTTCTTCCCATTACTTCTACTACAAATATTCTTTCATGGGAAGATGCTGTATCCCTGATTTTTGACATTATATCAATTATTACATTAAGGGCAGTATCAAACCCAATGCTATAATCAGTGCCCGCAACATCGTTATCTATAGTTGCCGGGATTCCTACAACCTGAATCCCTTGCTTATGAAGTTCATGAGCGCCTCTAAATGAGCCATCCCCGCCAATTACCACCAGCCCTTCTATCTTGTTTTTTTTCAAGTTATCTATAGCGCTTTTTTGACCTTTTCTGCTTTTAAATTCTTCGGACCTCGCCGAATAAAGAAAAGTACCCCCTCTGTCGATAATTCCACCAACTGAATTTAAATCCAGCACTTTAAAATCATTATTGATTAATCCTTTAAAACCCTCATAGAACCCGTAAACTTTCAGATTATTGTATATTGCATATCTTGCAACTGTCCTTATAACCGCGTTCATCCCGCTGGCATCTCCGCCGCTGGTTAAGAGCGCAATATTTCTTTTTTCTCCCACTAAAATCACTCCCTTATTTTCTTCTATTTTTTAATTCATCAAATAACTCATTTAAAGTAATCTTCTTCTCAACCATCAATACCAGTAAATGATAAACAAGGTCAGCTATTTCGCTAATCATATCCTGTTTTTCCTGATGTTTTGAAGATAAAATAACCTCCATACTTTCTTCACCGAATTTCTTTATTATTTCATCCAATCCCTTTCTATGCAGAGAATAAGTGTAAGAATCAGAAACCTTATTTTTAATTCTACTTTCAATAACGCCGTACAGCTCATCGAGTATATTTTGTTTCGAGTTCTCTTTGAAATATTTTTTAAAATCTAAATTTTTATCAATATTTTCCAGAGTTCTGTAAAAGCAGCTTTTCATCCCGGTATGACAGGCATTTCCTATCTGTTCTACACTAATAAGCAAGGCATCCCCATCACAATCATACTTTATTTCTTTTATTTTCTGTATATTTCCTGATGTCTCACCTTTATTCCAGAGCCTTTTTTTTGTTCTGCTCCAAAACCAGGTTGTTCCCGTACTAAGGCTTTTTTTAAGAGATTCTTTATTCACATAAGCCAGCATAAGAACTTCATTTGTTTTATAATCCTGTATTACGGCCGGGATTAGACCAGTATTTTTATTCTCTTTTGCATTAATTTTTTTACCATTTTTCATAATTCCTTAATTCCTTTTTACATTACACCAGTTTCCTTATATTTATAACACATTTACAACAATGCTTCCATAATACCGGACTCATATCCTTACATTTATTCCCTCAGATTTTAAATACTCCTTAGCTTCTCTTATTGTATATTGTCTATAATGAAAAATAGATGCTACCAGAACTGCATCAGCATTGGCATATTTAATTACATCTCTTAGATGTTCCAGTTTTCCAGCTCCACCTGAAGCTATAACCGGTATGTTTACAACAGATGTAATTGCACCGGTAAGGTCTATATCATAACCATCCTTTGTTCCGTCCTTATCCATACTTGTAAGCAATATTTCACCTGCTCCGAGCTCTTCTACCCTTTTTGCCCAGTCAACTGCATTTATACCGGTAGGAGTTCTTCCTCCATTTATATATACCTCCCAGAAATCTTTATTCTTATATTTTGCATCAATGGCAACCACTATACATTGACTCCCAAAAATCTTTGAAGCTCTGTTTATTAAAGAAGGATCCCTGACCGCAGCTGTGTTTAGTGAAATCTTATCAGCGCCTTTTCTTAATATTTCCCGTATATGTTCTATCCTGCTTATACCTCCGCCTATAGTATATGGTATAAATACTTTTTCGGCAGTTTTACTTGCAAGATCAACTACTGTTTTTCTCCTTTCGTGGGAAGCTGTTATATCTAAAAATACAATTTCATCAGCGCCCTCCTTATCATAGAAAGCTGCCAGTTCTACCGGATCACCCGCATCCTTTATATCCACAAAATTTATACCTTTTACTACTCTTCCCTTGTCTACATCCAGACAGGGAATTATTCTTTTAGTTATCATTGTCCCAGTCCAATCTCTATTGCTTTTCTTAAATTAATTTTAGCTTTTTCTTCGTATAAAGCTTTTCCTATTATTATTCCGCTAATCCCCATATTTTCCATTTTTTTTAAATTAATAATGTCCTCCAGGCTCCCGATCCCACCTGCAATTATAAATTTCATTTTAGAACTTCCTAAAATTTTCTTAATAAATTCAAAATTAACACCTTTAAGTGTGCCGTCCCTTGATATATCTGTAATAACTACTTCCGTTACACCTAATTTTTCCACTTTTTTTATAAATTTAAATATGCTGTTTGCAGATTTTTTTTGCCAGCCATTTTTAAAAATCATTCCATTTCTACCATAATCAAGACTCAAAATCATACTGCTTTTATAATCTGCGATGCTCTTCTTTAAGAAATCTATATCTTCTATAGCTTTGGTTCCCAGAATAACTTTATCTATACCGTTTCCAAGAACCTTTTTGATTGCTTCAGAATTTCTAATTCCTCCTCCATACTGTATTTTTATATCTATCTTCTGTTTTATTCCAAATGCTACTTTCAGATTCTCTGTCTTGCCGGTTCTTGCACCATCCAGATCAACAATATGCAGCCATTCTGCCCCCTCCCTTTTCCATTTTTCCGCTACTTCTACAGGGTTATCAAAATATTTTTTTTTGGTATCAAATTTACCTCTGGTCAGTCTGACACAGGCACCGTCAATCAAATCTATTGCTGGTATTATTATCATTAACCCTTTTCCTTTACTATATTCCAAAAATTTTCCAGCAGTCTTAAACCGCCGGCACTGCTTTTTTCCGGATGAAATTGAACCCCGTAAATATTGTCATGCTCAATACTTGCCGCTATTTCAATACCATAATCTGTGATACTGCTTACAACATATTTGTTTCCCGGTATAACATAATAGGAATGATCAAAATAGAAATTATCCCCCTCTTTTATTCCAAAAAACATTTTGCTGTTCCTTTTTAATATCTTTAATTGGTTCCACCCTATATGCGGTACTTTAACAACCTGTGGTATTTTCTCAACATAACCTTTCAATATACCGAGCCCCTTATTTTTACCATTTTCCAGGCTATACTCAAAAAGCAGCTGCATTCCCAGACATATCCCTAAAAAAACTTTCTTTCTTACATTTTCTTTTAAGACTTTAATCAGATTTAATTTTATAAGATTTTTATATGCGTCCTTATATGCACCGACACCTGGCAGTACCAGCGCTTTAGCGTTACTTATAACTCTTGCATTGCTGGTTACTCTGACATCAGCGCCAATCCTCCTAAAAGCATTTTTCACACTGCTGATATTACCCATATTATAATTTATTACTGCAATATACATTTTAATCCTGTTATATCCTGATCCGGTATTTTATTTTTGATTTATCATTAATGTTACTTAGCTAAAACCGGTCTTTTACAACCTATATTAAACCTTTAGTTGAAGGTATAGTACCGGTTCCTGACTCCCTGCTTGCATCGTGGAGAACAATACTAAAAGCTTTAAAGATTGCTTCTATGATATGGTGAGAGTTTAAGCCAGTATTTTTATTTATATGAAGATTTATAAAACTATTATTAACCAGAGCCCTGAAAAATTCTTCAATTACGATGGTTTCCATTCCATCAAGTTTCTCATATTCCACATTAACATTATATCTCAGATAAGCTCTTCCCCCTATATCAATGGATACAGTTACCTCTGTCTCATCCATTGGTAATAAGATATATCCGAATCTTTTAATTCCTTTTTTATTTTTCAGGCACTCAAAAATAGCCTTGCCCAGACAAATGCCTACATCTTCCACTAAATGGTGGCAGCCCGCCTCCAGATCACCAGAAGCCTGGAGTTTCATATTAAAATTGCCATGTCTGGTAAAGCTTTCAATGATATGGTTAAAAAAAGGTACTGAAGTCTCTATATCCGCAATTCCACTACCATCCAGATCAAATTCAAGTGTTATGTTAGTTTCTTTAGTCTTTCTAATTATTTTTGTTTTTCTTTTCATTTTTCTTTTTTTATTTTATTACATTTTTAATGTTATTTATAAAATTACTTATTAAATCATATTTAACCCTATAACTTACAATATTGGCAATTAACCTGGTAGTTGAAACAACAATCTCTTCCATTTCCACTAAATTATTCTCTTCCAGTGTCTTACCAGTAGAAGTTATATCCAGTATCTCGTCAGCAATTCCTAAAATAGGGGCCAGCTCTACTGAACCATGCAATTTTATTATTTCTACCTGTATACCTTTCCGATCAAAATATTTTTTTGCAATGTTTGGATAACTGGTAGCAATTTTTATAGAACCAAAATGCCCGTAATGCTCTTTTACTTTTTCAACACAATCTTTTAGGGTAGCTAAAATTATCCTGCATTTTCCATTTTTTAAATCCAGCAGTTCATATACATTACTTTCCTTTTCCAGCAGGATATCTTTTCCTGAAAAGCCGATATCACAAGCACCATGTTCAACATATACCGGAATATCCATTGGACGTGAGAGAATATATTGTATTGAATCCTTTCCAGAATATATAAAAAGCTTCCTGTTTTTTTCCGTCAAGGGCTCTATATCATATCCTGCTTTTTTTAATATATCCAGGCACTGTTCAAATAAATATCCTTTTGGAATGGCAACTTTAATTCCTTTTTTCATTTTTAAACTCTTTTATAAATTCGCTCGTCTTTTTTACTTTCTTTATATTCTTATTAAGATCAGTTATTTTAACATTTTCTAAGTCCGGTTCAACTTCAACAAGTAAATCACAATCTTTTCCCCTGGCAAAATCTTCCAGATGAGATATATTTTCAAAAGATAATTCTACAATAATATCACTGTCGCGCAACTTGCGGGCCATCCTGGTTAATTCTACGTTATTCTTATTATCCCTGCACTTAAGCAAAACCTTAAAGCTTTCTCTTAAATCCGTTTTCCCTATAGCTTTGTTAGCTAAATCAATATCCAGAGCAAATCCAGTCGCAGGAATATCCAATCCAAATTTTTTTATTAGTCCATCATACCTTCCACCGCTACCAAGGATATCGGTTACATTTGGACAGTAAACCTCGAATAAAAGCCCGGTATAATAATCAAAATCCTTTATAATACTGAAATCAGTTGTAAGATAACCTCCACAGTCCAGTTTTTCTAATATATTATATATTCGCTTGAGATAATTAAAACTTTTAATTACTTTTTGCTCTTTTATTTTTGAAATTAAACTGGATATTTTCTTAATATCGCTCTCTGGCTGTATTAATTTTACAAAAATCTCTGCTTTGTCTTTATTTTTTTTATTTAGAAAATTCTCCAGTGCAACAAAGTTTTTCTCAGCAACTGTCCTTTTAATATATTCCCTATCTCCTGGGTTGAGTTTAAACCAGTCACATAATCCTTCAATAAACTCAACATGTCCTAATCCTATCTTATAATCACGTATATTCAATCCATTCAAAATATTTATTAATATAACCAGAATCTCTATGTCTGACATCACAGCATTTGATGAGCCAATAAACTCCAGACCTGCCTGATTGTAGACTCTCCTTACACCCTTTTGAATATCTGATTGCCTGAAAGAATCTGCAAAATAACAAAACCTTACAGGCAGCTGGCTTTTTTTTATTCTCATCCCTGTAAGTCTCGCTATAGGTATGGTCATATCAGTTCTAAGAGATACCGGACTCCCGTCAACATCAAAAAAGTTAATTAGCTTATTTTCCCAATTTTTACCGACTCCGATTGAAATATTTTTTGTATATTCGATTGCTGGAGTTTTAACTTCACCATAACCCCATAATTTAAACTCTCTTTCCATTATTCTTTTTATGTTATTTCTCTCTCTCGATTCAAACGGAAATATATCCCGTAATCCGAACGGTAATTTAAAAACCCGATTATCTTTTTTATTTTCAAACATATTTTCCTCAAATTACCATATATGAAAAATGTATTTTATCACAATACAATATTTTAAAAAAAGGTTCAATTTTTAAAATTCTTCTGATATTCTGCCAAGTCTGTCCTTTTCACTAACAGTTTTATAATCCTGGTCAACTGTTAAATTTTTACCATCAATAAACAT
The DNA here is from genome assembly GCA_014894375.1 of Actinomycetota bacterium. Lineage (GTDB taxonomy): Bacteria > Actinomycetota > Humimicrobiia > Humimicrobiales > Humimicrobiaceae > Hydromicrobium. The sequence goes on along the minus strand of JADBLP010000037.1, from coordinate 8,481 downwards.
AGTTCTGATTGCACCCTTTGCCGCCTTTACCCCACGTAAGTGTGGAGCATCCAGTACACCTATCTTTATTGCCTTAGAAATTATAGCAGGAGATATTAACGGATCCTTGTATTTATTATCTTTATCCAATTTCTTTATTTTATCAATAATCAATTTGGCATCTGCAATTAATTCTTCTTTTCTTTGCCCAACCCTTTCATCCAATTTCATATCAGGGCAACCATACAGATAATTCTCTATGACTTTTTTTGTTATCTTTACACTTTTTATAATATCTTCAGGCTTTGCAGCATGATCTGCTTCACAATATGCAACAACATGCACAATGTCGGGATCCAACTGCATCTGCAGCAGAGTTGAAGAAGCAAGCTGACCTTTACCCTTATCAAAATCAGTTGGATAGCTGTACAATCCTGATCTTGTTTGCCTGATTGTTGTAAAATTTTTATCATGAAGAGATTCTACCAGTTCCACTTTGGCTAACATTTTTGCCAAATCCATTGTAAATGAAGTTTCCGGAGGAGTATTGAACATATATTGGGAAATATAAACTTTCACTCCCATCATTTTAGCATTATAAGCAGCAATGTAAGCAGCTGCTACTGCTATAGAATCAGGAGAGTAACGCAGGCTCCAATGATGAGACTCATTGACCTCTACAGGCACATCTCTCTGGCCATGCCATTTCATTACTGATTGATTTTCAGCAATAGACTCTTCCACTTTTCTTTCGCTTCTATTGTCAAGCTCATTATACCAGCAAAGAGGAACGGCACACCATGCATTATTAATATTATCCAGAAGAACCTTTGCCATTTTTATAATCTCATTTGTACCACTATAGCATCGTAGTAGCGGATAATTACCTGTTCTTGATGCAAGATAAAGACTTTTAAAATCCTTTTCACTTCTAAGGGGAACTCCTCCAGCACCATTTTGTTTTATATCCATTTTTTCAGGATGAAAAAAGAATTCCTGGGTATTTTGATCCGGACCGATTGATATTACATCCACCAGTCCACTAAGTGAAATCCTCTTTATTCCTTCCAGTGTTTCATTTAAGGTTGGTCTTCCGAAATGATGCCTTATTACAGGTAAAGGCTTTCTGTACTTAATTCTTTCTAAAAGACTCTGCGGGGGGATTTCACTGCAAATTTTTACTTTCTTTTTATTTAAATAATTTTCAATTTCTTCTATACTTTCCTCACCTGTAAAAATAACATCAAAAATACCAAGCTTCTTTGCAACTTCAGCTACCGGCTTTGTCCCTCCCAGTATAAATTCTATTTTTACTCCCCGTAATTTTTCTATTATTTTTTCTTTAAATTCCTTAAATATTGGAAGAGTGCTCTCCGGCGAAAGACGGTAGCTTATAGCTACTATATCAGGGTTATATTTTTCTATTTCTTTTTTTAATCTATCAATTGTACAGGCAGAACCTAAGAATTTAGTGCTGTAATCATACTTACTGGCTAAGTTTAAAAAATTTAATATTCCTGCAACATGTACGCAGCTCCCCACACAAGCACCTAATATCTTCTTCATAACTCTATAGCTATTTCTTTCCCTTAATCAGTATATTTCTTATCTGGCTCAAATCTAATCCTTCTAAGCCTAGCCTTGAAAGATTCCTTCCACTCTCTCTGAAATCTTTTTTAAATATTGAATTGGCTATATTAATAAGTGAATCAATTACCGTTGTCTTCAGCCCAAATATTTTCCCGAATTCAGAAATAGGCACCAGACTCATGGGAACATCTTCTGTTATATATCTGACATTGATAGTTTTAGGAGCCATTATTCCCACATATCCGGGATTACTATGCATTGCATCAAAAAGGTTATCCTCTACCACATTGTAAGCCATTGACAGCCACTCAATGGCAGAATATACATTGGCACACTTTAATTTTCTCGCTACCATTACTCTTTCTTTATCTACTGCCTCCAGGATTTTTGCCACAGATTGGGTAACTCCTTCTATATAAAATTGAAAATTTCCCATGGTAGACTCAATCCTGCTCAGATTAAGTATAGTAATTGATGGATGAAATACTGCACCCATATTATTGAAGCTTGTTTCGATAACACTAGCAGCAGGGATAAATTCGGGAAACGCCACATTTAATTTTTTAACTACCATTTCAGTTTTTCTAGAAGGTATTGCAGCCACCGGTATTGCCTGTTTTATTCTAAATATTTTTACTGCAGCCGGACCCATACCCCTACTTGCATATATAAAAGTCTGTGCTTCAGCTATGACGATATCTTTCTGGTTACCTTCTTCCAGTAAAACATTTAAAAATTCTAGTGCCCCACACGTTCTTCCCGGATTTAAAACTACAACCTGGTTCTCATTTAAAAAAGGTGCACATATCCTGGCAATATAATTATGACCATTTGCCGGTACAACCACCATAATTACATCTACACCTCTTATTGCTTTTTCTATGTCACTTGTTACTATGTTAAGTTTGCCAAAACCTTTTATTTCACCTTCCAGCTCAATCCCCCGCATTTTCTTTATTGGCTGGATTCTTGAAAATGTTCTATTATATAAATTAACTTTAAACCCTTTTATTGCCAGATGTGCTGCTATGGCTTTCCCTCCATGACCAGCTCCCACAACTGCAAATTTTAAATCATGCATGGCAACTCCTTTCGGTATTTTTATATACTTATACCCTATCCCAGTTAATTTTATCTGAAAATACTTCCCTGAGACTCTCTTTTAGAGATTGATTTAAATTTATCCGATAGCTGGATGGAAGTTTATAAATTCTTTCTATATCCTTTCCATTTTCACATGTTACTTTAAACTCTACTTCAAAAAATCCAGGATGTTTTTTTAATATATCATAAAACCTGTTGATAAAATTCTTATCCATATCTCTCTTTCTTGCAGCAAAAATAACTTTATTATTTTTATCACCTATAAGCTCTTCTTGATTTTTATCTATTCTTTTATTTTTTTCCAATTCTTCTATTTCGTTGGCGATAATCTTTATCTGATCTTCTTTTTTATCTAATTTACCTTTAATTTTTACAATTTTATCTTCTACGATAACTTCTCTGCACCTACCAAGAACTGACGGGAATACAATTATTTCTACGCTGTCACTGATATCCTCTATGTTTACAAAACACATCTGCTGGTCTTTTTTTGTAAATATAATTTTTACTCTATTTATAATTCCACCAATAGCAATATTAGTTTTATCTTCTATACTGCTCAAGGCTTCTATTGGAGTCAGCCTGGAAAGAGAATCTTCATATTCAAACAAAGGGTGCCCTGAGATATAAAGGCCCAGCATTTCTTTCTCAAAATTTAATAACTCTTTTTTTGAAAATTCCTCAAATTGTTTCTCTGTTTTGTAGACTCCATCCAGTAATATTTTCTCTCCCTTGTCACCATTAAAATCAAATAATGAAAACTGGCCAATGTCTCTATCTTTTTTAATCTTTAAAGTCTCTTCTATAATTTTTTCATAACTCTCTAAAAGATATTTCCGGCTCTGGCCAAGAGAATCAAATGTTCCGCTTTTTATTAAGCTCTCAAGGGTCTTCTTGTTTAATACACTACTGTCAACTCTTTGACAAAAATCTATAAAATTTTTAAATTTACCATTTTTCTTTCTCTCCTTTTCTATACATTCAATAACATTAGTCCCAACATTTTTAATAGCTGATAAGCCAAATCTGATAGAATTTTCCACTACAGTAAAATCAGTAAAACTTCCATAGATATCCGGCGGGAGGACTGTAATACCCATTCTTCTTGTTTCATTAACGTATTGAGCTACTTTTTCCTGGCTGCCCATTCTGATACTAAGCAGTGCTGCCATAAATTCTACAGGATAGTTAGCCTTAAGATAGGCAGTCTGGTATGAAATCATCGCGTATGCAGCACTGTGAGACTTGTTAAATCCATATTCAGCAAAATGATTTACAAGTTCAAATATTTTTAGTGAATATTTTTCATCTATCCCTTTGTTTTTAGCACCTTCTATAAATTTACTTTTTTGTTTTGAAAGTAAACTCCTCTTTTTCTTACTAATGGCTCCTCGCAGGATGTCTGCTTCTGACATACTGAAACCAGCCAGCTCTGATGCTATTCCCATAACCTGTTCCTGATATAGAATAATTCCGTAAGTACTTTCAAGAATTTTTTCAAGAGATGGGTGCAGATAGTTTATTTTCTTTCTCCCATTTTTACTTTCTACGAAATCACTCACCATTCCACTTTGAAGAGGACCGGGTCTATATAATGCCAGAAGCGCTATCAGGTCTTCAAATTTGGCTGGTCTTAAATTTATTACCAGTTCCCGCATTCCCGAGCTTTCAAGCTGGAATATTCCCAGGCATTCACCTTCACACAAAATATTAAAAGTTTTTTTATCATCAGGATTAATATTATTAATATCTATATCTATATTTTTGGTTTTATTAATTAAAAATAAGGTTTTATCTATCAGTGATAGTGTTTTCAATCCCAGAAAATCCATTTTAAGTAGTCCAATTTTTTGAATATCCTCCATTTTATATTGGGTTACAATATTACCTTCATTCTTTTTTTGTATGGGTGTATAGTTGTAAAGATCCTCTGATGAGATTACAACTCCTGCAGCATGGATTGAATCCTGCCTGGATATCCCCTCAAGTGAAATTGCGGTATCAATTACTTCTCTTATTTTTTTATCATTTTCATAAATTTCTTTTAAATCCGGGACCAAATCTAATGAGTTTCCGATTGTCACATTTAATTCCATTGGGATCATCTTTGCTATCCTGTCTACTTCAGCATAAGGCACTTCCATTACCCTTCCTGCATCCCTTATAGCCTGCCTGGCAGCCATTGTTGCAAAAGTAATTAGTTGGGCAACCCTTCTGTCGCCATATTTTTGAGTAACATACCTGATAACTTCATCCCTCTTCTCATAACAAAAATCTATATCAATATCAGGCATACCTTTACGTTCTTCATTTAGAAATCTTTCAAATAAAAGTCCGTACTTTAAAGGTTCGATATCCGTTATCCCCAACAGGTAAGAAACTATGCTGCCCGCTGCCGAACCTCTTCCCGGTCCTACTCTTATGCTATTATTCCTGGCAAATTTAATAAGGTCCCAAACTATTAGAAAATATTCCGAAAAACCCATTTTCTCTATAACTTCCAGCTCTTTTTTTATTCTTCTATCAATCTCATTAGTAATACTCTCATATCTTTTTTTTGTACCTTCATAGCATAACTTTTTCAAATATTCATCTGCACTATAGTTGTCAGGAACCCGGAAAGATGGTATCAGGTTCATATCAAACTTTATATTTATATTACATCTATCGGCAATCTCCAGCGTGTTTTCAAGAACACCCGGGAATTCTTTAAAAAGCTCGTTCATTTGATCATAACTTTTAAAATAATATTCATCTGTGGGAAACCTCAGGCGGCCTTTTTCATTTATAGTGGAGCCAGTCTGGATACAGAGCAGAACATCATGAGCTTTACTATCTTCCTTGTTTAAATAATGCACATCATTTGTAGCCACTAATGGAATATTATATTCTGAAGACAATTCAGATAAAACTTTATTTACTTTCTTTTGGTCCGGGATACCGGAATCCTGCAGCTCTAAAAAAAAATTATTCTTTCCGAAAATATCTATATATTCCTCTAAAATTTTTTTTGCACTTTTGGTTTTATCTAAAATAATACATTTTGGAATCTCACCGGCAATACAGCCACTCAATGCAATTATACCCTCGTTAAACTCCCTGAGCAGCTCTTTATCCACTCTTGGTTTATAATAAAATCCCTCTAAAAACCCCAGACTGACCAATCTCATCAGATTCTGATAACCCCGGTTATTTTCAGCCAGTAGAATCAGATGGTAAGAAGTTTCTTCCTTTTTATCTCTTTCCGATTGCTTGTCCCGTCTACTTTTCGGGGCCAGATATACTTCACAGCCAATTATGGGTTTTATTCCTGATTTTTTTGCCTGGGTGTAAAATTCAATAGCACCATACATAACTCCATGATCGGTTAATGCTAGAGCAGGCATATTGAACTCGCAGGCTCTCTCGATTAATTTTTTTATTCTTGTAGCACCATCTAATAAGGAGTATTCGCTATGGACATGCAAATGGACGAAATTGTCTCTTTTCATTCTAACATAATCTAGTTATTCTTTTTGACTAAGATTTTCAGTCTAAATATTTCATAAACCTTAAAAAACTACTCTATATAGCTCTTCAAGAGAAGTCAATCCTTCTGCAACTTTATAAGCTCCACTTTCAAGCAGAGTTCTCATTCCTTCTTCTCTTGCAACATCATTAATTTCATCAACGCCCTTTCCTTCCAGAATCATTTCCCTGATTTTTTTTGTTACAACTAACACTGAATATATTCCGGTTCTTCCCATATAACCGGTAAAATTGCATCTTTTGCACCCATCACTTTTATAAATCTTTTCCCCTTTTAATATGGATCTTATATCCTTATTTAACGATAAAACTGGCACGTCTACTTCTTTCTTACAATTAGTGCATAATGATCTCACAAGCCTCTGGGCAACTATACACGATACTGCAGCTGAAATAACATATGGGTCAACTCCCATCTCTTGAAGTCTTGTAAGGCTTGATGGAGCATCGTTGGTATGTAGAGTGGTTAATACTAAATGCCCGGTAATAGACGCCTCCATTGCTATTTTTGCAGTTTCCAAATCCCTTATTTCTCCTACTAAAATGACATCCGGATCACTTCTCAGAAATGCTCTTAAGCCTTTGGAAAAACTCATATCTATTTTGGGATTTACCTGGACCTGCATTACTGTAGGGAATCTATATTCTACAGGATCTTCTATGGTAAAAATCTTTTTCTTAATACTTGCAATCTTACTCAGACTGGCATAAAGAGTAGTAGTTTTCCCTGATCCAGTAGGACCGGTAATAATAATAGATCCATGGGGTAAACTTATCATTTTTAAATATTTTGGAATGTCATCATCAGTCATTCCCGCTTTTTTAAGATCAAAAACAGATTCATCTTTATCTAATATTCTAATAGTAATATTCTCACCATAAACTGTAGGTATCGAAGCTAATCTTAAGTCAATTACTCTACTCCTGAAATTGATAGAACTTCTACCATCCTGTGGTAGCCTACTTTCAGTTATATCCATTCCGCCCATTATTTTATATCTAGAGATAAGTAATCTTTGTACTGTTTTTGGAACATCCTTTATTTTTTGTAGTACACCATCTATTCTAAACCTTATAGTACAGTTCTTTTCCTGAGGCTCTACGTGTATATCGCTGGCCCTTAATGATACTGCTTTTAGTATAATCTGATTTGAAAGTCTTATCAGTGGATTCTTTTCGGTTATTTCTCCTACATCTTTACCAACAGTAAAATCCTCATCTTTTATTATTTCCTGAACTTCTCTAAGGCTGTAATCATCTGAGGTATATAGCCTTATAATATTATCTATAGTCTTTGCGGTGCTTATATATGGCTTCACATTATAGCCGGTAAGCAGTCTTATTTCATCAATAACATTTATATCCCTGGGATCAACCATTGCTACATACAAGGTGTTGTCAGTCAATTCAAATGGGAAAATCTTCCTTTTATATTCGAAATCTTTGGATATGAGATTGGCAATAGAAGGATCGATTTTATCCTGTATTTTATTTAAATCTACAGACTCAAAACCTCTCTGAAAGGAAATAAGTTCTACTAAAGTTTCATCAGAGATAAATCCTTTTTTTATTAATATTTCTCCTAATTTTCCACCAGTATTTCTTTGGGCATCTAATGCTTCTTCCAGTTGTTCTTTAGTTATAATATCTCTGCTTAGAAGTATTTGCCCTATTTTTTCTTTTTTATAATCTATATCAACCATAATCGTCCTAAAAATTTTTTATTAACTGTTATAATTATAATATATCTTAATCAATATTACACATATACCACTAAAAACTATTTTTTTACGATAAATATAAAAAACTTTTACTTTAAGTAGATTTACCCCTTTTAATCACTCTGTTAATTATTCCGGCTGCATAACCTGCTCCGAATCCATTATCAATGTTTACCACGACCACTCCAGGGCTGCAGGAATTTAACATTGTAAGAAGCGGCGATATCCCTTTAAAACTTGTCCCATACCCCACACTTGTAGGAACTCCAATTACCGGACAATCTACCATTGAACTTACCACCCCTGGCAATGCCCCTTCCATACCGGCAACTGCTATAATCACATTTGACTGGTTTAGTTCATCCTTGAAACTTACCAGTCTGTGAATACCTGCAACTCCGACATCATAAATCTTTCTAACTTTATTCTTCATAAGATAACCGGTAACTGCCGCTTCTTCCGCCACACTTATATCCGAGGTTCCTGCACATATTACGGTAATGCCTTCACTTAATTTATCATCCGGAATATCAAGCGGCGTATAAATGATATTTGATCT
>JADBLP010000086.1:0-2267 GCA_014894375.1 Actinomycetota bacterium | reverse complement strand
TAGTAACAGCCAGGATAGCAAGCAGAACTACTCCTCCGTAAAAAAGGAATTCTCTATCTTTGAATAAGCTTTTTATATTTCCATGAAGGGTTTGATAATGTAAGGTGAAATTTGCTCCGGCTACAAACATAAAGAAGATTATAATAATTTCAAAGACCGGATTGTTATAAGCACCTACACTTAGATTTCGAGGGTTGAAACCTCCTGTGGCCATAGTGCCAAACATATTAGTAAGGGCCTCAAATAAAGGCATTCCGGTAAAATATAAACATCCAACCTGTAAAGCAGATATGATGATATAGACTTGCCATAAAAGTTTAGCAGTTTCTTTAATTCTTGGTTTTAATCTATCTTTTTCAGGTCCGGGTACTTCTGATTTAAATAATTGCATTCCTCCTGCTCCCAAGGCCGGAAGGATAGCTACTACCAAAACTATAATTCCCATACCGCCCAACCATTGGATAAAGTCCCGCCAGAAAAGAATGGCATAAGGATTTCCTTCAATGGCGAAAAGTACAGTAGCCCCGGTAGTGGTAAATCCGGACATTGATTCAAAATAAGCATCAATAAAACTGGTGAAAGTGCCGGCAAATAAAAAGGGGAGTGCTCCAAAACCAGCAGCCAATATCCAGCCCAGGGTAGCTATAGCAAATCCTTCTTTATGACCGATAGGTTCTTTTGAAGAAAAAAATTTCCATAACAAAAGACCGCTTAAAGAAGTAATAGCCATAGAAAGCAAGAAAGCGTTAATTACTGTTTCCTGATAGTAGATAGCATACAAAAGAGGAAACAACATACTTAATCCTAAGAAAAATAAAAGGCTTCCCAAGGTATTTAGTACGACATTATATCTCACTTTTATTTCTCTCCACCATCGAATATTTTTTCAATTTCCTTTATATCAGATGATAAGGCGAATATAATTATCTCATCTTCAGGTTGAATGATATCATTGCCATGAGGGATGATAACTTCATCTTTACGAACAATGGCACCGATAATGGTATCTCGCGGTAAATTAGCATTTTTTAACGTTGTGTTAATAATTTTTGAGTGGGGGCTAACTATCAATTCGATAACTTCGGCTTCTCCTTCTTTTAATAAAGTTAAAGAGATAATTTTTCCTCTTCGAATAAATCGTAAGATGGCAGAAGCAGTAGTCATTCTGGGATTTACCACAGCATCTACTCCAATTTTTTCCAATATGGGAATATAGTTTATTCTATCTACTTTGGCAATTACCTTTTTTGCACCCAGGTGTTTGGCTAATAAAGCTACTAAAAGATTATCTTCATCAAATCCGGTAACAGCAACGAAACCATCGGTGCTTTCTATGCCTTCAGATTTTAAAAGATCAATATTGGTACCATCGCCATTTATTACCAAGGTGCGAGGAAGGTTTACAGCAATTTTTTCACATTTTTCTTTGTCTCTTTCAATTAATTTGGTATTAATGCCGAGTTTTGCCAATATTGCGGCAGTCTGAATACCAATTCTACCTCCTCCCAAAATCATGACATTTTCCATATTTAGAGGTTTTTCATTGAAAATTTCATTTAATCCTGAAAAATAATCTTTTTTAATTAAAACATATAAATTATCGTCTGCAATAATTTTTTCTTCTCCGCCAGGAATAATTATTTTATCATTTCGGTAGATAGCAGCAATTAATATAGGATATTTAAAAGTAATAGCTTTTAATTGTTGGTTAATAAAAGGAAAGCCTTCTTCAACTCTAAATTCAAAAAGCTGAACCTTCCCCCCGGCGAAGCTCTGTACTTGAGCAACATTTATTGGAGATTTAAGTAATTTAACTATTTCGCTGGCGGTAGCTCTTTCCGGATTAATGGTAAAATCTATTCCTAATTTTTCTCGCGATAAGGCATTAGCATACAGATATTCAGGATTTCGAATACGGGCAATTTTTTGAGGTACACCAAATTGCTTAGCAGTCATGCAGACTATCATGTTTACTTCATCGCTACTGGTTACAGCAATTACCATATCTGCTTGTTTAATTCCTGCTTCTTCTAAAGTACGAACATTAGCCCCATTACCCAAAATAGTTAGTACGTCCAAATTCACTTGAGCAGACTGCCGGATCATATCATCTTTTTCGATTAAGATTACATCATGTTTTTCTGAAGAAAGGTTTTTGGCTATTTGGCAACCGACTTTTCCTGCCCCTATGATAATTATTTTCAAGAGATTCATCACCCCGTTGTATTTTTCTTTAAACTTTAAAGTAAATCAGTTATTTATTGGAT
>JADBLP010000045.1:6079-7366 GCA_014894375.1 Actinomycetota bacterium | reverse complement strand
CCCTTCGCCCACCAGTAAAATATTTTAATATTATATCTGATTCAATGGAGTATCAATAATTTAAGATACTAATTTTTATTATTTAAGAAATAATATTCTAATTAGTGGGGATGTAGTTCAGTGGGAGAACGCTTGTCTGGCAGACAAGAGGTCGGCGGTTCAAGTCCGCTCATCTCCACCAGTAAATTTACTGAATATGGTAAAGGATGTTTAATCTAGATTGTGTAAAATATGCCGGTGGTGCATATTTTACAGGACTTGAAAGGACGGACTGAGCCAGAGGCGAGGGAGTCCGCGGCTCTGCAGCGAGCGGAGCGAGACGAAAGACCAAATCCGCTCATCTCCACCATTTTTTCTATATTATTATTTTTAAATAGATATTTACAAGAAGGTTATTCCATTGATTGAAAATTTAAATAATTTTTTAAAGAAATATAATTACAGAGCCGGAATTATATCTTTTGGCAGGATAAAAGAAGTAGAAAATGAGATAAATGATCTCTATAAGAATAAGTATATTGATGAAAGGATATTCAAGTTATACCTGAATAATTTTTCATACAATATAGCAGAAGATTCCTTTAAGCTCAAATCTATAATAATTGTTGCCGCTCCACGGCCCCAGCACCGCTTATATTTTAATACAGGAAAAAAAAGCTTTGCGGTTTTAATTCCGCCTACCTATATAGGCCTGGGAAGAATGGATCAAAAAATCAAAGCAATTCTTGACTGTTATTTATTGGGTACAGGATATATGGTTTTACCTGCCAGGCTGCCGGAAAAGCTGATGGCAGCTTATTGCGGATTGAGTAGGTATGGGAGGAATAATATTTCCTATACCCGGGATTTTGGCAGTTTTTTCTCTTTAACCTCTTTTTTCTCAAATATTGATTGTGATTATGATAGATGGAATGAGAAAAAAGAGCTGGAATACTGCATGGATTGTAAGGCCTGTTTAAAAAGCTGTCCTACCGGGGCTATTAGTGTTAAACGTTTCTTAATTCATGCAGAGAGGTGTTTGACCTTTCTTAACGAAAAACAGGGAGATTTTCCGATATGGATTAAACCTGAGTCGCACAATTGTCTGGTTGGCTGTATGAAATGCCAGATTATATGCCCATATAATGAGCCTTTTATTAATTGGATAGAAGATGCAGGGGAGTTTACTGCAGAGGAGACTGAAATTTTGCTTCAAAACCTGCCGGCTGAAAAGCTTCCGTCTTCAATAATTGAGAAATTAAACTTTCTTGATTTACAGGGATATGTTGGTGTGATACCAAGAAATTT
>JADBLP010000045.1:0-5979 GCA_014894375.1 Actinomycetota bacterium | reverse complement strand
AAACTTGAAATAGGAGATTACGATCAAGCTAGGAATAATAGGTCTTCCTAATGTGGGAAAGAGCACACTGTTTAATGAAATAACAGTTGCTGGTGCAGAAGCTTCAAATTATCCATTTTGTACCGTAGAGCCAAATATTGCTATAGTGCCTATTCCTGACAGGAGGCTGGAGGAATTAGCCAGAATAGTTAGTCCAGAAAAAATTATCCCCACGACTATTGAATTTGTAGATATCGCAGGGCTGGTAAAAGGTGCCAGTAAAGGTGAAGGGCTTGGAAATAGATTCCTATCTCATATTCGTGAAGTAGAGGCTATTATTCATGTTGTAAGATGTTTTAAAGATGAAAATGTGTCACATACATATCCTGGTATAGACCCTGTAAGAGATGTTGAAGTAGTGAATCTGGAATTAATTCTTGCAGACCTTGAAAGCCTTGAAAAAAGGATTGATAAGGCACACAGGATGGCAAAAAGCGGTGAGAAAAAATATATAACTGAATATGAACTGCTGGGGAGAGCAAAAGAAGAACTGGCAAAGGGGATTCCCCTGAGGAATATGGAATTCAGTGGTGAAGAAAGAATAATTATAAATCAGCTTTTTTTACTCTCTGATAAGCCAGTTATATATGCTGCAAATGTAGATGAAACTGATCTGGGAAAGGATATGGAAGATTTAACAGCTGTAAAAAAGCTTTGGCAATATGCTTCTAAAGAAAAATCAGAAGTGACGGTAATAAGTGCCAAGATAGAAGAAGAAATAACACAACTGGGCCCTGGTGAAAGGGAATTATTTATGAAAGAACTTGGTATTCCCATATCAGGTATGGATAGGTTGTTAAAAGCCTGTTATAAACTGCTGGGGCTCATAAGTTTTTTAACCATAAAACCTCCAGAGGTCCGGGCATGGACTATCAAGGAAGGTACCAGGGCTCCAGAGGCTGCTGGTAAGATTCATACAGATTTCCAGAAAGGTTTTATATGTGTTGAAGTTATAAATTACAATACTCTTGTAAACATTGGTTCATATGCAGTTGCAAAAGAAAAAGGGCTGGTCCGCCGTGAAGGAAAAGATTATATAATGAAAGACGGTGATGTTGCCTTATTTAAATTTAGTGTATAAATTGAGTTTTCCAGTATTCATTTGTATAATATATTTTAGTCTTTGCAGGCAGTTATAAATCTTTGTTTCTATAACCAGAAAGGATATTCTTGGAAAGAAGAGGTAGGAAAGAATCAATCATAACCTTAACAATAATGTTTATAATCGCTATAGTAATCGTAAGCTGGCTTTCTGGTTTGTGGAGTTGCGAGACGGGCAGAAAGGAATTAACTGATGAAGAAAGGTTAACCATTTCTGACTATGTAAACTCGATTTCAGTCCTGGTTCAGCAATCCAATAAAGTTTCTTACAAATTCTTTAATACTATGGCAAAAGCAAAAGAATTATCCAGGGAAGATCTGGATAGCAAGCTTTTAGAAATAATAGAAGAGAGTAAAGTAATTTTAGAAAATAGTAGAGAGTTAAATCCCCCGGAATTTTTTGAGGTTGCACATGGATATTTAGAATTAGTGTTTGATACCAGAAATAAGGCGTATGAAGATTTTAAACCAGCTTTATCTAACGCATTACGGGATCTGGATTTAGACATATCTACTACCCAGATAACAAATACCTTTTTGTATATGTTTATGAGTGATGAAATATATTTGTACTTTCAGGATAAGTTAAAAGAGTCAGGAGAAAAGTTAGGAATAAAAAAATTGACTATAATTGATTCAGTGACTCTTAAGAATAGAAGCCTGACAAACACCCAAAGTGTTATGGAATTTATCTCAGAAATTAAGACTGTGACCGAATTACAGCAGAGGAGAGGAGTGGCGGTTATTGAAGACAGTATAAAATTTGACCCTCAGATGCAAAATGAACAGGGTGACTATTTGATATTGGCAAATGGCTCGAAAATCAACGTAGCTATTGACATACAAAATCAGGGAAATGTAGTAGAAAATAATGTGATTGTAGTTATGAAATATATGACCGAGGGCAATGTTTCTGAAGAAAAGCAGTATACTATAACATCAATTAATCCTTCCGAAAACAAGGTAGTAACTATATCAGGATTTATTGCTTATCCGGGCAGGAAATGTGAACTGGAAATAACTGCAGGTCCTGTACCGGGTGAAGTACGTACGGACAATAATACAGTTAAATACAAATTCATGATGGAAGAGGATTAGAAATACTTAAAGGTTAAGCCGCCATTTGCAATTCTATAACACTTAATATTTTTGTAATAAAAAACTTAAATAAAAAAACTTTAATAAAAAGGTTTTCCATATTATATTTATCGGTTATAATATTATATCTAACTTTTAATACTGGAATAATTTGTTTATGGAGGAAAAAAAGACTAAATCTTTTACTTTATTGATTTTATCGGATGCTAAATCCAGGATAAGGAAAGTAAAAGTTACACATAATGTGTTAAGATTATTATTTATTGTATTTATAATAATCTTGGCCTCTGCTGTAATCCTGGTTTCAGATTTATTTCTTACCCGCCAGAGGTTAAATGAGAATATAGCTGAGCTTGAAAGAGTAGAATATAAGGTTAATTATAAAGAAATAGAACTGGCAAATCTTGAAAAGAAAACCAAGGAGATAGAAACAAAAACAAAAATTCTGGAAAGTTACCTAAAAGAAGTAGAAGACCTTGACCGGATGGTCAGGAGCATAACCGGAAAAGGTGGATATGCTGAGGAGGTAGCAATTTATGTCTCAGATTTGAGTTCTGATATTGAACTTGAAGAAGACCCTAATGAGATTTATTACTATATTAGTGACAGTGACCAGGAACAGGAATTGGATGATATAGATGCGCTACTGGATGATCTTCTGAGTAAAGCTCCTGAATTATCGGTAATACTTTCCCGGGATAAGCAGAATATGGAAGACCATATATACCTGATGGAGCACACTCCTGATATGAAGCCTACATATGGAGAGTACACATCACGCTTTGGAGAAAGAAGATGGGGCTACAGGCATAAAGGACTGGATATTGCCAACGATGTTGGTACCAATATACATGCAACTGCCAGCGGGGTAGTAATTTACGCAGGCTGGCATGGAGGCTATGGCAGGAAAGTTATAATTTACCATGGATTTGGATATACCACGGTTTATGCACATCTCAGTGAAATATATGTTAAAGTGGGAGAGGAAGTGACCAAAGATGATGTAATAGGGGCAATGGGAAATAACGGAAACAGCACCGGACCACATTTGCATTATGAGGTTTTAGTAAATGGTGTTCCTGAAAATCCAATGGATTTTTTCAAGTAAATATTAATCTTAGTTTAAAGAGCTTGTTTTGTTTTATATTATTTTCAATCAATAAAATATATGGCCAGTATTTTTTATTATAAAAGTTTTTAGGTATATTAATATGAGTATAAAAAAGAAAATAGCATATTTAGGCCCACCTGGAACATTTACCGAGGAAGCCCTGGATAAATTTATTAAAGATTTAAGTCAGGTAAAAAAGATATCTTTCCCCACAGTTGCAGATGTAATAAGGAGTGTGGACAGGGGTGAAGCTGATGAGGGGTTGGTTCCTATGGAAAATTCTATTGAAGGATCAGTAAATATTACCCAGGATATTCTTACCTTTGAAAGTGAAGCAAAGATAATAGGTGAAGTGACTATTCCAGTTAAACACAGTCTTATTGGTAAGAAAAATATTAAGCTTGATAATATAAAGAAAGTTATATCACATCCTCATGCAGCTGCCCAGTGCAGGAAGTTTTTATCAACAAACTTAAAGGATGCTGAGATAATTGCTGCTAATAGTACTGCCGAGGCTGTCAAAATCCTAAAAGAAGAAAATGATGATATAGCTGCCATAGGAACGAAAATTGCTGCAAAAATATATGATCTTGAAATAATAGAAAATGACATTGAAGATAATAAGGATAACAAGACCAGATTTGTTTTTATTGGAAATAGTATTCAGCCAAAAACAGGAAATGATAAAACTTCAATAGTGTGCTTTCTTAAGGAGGATCGGCCAGGAAGCTTGCATAATATATTAAAAGAATTTGCCTGTAGAAACATTAATCTGGCCCGGCTGGAATCCAGACCGGCTAAAAAAAATCTTGGAGATTATGTATTTATGATAGACCTGGATGGTCATCTGCATGATGAGAATATTTTTGAAGCGATTGAAGGCCTAAGAAAAGGTGTGTATCTGGTAAAGATTTTAGGTTCGTATCCTAAATGGATTGAAAGTAGTAGAAAATAATAGAGACGGTAAAGATCAATGATTGATTTAGAGTTATTTAGAAAAAATCCTCAAATTTTTGAATCTGAGATAAATAATAGAGGTTTAAAAATTAATACCAGTATTGGTCTTGAGCTGGACAAGGTAAAAAGAGACCTTATATTTAAGATCGACCGGTTAAGGTCTGAGAAAAATTTGGCTTCAAAAATAATACCAGGACTTAAGGAAGAGGAAAAAAATAAGAAAATTGACCAGATGAAAAAGATAAATGATGATTTAAAAAAAATGGAAGCTGATCTGGCAGAAGTAGAAGATAAATTTATAATTCATTTTTCAACATATCCCAATCTGTCACACAACACAACTCCTGTAGGGAAAGATGAAAGTGGAAATGTAGTTCAGTCATATTACGGTAAAAAACCGGAGTTTGATTTTAAGCCTAAGAGTCATGTTGATCTTGGTGTAAACCTGGATATACTTGATGAAAAAAGAGCAGCAAAAATTTCTGGTTCAAGATTTGTTTTTTTAAAGAATGAAGCAGTCCTAATGGAATTTGCATTAATTCAATATGTCCTGGGTATTTTAACCCATAAAGGCTTTACACCACTATTGACACCCCTTCTGGTAAAAGAGACGGCAATGTATGGTACAGGGTTTTTCCCTGTAGAAAAAACTCAATATTACAAAACTGAACTTGATGATCTATTTTTAATCGGAACATCTGAAGTTCCGCTTTGTGCTTATCACGGTGATGAGTTTCTGGATGCAGATATGCTTCCTCTAAAATATACTGCTTTTTCTACCTGTTTTAGAAGAGAAGCCGGAACTTATGGTAAAGACCTGGGGGGGTTGTTTAGAGTTCATCAATTTGATAAGGTTGAGATGTTTATCTTTGCTCATCCTGAAAAGTCCTGGGAGGAATATGAAAAATTAAGGGGGATACTTGAAGAAATTATGCAGGGATTCAAGTTTCATTACAGGATTGTAAATATGTGTACTGGTGATATTGGGGCTCCTAATGCTAAAAAATATGACCTGGAAGCCTGGCTTCCCGAACAGAAGAGGTACAGGGAACTGGCGTCATGCAGTCATGATACGGATTTCCAGGCAAGAAGATTAAATATAAAGTACAGGGATGGAAAGAAAAAAGAACTGGTTCACACCATGAATAGTACTGCCTGTGCGGTGGGAAGGACCTTGATAGCTATTTATGAGAATTATCAGGATGGTGATGGGAATATAAAAGTTCCTGAAGTGCTGCAGCCCTATATGGGCGGGATAGAGATAATATCCAGAAAAAAATTGGACAAATAATATATACAATTGTCTTTTAATTACTGTCTGCAGGTCGCAATGAGAAGTAAATTTATAAATCCAGATTTTATGTTATAATTTGCCTTTGCCTGGAGAGGTGGCAGAGTGGTTGAATGCGGCGGTCTTGAAAACCGTTGAAGGTTTATATCTTCCGGGGGTTCGAATCCCTCCCTCTCCGCCATAAAGCTACTGAGGTCTGTAAAGATTGATGAGGTT
The DNA here is from genome assembly GCA_014894375.1 of Actinomycetota bacterium. Classification (GTDB taxonomy): domain Bacteria; phylum Actinomycetota; class Humimicrobiia; order Humimicrobiales; family Humimicrobiaceae; genus Hydromicrobium. The sequence continues at coordinate 166 of JADBLP010000045.1, read as the reverse complement.
TAACTGTGTAAAATATGCCACAAGTGCATATTTTACGGGATTCGAAAAGACGGACCGAGTCGAAGACGAGGGAGTCTGCGGCTCTGCAGCGAACGAAGTGAGACGAAAGACCGAATCCCTCCCTCTCCGCCATAAAGCTACTGAGGTCTGTAAAGATTGATGAGGT
>JADBLP010000130.1:0-7372 GCA_014894375.1 Actinomycetota bacterium | reverse complement strand
ATTTTAATAATAGATATCGATTTTTCTGAAAATACAGAGTCTTTGTTAAACCTATGCCAAATACTAAAAAAAGACCAGCGTTTTTTAGAATTTCCAATCACGGTTCTTACTTATAGAAAAAATACTAAGATAATAGCCAACTCCATTGAGGCAGGCATAGACAATTTTGTATTTAAGCCATTTGAAGCAAATATTTTTCTAAATCGCATTAATGCCATATTTGAGGGAATCGAGCTTAAATCTAAAGGGAAAAAAGTCTTAGACCTGAACTATATCAATTATTTAATTAAGTTAATCAGTGAAACCACCCGGGAAGATTTTTTTATTCTTTTATCTGTTATTTTTAATAAGTTGATTATAGACAAGATAAAGGACATTCTCGGTGAGCCAATTATTGTAATAATAATAAAGAGGCTTAAAGAACTTATAGGAGCGGACTATGGATTTGTGAAGGAAGTCAAATTCTCAAATGGTAAGCTTCTTATAGATAAAGTTGATAAAATCTCAAAAGGCGTGCCTGTTGAAAAACTCACCATTGCTTTCAGGGATTTTGTCTATGGATTTCTGCAGATAGTTAAAACCATGACCTCCGATATTATTCTGATGGAGCATACATATTAACATTTACAAATATAACCATGAGGGTTTTAACAAATCCAGAATGTAATCGAATAAGTCCATAAGTTTTAAAGAAAAGGTGTTAGCAATAATTGGTGGAGGAGGATAAATATGGAAAGAGCTGTGCTAATTGTGGACGATGACCACATAGTGTGTAAAGAACTGGAAAAAGAATTAAGACGTAATTATTTCTCTACATATATTGCATATACAGGTACAGATGCGTTGGAGATATTAAATAAAAAAAAATTTGATGTTATATTGCTTGATGTCAAAATACCTGACATAAACGGCTTAAAACTTTTAAAACAAGTCAAAGAGAAATGGACAAATTGCGAAGTAATAATAATGACTGGATACGGTTCTCAAGAGGTAGCAATACAAGCACTACATAATGGTGCTATTGATTATTTAGAAAAACCCATAAAGCTTGACGAACTAAATACTGCTTTAGGACGAGCATTAGAAAAGTTAGCTGAAAAAGAAGAGTTAATCTATCGGAGTTCAGTCCTTGTAGTGGATGATGATAAGGAATTTACCCAGAAAATTAAAAATTTTTTAAATAAAGAAGGATATAATATCTTTACTGCACATGATGGAATCAAGGGATTAGAAATTATCAATGGTAACAAAATTGACGTTGTTTTAACAGACATAAAAATGTCTGGTATGGACGGTATAAAGCTTTTAGAGAAGTCAAAGGAGCTTCATAAAGACATTGAAGTAATAATGATGACAGGTTACGGAGATGAGGAATTAGCTGTAAAAGCACTTCGCAGGGGTGCTATAAATTATCTTAGAAAGCCTATAGATCTTAATGAACTCTGTATAGCTATAGAAAAAGCAATAGAAAAGATAGTCCTTTACAGAAATCAGCTCTACCGAAATCGTGAATTAAAAATAAGTAAAGAAATAATTTCAAAGATGAATGAGGAACTAGAAAGAAAAATCAGGGAGAGAACCCTTAAACTTTCACAAACCCAAACCCAGCTTTTCCAGACTTCTAAATTAGCTACATTGGGTGAGATGTCCACTGGTTTAGCTCATGAATTAAATCAGCCGCTAACAGGTATTTCACTTATTGCCGCCAATATAAGAAAGTTAATAAAAATGAAACTCTTAAAAGAAAAGGAACTAGAAGAAGCTGTAAAGGACATTGAAGAAAACGTCAGGAGAATGTCCAATGTTATTAGCCACATTCGTACCTTTGCCAGACAGGATACACTCAAATTTGCCCACATGGATATAAATGACTCTATTAAAGGAGCTTTAAATTTATTGGGTGAGCAGCTCCGCCTTCAAGACATCAAAGTGATTAAAGAACTTTCCAATAATTTACCCATGATAGAAGGTGAGCGTTATCAAATTGAACAGGTTGTAATTAACATTATTTCAAATGCCCGAGATGCTCTTGACGATAAAGGAAGGTGGGATAAAAAGAGGTTAAAAGATTGGTCAAAGACAATAACAATTAAGACTGCAATGCAAAAGAATTATAAAAAAGAAGATTGTGTTTGCATACATGTTTCAGATAATGGCACTGGCATGTCTCCCGAGGTTAAACAAAAAATGTTTGAACCCTTTTTTACTACAAAAGAAGTTGGCAAAGCAACAGGATTGGGCATGTCTATAAGCTATGGTATAGTCCAAAGCCATAAGGGAATGATATATGTAGATTCTAAGGAGGGAGAGGGAAACGCAGTCTCTGTCGAACTCCCTATAAAGATTAAGGAATAATGATATGAGAGATAAAGTATTAATAATCGATGACGAAGAAGTCATTCGAAAAAACTTAAAGAAGCTTTTAATTTTGGATGGTTATGAAGTTTTTACAGCAGAGGATGGCAAGCAGGGTTTAAATATATTTCATAAAATGGAAGATGAAAAACAAAACCCTATAAAAGTAGCATTAGTGGATATTAGGATGCCTGGAATGGATGGAATCGAAGCACTAAAGAGAATAAAAAAGAATAACACACAGACAGAAGTAATAATTATTACCGGACATGGAGAAATAGAATCTGCTATACAAGCTTTAAAAATAGGTGCTTTTGATTATGTTACCAAGCCAATAGAATATGATGAGCTGGCTTTAAGTATTTCCCGTGCCTTAGAGAGATATGAGATGAAATGGAAGTTAGATAGGTTAACACAAGATCTCGAGAAAGCAAATAAGGAATTACATAGAAGGTTACATGAATTATCTATTCTTTATGATTTAAGTAAAGGGATAAGCTATACACTTGATTATGAACAACTTCTGAGATTAATAATGGACTCGCTCTATAAGGTAATAGACTATCATGTTTGCTCTTCACTTATATTAAGTAAAGAAGAGGGAAAATTAAATATAAGGGTCACCTATCCGGTAAGCGACAGTTTTATTCAAGATGTTAAGTCAAAAATAATATGGAGTGTTACATCTCTTACTGGACGAACTTTTAAAAAAGAGCATGTATCTGTTGTTATGGAAAGAGGGAGAAAGACTGGAAGTGAGGAAAGAGGGATTAAAGAATTGGTAAGGTCTTTCTTTAATGTGCCTCTGATTTCTGGGGAAAGACTAGTTGGGATGATTAATATCAGTAGTTTAAAAGAGAATGCCTTTACTGATGCTGATATTAGATTTATATATACCCTGGCTAATCAAACTTCAGTTGCTATTGAAAGACTCAGAGCCGTAATCACTGCTGAAAAAAGCAAGATGGAGACTATGGTGGAGAGTATGGTTGAGGGGATAATTATGATTGATAATGAAGAAAAACTAGTAATTATAAATCCAGCAGCCAAAAGCTTGTTAGGGTTTAATCGAGATGAGCAGGTGACAATCAAGCAGTTGATCCAGTCTTTCAAAGAAGCGGAGGGAGAAAAATTATTTAATAAGGAGATAAGTTCAGCAGCAGAAGAAGTCTCTATAGAAGTACATATTACTAAACCGAGACCTTGCATCTTATATATCACCCGAGTCTTAGCCAAAGGTGAAAAAGGAGAAAGATTAGGTTTTGTTATAACTATTAGAGATATCACAGAAGAAAAAGAGGTAGACCAAATGAAAAATGAATTTATCTCTACAGTTTCTCATGAATTAAGGACCCCTCTTTCTATCATTAAGGAAGGTACAGACCTTGTTCTGGATGAAATACCAGGTAAGATAAATGAAAAACAAGGTAAGATACTTACTATCGCAAAGAACAATATTGACAGATTAGCTCGAATTATAAATGATTTACTTGATATATCTAAGATTGAAGCAGGTAAGATAGAATTAAAAAAGGAACCGGTTAATATAACAAATTTGATAGAGCAGGTTGCTTCTTCTTTTGAAAATGGAATAAAAGGGAGAGGACTGGAACTAAAAGTGAGTTCTCCTAAAGAAGAGATAGATGTATATGCCGAAGCTGATAAAATAATTCAGGTCTTCACCAATCTATTAGGGAATGCGTTGAAATTTACTGAGAAAGGCTATATAGAGATTTCAGCTAAAGAGTTAGGAGAAGAGATTGAATGTGTTGTTAGTGATACAGGTAGAGGAATTTCCAAAGATGACTTGCCCAAAGTATTCAAAAAGTTTCAACAATTCGGACGGGTTAATGGTGAAGGAGAGAAAGGAACAGGTTTGGGGCTTTCAATTGCCAAAGAAATAGTTGAGATGCATAATGGTAAAATTTGGGCTGAAAGCACACCGGGCAAGGGGTCTAAATTTATCTTTACCTTACCTAAATATACTACCGAAGTAATCTTTAAGTTTAAGGAATGTGTCAATAATGGCATAAGAAAGGCAAAAAAGAAGGATTCAAAAGTATCCCTTATTTTAATATCTATCCTTAAACTTGATAAATTAAAGCAGTACTTATCGAGCCAGATTTTGGATTCTACTTTAAAAGATATGGAAAGGGCGCTTCGAGATACTCTTCGTCTGGAAGGAGATGTTGTTATGAGGAATGTTGACGAGATCATGGTTCTTTTGAGTGACTGTAACAAAGAAAACGTTCCGAGAGTAAAATGTAGATTAGAAAAAATACTGGATAATTGTCTAAAACAACGTAATCTTGCCAAAAAGATTAAGTTACACTTTGGATATGCTACCTATCCAGATGAAGGCTTAAGAGCTGGGGAATTGGTTAAGAAAGCAGAGAAGGCGTCGAGCGGGTGAGCTGTGAGTTAGAAAACAAAATTATAAAACCGTATGAGTCTATAGATTTGGTGACAAAGATAAAGGTGTCGATAGTAGAATAGAAACAGAGGTTTCAATAAAGAAGAAAGCATTATTGGTAGATAATAATCTGAAGTACAAGAGAGAGGAAGTATGAGTGACGAAAATGACTAAGAAGCGAATTTTAGTTGTGGACGATGAAAAAGATTTTGTGGAAATGATTAAGCTTCGTTTAGAGGCGAGCGGATACGAAGTTATTCCTGCTTTCGATGGAATTCAAGGTACGGTACTTGCTAAAAGGAATAAACCAGATTTGATTATTTTGGATGTTATGATGCCGGCTGGAGATGGCTATCTCGTCTGTGAAAGATTAAAGATGTCCTCTTTTACCCGGTCCATCCCAGTTATTTTTCTTACCGCCAGAAGTAGACCAGAGGATGAGGCAAAGGCATATAAAGTAGGTGCGAAATATTATCTTACAAAACCATATGAGAAAGAGGTTTTGCTGGAGACAGTCAGGAGAGCTTTGGAGCCATCGGAAGAGTTAGAGTCTGAGTAATTCATTATTAACAATTAGGAATATAAATAATTGCAGAGTAAAAATGAAAAAAACAGAAGATAAAGGTATCACTGGAAAATTTTTATCTGATATATTATATAAAAAAGGTTTAATCTCAGAAAAAGATATAGATAGAGTTACTAAAATGCAGAGAGATACAGATAAGAACCTTCAAAAAATTATCATTGAACTTAATATACTTAAAAAAGATGATATGATGGCTGCTTTAGCAGATGAGATCAGAGTAAAATATGTAAATTTAAATGAAATAAATATTGACCCGAGCATAGTAGTTTTAATTTCTGAAGAGGTAGCCAGGAAACACCAAATTATCGCTATAAATAAAAATGAAGAAAAACTAACTGTAGCTATGGCTAATCCCTTAGATGTAGTTGTTCTTGATGAACTCAAAATGCAGTTAGGATACAATATCGATGCAGTATTGTCTTATGGAGAAGATATTAACAAAGCTTTGGATGGAATTTTTGGAGAGACTGATGAAGGGCATCAAGGGATTGGTAAAATAGAAAACGTACTGGTATCTGTAATGAAAGAAGAAGAAAGCAAAGCAGATATTTCAGCTGTGACTGAAAGTGAGAAAGTCCCCATAATTGACCTGGTTAATCTACTAATTTTAAGGGCTTTTAAAGAGGGTGCCAGTGATATTCATGTAGAACCATTTAACGATGAAAACATTGTAGTACGCTATCGAATAGATGGGATTTTACATGACGTAATGTATCTACCACGCAAACGCCATTTAGCAGTTATTTCCCGGATTAAAATAATGTCCGATTTAGATATCACGGAAAGAAGATTACCCCAAGATGGTAGAATTCAAGTTAATGCTGGTGAGAGAGATATTAATGTTAGGGTTTCGACCATTCCTACAATTAAGGGAGAAGCAGCAGTTTTAAGGATATTATATCCAATCAGTAGTGCCTTAATAGAATTAGACTCTTTAGGGTTTTCACATGAAGTACTTCTTAAATTTAAATCTTTGATAAAAAAACCTAATGGTATAATTTTAATAACCGGTCCTACAGGATGTGGAAAAACTACTACCCTTTATACTGTTTTAAATGTATTAAATTCAACAGAAGGAAAGATTTTGACTATTGAAGATCCAGTTGAATATAAATTAAACGGAATCAATCAAGTTCAAGTTAAACCAAAAATAGGACTTACCTTTGCTGCTGGGCTAAGAAGTTTCTTAAGGCAAGATCCAGATATTATGCTGGTAGGGGAGATAAGAGATAAGGAAACAGCGGAAACCGCTGTCCAGGCAGCTCTTACGGGTCATCTTATTCTAAGCACACTTCATACTAATGATGCTCCTAGTTCAATAATTAGATTAATTGATATAGGGATAGAACCTTTTTTAATACCAGCTTCAGTAATTGGGGTGTTAGCTCAAAGATTAATAAGAAAAATATGTTCAAAATGTAAAAGAGAGATTTCATTAACACCAGAAATAGAAAAAATTCTCTATGAAAATGAAATGGATAACAATAAAATAATTTTATATAAAGGTGAAGGATGTTCTTATTGTATGGGTACCGGATATAAGGGAAGAACAGGTATCTTTGAACTAATGGTAATTAGCGATGCTATTAGAGATTTAATTACTCATAATGTTACACCTGGAAAGTTAAGAGAAGTTGCTATTAAGGAAGGAATGAAGCTATTAAAGGAAGATGGTTTGAATAAAGTTCGCGAAGGTATTACTACTATTGATGAAGTGTTAAAAGTTGCTCCAACTTAATAATTGAAGGGGATAAATCAAAATATCTGCTTATCAAAATGATGAAGAATTAATTAAAAAGGCTATGGGGGTATAGAGAATTGTGGGCAAAAAAATATTAGTTGTTGATGATGAACCACGTAGAAGATAGCTTTTGTTGCTGCCTTTGAAAATATCATCATCCCTTTGGATACCGGGGTATTTGCCTATGAGACCCTCTCTACCTTGAAGAGCCTGGTTAGAGAGCTGAAGAAAGAATTAGAGGTGAAAAATGAAACAAATATCTGATTATGTTGTTGGA
>JADBLP010000134.1:0-2286 GCA_014894375.1 Actinomycetota bacterium | reverse complement strand
TTTAAAGGCAATATTTACCTTCTATTTGTTGAAATCTGGTATAAGTAACTCTTCAGAATTCCACCTAATCTAAATTTGATTCATAAGAATTTGTTTTTAATAGTTAAATTTATAAAAAAAGTATTTGTCCTGAATTTTCCATTTCTGTTATTGGAAAATAGGGAATTTTTAAAATAAATGGATGGTAAGAGCAGTTAAGATAATTGAATTATGGAAAATTTTAAAGGATTTAATTCTATTTTTGATCAGGCTTATGAAGCGGGAATTTTATTAAATCTAGAAATCCACATAATTAGTATCTATGTAATCATCACATTTGTAGCCATTAAAAGTATCAGCCACAAAAAGCATCTTGGGTGGAGGCCTATTTCTTTTGAATTCAAATATCCCTAGATAAACTGTACAATTCTTATTGATTTACTGCTTTTAAAAAATTAACATTTTATGTATTTCTATTTTTTCCTTAATACTTTTAGATAAGGTATAATTGATCTTATATCCTGGCTTTCAATAATAACATTAGCGACTTCCAGGACACTTTTTTTCCTACAGTTAAAAGCAATAGACAGTCCAACTTTTCTAAAGACATCTACATCATTTACATCATCACCAATATAAGCACATTCTTTAAGCTTTACACCATATTTTTCTGCTATTCTTTTTATAAATTGAGCTTTATCCTTATAATCGGTTGATGATAATTCTCACTTGTTAAGTAAACCTTCTTGGTCAAATTCAAGTTTACAATGTGCATAAATGTGATTCACTCCTCCTAAATCCATGCTCGCTTTTTGGGCAAGTGCATCAAAACTACCTGAAATAAAAGCTGTTATAATATTATTCTCTTGAATAACTTTGAACAATTCTTTGACTCCTTGGGAGAACTGTTGACCTTTGCCCCAAAAACTAGTCCAATTTGAAAGTTAGGATTCAGGCCAGTAAAATAAAGAAACAGGAGGAAAGGACTATGCCAAAAAAACGCTATACCCCTCAAGCAGATCATCAACTCTTTAAGAGAAGCAGAGGTACTTATAAGCCAGGGTAATACCGTAGCACAGGCTGCAAGGCACCTGGGTATTACAGAGCAGACCTACTACCGCTGGAGGAAAGAATATGGAGGAATTAGGATCAACCAGGCCAAAAGGCTAAAGGAGCTGGAAAAGGAAAATGCCCAGCTTAAAAAACTAGTGGCTGACCAGGCCCTGGACCTTTCCATACTAAAGGATGTGGCGGAGGGAAACTTGTAAGCCTGGCCAAGCGCAAACATGCTGTAGATTCTGCAATTAAAAAGTATGGCATATCCCAGAGGCGTGCTTGCCGGGCAATCGGACAGAATAGGGCTACCCAGAGATACCGGATCAAAAAGCTTCCAGGTGAAGACAGTCTCACCAACCGTATTATCACTTTAGTAGCCCAGTATGGACCGCTATGGTACTCCCAGGATAACTGCCATGCTACGTAGGGAGGGATGGAAGGTAAACCACAAGAGAGTGGAAAGAATTTGGCGCGAGCAGGGGCTTAAAGTGGCTAAAAGACAAAAGAAAAGACGAAGGTTATGGTTAAATGACGGTTCCTGTATCAGGCTAAGGCCAGAGTATAAAGACCACGTCTGGAGTTATGATATTATAGAGGACAAGACCCATAATGGTAAAAAGTTCAGGATACTAAACATAATGGACGAATACACCAGGGAATGTCTTCTCTCCTTTGCTTCAAGAAGGATTACCTCCAGTGAAGTGGTAGAATTTTTGGCGGAGTTATTCTGTCAAAGGGGATTACCGGAATATATCCGTTCAGACAATGGCAGTGAGTTTACTGCCAAGAAGGTAAGGAAGTTTATTAGAGATTTAAGGAACCTGCCAGCATTTATCGAACCGGGCAGCCCTTGGGAGAATGGTTATATTGAATCTTTTAATGGAAAGATGAGGGATGAATTGTTAAACTGTGAAATCTTTGATACCATGCAGGAAGCTAAGGTACTCATTGAAGAATGGAGGACTTATTACAATACCATAAGACCCCATAGTGCTTTGGAATACAGGCCACCTGCACCAGAAAGCTGGGTGGTTGATATTAGTTTAAAAATGGCTTAGATACTAACTTAAAAAATGGACTAAAGAATGGGGTAAGGACAAAAAATCAAATCCTAAATTGGTGATACTTTATTGTATACATTCTTAGGTAACAATATTTATAAAATTTATATTGACATTTATAATAAAATGGTTGTATTATAAAAAGTATAATATTATATAATTATATTTTAATATTATACAATTATAATAT
>JADBLP010000041.1:0-40587 GCA_014894375.1 Actinomycetota bacterium | reverse complement strand
GCGGCTCTGCAGCGAGCAAAGCGAGACGAAAGACCAAGTCCCCTCTCTCGCACCAATTAAGACATAAATTATTTCAAACAATATAAAACTAACTGAATAGAAAATATGCCAGTGGCATATTTTCAGGGATTTGAAAGAGCGGACACTCTTCGTGATTAGTTTGTATTTTATTTATTTTCTATTATAATATGAGTCTTAATGTTGAAATAGAACTAACCCACTACTGGTGTTTAAGGAGGATTTTACTTGAGTTATGAGATAAAAAACCAGAAGAAGATTGATTTAAATAAGGTTAAATTAGATATAGAGATTTCAAATAATTATTTAAAAAAGTATATTGGCAAAGCCTATAAAAATATATCTCAAAAAGCAAATATTCCCGGTTTTAGAAAAGGTAAGATTCCTTATCAAATAATAGATGCAAATTTTGGTAAACAGTATGTACTAAATGAAGCTGCCAGTCTTTCAATTTCTGAATTATATCCGGATATGATTATGGAATCCAATCTAAAACCAATAGAGTACCCGAAAATAAAAATTACTCAGCTGGCAGAGGATTTACCTTTAGGGTTTGAAGTAGAATTAGAACTAGAACCCGAAATAGAATTACCCGGATATAATGGTATAAAGGTTACTGTTCTTTCTACGGATGTATCTGACCAGGAATTGGAACGGCAAATAAATAATATCAGAAATAACTTTGCATCACTTGAACCGGTTGAAGATGATAGGCCAATATCTAAAGGTGATTATGTTACACTGGATTTTGATGGTGAAATTGAAGGTAAAGCATTTGAAGGCGGCAGCGCCGAAGATTATCTCTTAGAAGTTGGCTCAAATACTCTGTTTGCCGAGTTTGAAAATTCGCTTATCGGAATGAAAAGAGGTATTAAGAAAAATGTAATACTTATATTGCCTGAAAATATTGAAAATAAGGATCTAGAGGGCAAGCAGGCAAACTTCAGCATTTTTATAAAGGAGATAAAGAAGAAGGTATTACCTGAAATCAACGAGGAGTTTTTGAAAAACTTAGGCGACTATAAAGATGCAGATGACTTTAAAGATAGCATTAAAAGGAGATTGATTGAGCAAAAAGAAAGTTTTAAAAAGGGAAAAATAATAGAAGAAATTTTTAATCATATTGTAGACAATATAAAGTCTAATATTCCAAATGTGATGGTAACTGGTAGAATAAAACAGATTAATGAAGAGATTGATGAAGGTTTAAAGAAGCAGAAGATAAACAGGGATAATTATCTTAAGGCTATAAATATTACAGAAGATAAACTAAATGAAGAAATCAGGGAGAGAGCGCTAAGAGAAGTAAAGGAGTATCTGATCTTTAAGGCATTGGAAAAGGCGGAAAAGAAAAACATAGAACCTTCGGAAGATGAAATAAAAAAAGAAAAAGATAATATCATTAGCAGATACAAAAAAGAAGAGGACATTAAAAAAATCAGAGAATTCCTTGAAAATCCTGAGGGAGAAAAAACTCTAATCCAGACTATTAAGAGAAGCAAGATAATTGATTTGCTGATTAACAGTGCGCAGGTAACAGAGGAGAAAAATACAGGCAGCGGAGATAAAGAAGAGATATGGACACCTGATGAAGATAAGACAGGAGCCGAAATAAAAGCTAAAAGGCTTTGGACTCCTGGTTCAAAGTAAATAAAAAAGAGAGATGGTTAAAATGTATAATAATTATTTGATTCCAATGGTAATTGAGCAGACTAATAGGGGAGAGCGATCTTTTGACATTTATTCACGCTTGTTAAAAGAAAGAATAATTTTTCTGGGATTACCTGTAGATGATAATATTGCCAATTTAGTTATGGCACAGATGCTCCACCTGGAAGCAGAAGACCCGGAAAAAGATATACAGCTGTATATAAATAGCCCTGGTGGAGTTGTGACTGCTGCCATGGCGGTATATGATACAATGCAGTTTATAAAGTCCCCGGTATCCACTATTTGTATTGGTCAGGCCGCAAGCGCAGCCGCAGTTTTGCTTCTGGCAGGAGAAAAAGGCAAAAGATTTTCACTGCCTAATTCGAGAGTTATGCTTCACCAGCCATCAGGAGATGTTTCCGGAACTACAATTGATGTAGAAATTCATGCAAAAGAGATGGTGAGAATCCGTGCTCTTTTGAATGAGATAATCGCCAAGCATACCGGTCAGGAAGTAAAAAAAGTGGAGAAGGATACCGAAAGGGATTTTATATTAAGTGCAAAGGAAGCCAAAGAATATGGTATAGTCGATGAAGTTATTTATAAAAAATAATATTACTAGGAGTGTGCATAGAGTTGCCATCAAATGACGGAAAAAAAAGTGATTTTTTAAAATGTTCTTTTTGCGGTAAATCTCAAAATCAGGTAAAAAAACTGATTGCGGGACCCGGAGTTTACGTTTGCGACGAATGTGTAGATTTGTGTAATGAGATTATAGATGAGGAATTAAAGGAAGAGAGAGAAGTTAACTTCAAGGATCTTCCCAAACCTAAAGAAATATATTCAATTTTAAATGAGTATGTTGTTGACCAGGAAAGGGCAAAAAAGGTACTATCTGTAGCGGTATATAATCATTATAAAAGAGTAAAATATGAGGACAGGCCAAGCAAGGATGATACAGAAATTCAAAAAAGCAATATTTTGTTAATCGGTCCAACTGGTTGCGGCAAGACTCTTCTTGCTCAAACTTTAGCCAGAATATTAAATGTTCCATTTTGCATTGCAGATGCAACATCGCTTACTGAGGCAGGTTATGTTGGTGAGGATGTAGAAAATATATTGCTAAGATTGATACAGGCTTCAGATTTTGATATTAAAAGAGCTGAGACCGGTATTATTTATCTGGATGAAATAGACAAGATCAGCCGTAAATCTGAAAATCCTTCAATTACCAGAGATGTATCCGGAGAGGGGGTACAGCAAGCTCTACTCAAAATTTTAGAAGGAACAGAAGCTAATGTTCCTCCACATGGAGGCAGAAAACATCCTCATCAGGATTTTATACAAATTAACACTACCAATATTCTTTTCATCTGCGGAGGTTCGTTTAGTGGGCTGGAAAAGATAATCGAGAGAAGAATAAATAAAAGTAGTGTTGGCTTTGTTTCAGGAAAAGTTCCAGATAAAGTTGAAAAAATTGATAAACTTCTCCCCCAGACAATGCCGGAAGATTTATTAAAGTACGGCTTAATTCCAGAACTCATTGGAAGGCTGCCTGTAGTTAGCACCCTGTCTAGTCTTAAAGAAAATGATTTGATTAAAATTCTGGTTGAACCAAAAAATTCACTGGTCAAGCAATATATTAAAATGTTTAAGATGGACAAAGTTGACCTGGAATTTACAGAAGATGCTTTAAAGGAGATTTCAAAACATGCTTTGCAAAGAGGAACAGGAGCAAGAGGGCTCAGGTCTATCATGGAAGAGATTATGTTAAATATAATGTTTGAAATACCTGAGCGTAATGATATAAGTAAATGTATTATTACCAGAGAGGTTGTTGAAAATAAAACTGAGCCCGAGATAATTGGTAGATCAAACAAAAAAGTCTTTTTGAAAGATGAAGAAAAGTCAGCTTAAAATGTTCGATGAGATTAAAGGCAAATACAATCCTTTAGCATTTGAACAGAAAATCTACTGGCATTGGTTTGAAAATAAATATTTTTTTGCAAAGATCGATAAATCAAAAATTCCATTCAGTATGGTAATACCACCTCCTAATGTAACCGGTTATCTTCATATCGGTCATGCCCTCAACAATACTCTACAGGATGTAATCGTAAGATATAAGAGAATGAAGGGATACAATACTACCTGGGTACCCGGGACCGATCATGCAGGAATAGCTACTCAAAATGTAGTGGAAAAAACTCTGGAAGAAAAAAATATAAATAGATTTCAGCTGGGAAGAGAAAAGTTTGTAGAAGAAGTATGGCGCTGGAAAGAAAAATATGGCAGCCGGATTATAACCCAATTAAAATTGCTGGGATGCTCATGTGATTGGGACAGAGAAAGATTTACCTTTGATAGCCAGTACTGCAAAGCGGTCACAAGAGAATTTGTGACCTTATATAGAAATGGGCTGATTTATAGAGGAAATTATATGGTTAACTGGTGTCCAAGGTGCCAGACCGCAATTTCCGATATTGAAGTAGAACATATCGAAAAAGAAGGAAACCTGTGGGATATAAAATATCCTTTAATTGATAAAAAAACCGGTAAGCCCAGTGATGATGAATATATAGTTGTTTCAACTACAAGACCTGAGACCATGCTTGGTGATACGGCAGTTGCTGTAAATCCAGAAGATAATAGATTCAAAAAATATAAAGGCAGGTCAGTTTATCTCCCACTAATGGAAAGAAAAATACCTTTAATAGATGATGCTTTTGTAGATATGGAATTTGGGAGTGGAGCGGTTAAGGTTACACCAGCTCATGATCCCGATGATTTTGAAATTGGGAAAAGACATGGCCTGGAAGAAATTAATATATTTAACAAGGATGCAAGCTTAAATTTCAATGCAGGAAAATACGAGGGTTTAGACCGCAACACTGCAAGGCAAAAAGTCTTGCATGATTTAGATAAGCAGGGTTACCTGGTGGGTAAAAATATTCACAGGTCCTCAATTGGAATTTGCTCAAGGTGCAGTACTGTAATAGAGCCAAGGATTTCAATGCAGTGGTTTGTATCTATGAAGGAGCTGACCGGACCGGCTACCGCAGCAGTGAAGGAAGGAAGGGTGAAAATAATTCCCAAAAAATGGGAGAAGATATATTTCAACTGGATGGAAAATATCAGGGACTGGTGCATATCCCGCCAGCTCTGGTGGGGACACCGGATTCCGGTGTGGTATTGCAAAGATTGCAATGAGATGATAGTAAGTGAAAACCCCCCTCCAAGATGTCCAAAATGCGGTGGCAGTAATTTGGAACAGGATCAGGATGTTCTGGATACATGGTTCAGTTCTTGTCTATGGCCCTTTGCAGTTTTTGGATGGCCGGAAGAAACTGAAGATCTCGAACATTTTTTTCCTACTGACGTTCTTGTTACTGCTCACGATATTATCTTTTTCTGGGTAGCCAGAATGATTATGATGAGTCTGTATTTTAAAAAGGATGTCCCTTTCCGGGAAGTTTTTATCAACCCTCTGGTAAATGATGCATTCGGGCAGAAAATGAGTAAATCCAGGGGCAATGTGATAGATCCGGTGGATATAATTGAAAAAAATGGAGCTGATGTCTTAAGATTTACTTTAACATCTTTGACTACTCCTGGAAGAAATTTGATTCTGGGCGATGAGAAGATTGAAGGGGTAAGAAATTTTGCAAATAAATTGTGGAATGCGTCTAAATTTGTTATATCAAATTTGAGTGAAAGCAGAAATATTGACAATATAAATATAGACCATTTAAGCCTGGGTCTCTGGGACAGATGGATACTGTCCAGATTAAACCGGGTAGTAAAGGGTGTTGAGAAAAACTTAAGGAAATATAATTTTTCTTTTGCTTCAAGGCTGCTCAATAACTTTTTATGGAATGATTATTGCGACTGGTATATTGAATCAGCAAAGGTTAGAATTTACTTTCCAAAAGATAATGATGATAAGAAAAATGCATTATTTATATTATGGTATGTTTTAGAAAGATATCTTAAGCTTCTTCATCCATTTATGCCTTTTATTACAGAACAGATCTGGCAGAATATCCCGCATAAGGGTAAAAGCATTATGGTGGAGAGTTTTCCGGAATTTGAACCGGCCTGGGTAAACAAGGATATTGAAGATAAAATAAAAATACTTTTTGACGTTATAAGCGAGATAAGAAAAATAAGATCTGAGCTTAAAATAAGTCCGGCCAGCAGGGTAAAGGTTAACCTGCTGGTTGGTGAAGATAGCTGCAAGGATGTACTGGAAAAAAACAGGGAGTATATTTGCAGTCTGGCAAAGACGAGTGAAGTAGAATTTAAGGATTGTACCAGTCAGAAAGGATATATTAAGACTACAATAGGAAATATAGATATATTTATTTATATTCTTGATGTGATTGATATGGAACTGGAAATTAAGAGGATCAAAGATCAGATTAAAAGAGTAGATTTAGACATTGAAAAAAGTAAAAAGAAAATATCAAATCCTGATTTTACCAGTAAAGCGCCAGAGGAAATAATTCAAAAGGAAAAAGATAAGCTTTACCAGGCAGATAGGATCTGGAAAGTATTAAATGATCAGCTAGCAAGAATGGAAAGTACTGGCAAATAACAACTGGTAACCAAAGTGAGAAATAGTGAACTACAGGCAAGTATGCAAATATTTAGATGACTGCCTTATTTTTGGAATAAAACCAGGCCTTGTAAGAATAGAGAAAATACTTCAGTTTCTGGATAATCCTCAAAAAAAGGTTGATTTTATTCATATTGTGGGAACAAACGGTAAAACTTCCACTACTAAAATGGTTGCTGGCATATTAAATTATCACGGTATTCATACCGGTTATCATATTTCTCCTCATATAAATAGTTATATTGAGAGAATTTGGATAAGTGGAAAGGAAGTTTCAGAAAAAAAATTCACTAAGGTCTTTGACGAGATATACCCATATATCGAGGAAGTAAATAAAATGGACCTGGGCGGCCCAATTACCCAGTTTGAGATAATTTCCGCTATGGCATTCAAATTAGCTGAAAGTGAAGGTATTGAGGTTATGGCGCTTGAAGCTGGAATGGGAGGAAGATGGGATGCCACCAATATTGCTAATTCGAAGGTTGTAGGACTTACTGGAGTGAGTCTTGAACACACAGATATGTTGGGCAGTACTGTAGGAGAAATAACCTCTGAGAAAGTGGAAGTTATAAAAGAAAAGGCGCTGGTTGCAACTACGAGCTGCGATAGAGAAGTCCTGGAAATTTTAACCAGAAAAGTAAAGGATACTGGTTCCAGGCTTTTTTTATTTGAAAAAGATTTCTGCATACAAAGAAAAGTGGATTTTGGCCTGGAAGGGTGGCTGCTTGATATCAAAGGAATAAAGAATGTTTATAAAAATCTGCCACTAAAACTTCTTGGACAGTATCAGCCTTTAAATCTATCTCTGGCAATAGTGCTCGCAGAACTTTACCTGGGGACCCGGGAAAAAGAGATAAATGAAAAAATAATAAAAGAGAGCTTATCCAGTATCCGGGTGAGGGGAAGGTTTGAGATAATAAGAAAAAGGCCTCTGGTAATTGCAGATGCATCTCACAATCCTGAAGGAGTAGAAAATTTCGCCCGTGATGTTTGCAGGTATTTTGGTAACAGGAAAAAAATAATAATCTTTGCTGTCCTGAAAGATAAAGATTATGAAAGTATGGTTGAAAACATAATAGGCATAAGCGATACTTTAATTTTAACCTCAAGGTTAAGCATCAGAAGCCTGGATATCGATGAACTGGAAAGAACGGTGAACAAGAAAATAAAATCGTTAAAAGATACGGATCACCTGCCGGATAAGGTATATAAGATAGATAATATAGAAAATTCTATAAAATTTGCTTTAAAAATTTCTGGCATAAATGATATTATATGCATTACTGGTTCAATAACTAATTTAGAGAACATAGTTAGATAGAGGTTTTTCATATTAATATATGGATAAATTAGTGAATATATTAAATTTTTACCTGGAGGATTAATGGATTTATTTGGATACATTGAAAAAATTCAAGCTTTTATTACAAACCCGATATGGAAGTACCTGATCTTCGGTTTTATTTTTGTTTTAATTATTGTCTGGCTTGCTTTTATTTACTGGACTTATAGAGACGCAAAACTCAGAAGTGAATCTGAAGTCGCTGCAGTTTTCTGGGCGCTGGCTGTACTAGTATTAAACTTTTTGGGATTGATAATATATTTAATATTAAGACCCCCGGAATTTACAGATGATGTTATTGAGAGGGATCTTGAAATTGAAAGAATGCAGATACTGCTTGATAATAAACAATCCAATTGCCCTGCCTGCGGGGGTCTGGCAAAGGATGATTTTTTAATATGTCCTTACTGCAGAAAGAAATTAAGAAATTCTTGTATTAATTGTGGCAAGCCCTTGAGTTTAAACTGGAAAGTTTGTCCTTATTGCAGGACTACTCAGTAAATTGGGAGTGGTTGCTTAAATGAATAGATGTAGGGATTACGGGAAAGGAAGTATACTTAATACTAATGATGATAGCTTCGAAAGAAGCCTGATTATCATCAAACCTGATGGTGTGAAGAAAAAAGTTATTGGAGAGATTATATCCCGTTTTGAAAAAAAGGATCTGACTATTGAAAAATTAAAAATGATAAAAATTGACCGGAAGCTTGCCTGCAAGCATTATCAGGATCATAAAAATAAAAGTTTTTTTAACATGTTAATTGAATATATAACTTCGAGTCCTGTAGTGGTTATGGTAATAAGTGGAAAGGATGCAATTGTCAAAGCCAGAGAGCTTATGGGGGCAACAGACTCTAAAAAAGCAAAGGGAGGGACCATCAGAGGGGATTTTGGTGCCGATATTACTGTAAATGTAATTCATGGTTCAGATTCCGCGGAAAGTGCCAAAAGAGAGATTGAATTATTTTTTAATTGAACTTAAGGGTCAGTAAAAAACAATTTTAATGGTGATATATGAGTAAAAAAAGAGGAAAAGTAGTTTTCTTTATAGTATTGCTTGGAGGTATTATAGGAGCTATTTTAGGCCATGTCTTGAGTGATACAGTTCCGATTTTAGACAAAGGACTTAAGGTAGGCACAGACTCTCTTAGCCTTAATTTATATTTAATTGATATAAGTTTTGGTATTCACATAAATATTACACTCGGGGCCATAATAGGATTACTTATAGCTTTTTTATTAGCTGATGTTGGAAGAAGAAGGATATAGAAAAAAAATTATTTTAGCTTCTGCTTCTCCAAGAAGAAGAAAAATACTTGAGCTTTTAAAACTGGATTTTGAAGTGATCGAGCCGAAAAATTGTGAAGAGAGGCAGTTTAAAAATCCTTACAAGACTGTTATCCAGAATAGTATCGTTAAAGCTAAAAATGTTTATAATTATATAAGAGAGTATGGCTTAAAAAAACAAGATCTGGATTATACAGAAGAGTTTTTAATTGCTGGTTTTGACACTGTTGTATATATAAGTAAAAGGTATCTGGGAAAACCAGCCAGCATAAGCCAGGCAATTGAATTTTTAAATATCCTTTCCGGAAGAATTCATACGGTAATAAGCGGGGCTTGTGTTCTGGACAGCGTATCTGGAAAATATTATTTTGATACTGAATCTACCAGAGTTAAATTCAGGAAGTTAACCACAGGGGAAATAAAAGGATATATAGATAAGGAAAATGTACTGGACAAAGCTGGTGCTTATAATATATTTGGATTTGGAAGTTTACTGGTAGAGAAAGTAGACGGTTGTTTTTATAATATAGCCGGACTTCCTGTTGTAAAATTTGTAGATTTACTGGAGAGATTTGGATTTAATGTTATTGGTTAAATTAAGGAGTTGACAGATGCAGATGTTTGATTTTTTCTTAAATGTTATTGGCAGAGATATGGGTATTGACCTGGGAACAGCTAATACTCTGGTATATGTGAAGGGTAAGGGGATAGTTCTAAATGAGCCTTCTATTGTCGCTATTGATAAAGAAAAAAAGAAGATACTGGCAGTAGGGAAAGAGGCCAAAAGAATGGTGGGAAGAACTCCTGAGAATATAGTAGCGGTTAGACCACTCAAGGATGGAGTAATCGCAGATTTTGAAACCACAGAAAAAATGCTCAGGTATTTTATCCAAAAGGTTCATAAGAATGTAGCTTTTGCCAGACCCAGAATTGTTATTTGTGTTCCCTCAGGAATTACTCCAGTTGAAAGGAAAGCAGTTATTGAAACCACTGAACAGGCTGGAGCCAGGGCGGCTTATATAATTGAGGAGCCTCTGGCTGCGGCAATAGGTGCAGGTCTGCCTATTGATGAACCCAGTGGCAGTATGATTATCGATATAGGAGGAGGAACTTCTGAGGTAGCAGTTATATCTTTAGGGGGAATAGTTGCCAGTAAATCACTCCGGATTGGTGGAGATGAGATGGATGAAGATATAATCTATTATTTAAAAAAGGAACACAACCTGTTTTTAGGTGAAAGAACTGCTGAAAAAGTAAAAATAAAAATCGGGTCTGCTTTTCCTCTGGAGAACGAGGAAAAAATGGAAATAAACGGAAGAGACCTGGTAACCGGACTTCCCAAGACAATTATTATCACCAGCCAGCAGATAAGAAAGGCATTAGAGAAGGTATTGAATGATATTGTAAATTCTATTGTTGAGGTACTGGATATCACACCTCCGGAACTTTCTTCAGATATAATGGAAAGAGGTATATTTTTAGCAGGAGGGGGCTCATTACTTAAGGGATTAACCGAAAGAATCAGCAGGGAAACGCATTGTCCGGTTTACCTGGCTGAGGATCCATTGGCGGCAGTAGCTATCGGAGCAGGAAAGTGTGTTGAGGATTTTAGTACTTTGAAGAAATATCTCAAGTTTTCAATATAGCTGATTTTATATTCAACCTATAATATTTACTGATTGTGATATTAAATAGAAGATTTAGAAACTTTATTGTTCTGGCTATAATAATTGTTTTATGTCTGGTGGTTATTACTGTAAGTTTTAGGCAATCCGACTTAATTAATAATATCAAAGTTAAGACTGTTGATTTTTTCAAACCTATCCAGGAGAAGTTTTACTCTTTCTTTAGCCCTGTAACACGTTTTATAAATTCAGTTAGAGATTATATAAATTTAAGGGAAAAGTATTTAAATCTTCAGAGGGAAAATTCAGAATTAAGAAGAGGATATAGTGAGAATATAAATCTAAAGGTTGAAAATAATTCGTTGAGGAATCTGCTGGGTATAGAACTAAGAAAAGATTATGCAGCTATATCTGCAAAAGTAATAGGTTATTATGAAAGCAAGTGGCAGTCTGAAGTTATTTTAAATGTCGGCAGGAGCGATGGAGTACTGGAAGGGATGGGAGTCATTGATGAAAATGGGTTGATAGGAGTGGTTATAATAGCTGGAAATGATTCATGCAACGTGAGGCTTATTAATGATCCCCGGAGCAATATCGGAGTAAGAATTTTATCTTCAAGAAAACTGGGAATTATTCAGGGGAGCCAGGATAAAAAAATTACATTGGATTATATTTCCAGTGAAGAGCCGGTATTTAAAGGTGATATAATAATTACATCGGAATTTGGAAATTTACCGGGTGAGATTCTGGTAGGACGGGTAAGCAAGGTAACGAAAAATATGGGTGATCCATATAAGGCAATTGAAATTGAACCTTTTGTTGATTTTAAAAAAATAGAGTATGTTCTGGTGATAAAAGAATAAAATACCACCTATAAACTATGAAAACCTTTTTTAGAATCTTGCATTTCTTTATACTAATAATTTGTTTACTGCTGCAAATAGTTTTTTTTGAAAACTTGAAGTCATTTTCTGTAGACTTTGATTTAATTATGGTAGTTATAATAGCAATCACCCTTTTTGACGGTGTTTTTTGGGGTATGCTATTTGGATTTATAGTCGGAATGGTATTGGACATTATGGTGGGTAGTATTGTGGGAATAAGCGCATTTATTTATTCTATGAATGCCTTTATGGTAGACAGGCTAATCACAGCTGGATTTAGATATAAACTCCTGACTTATTCTTTTATTGTTTTCCTGATTACGGAAATAAATATTTTAATAGTAAGTTTAATCCGCTATTTATTTAATTTTGATAGTAATTTATTAAGAATGGGGTTAGAGACGGTAACAAAGCCAGTTTGTAATATTATTTTAATGTTTATTATCTTTCCTATTATAAGTTCTGGTACGAAGAGGGAGATAGAACTTGGGTTCAAATATAAAAATAAGATTTAGAATAATTCTCTATCTGCTGGTAATGATATTGATAGTGCTTATTTTAAGGCTATACTTTTTGCAGATAATGAGTGGAGAGCTGTATGCGGAATTGGCATCTAAGAATATTACCAGGGAAAAAACAGTGGCAGCCCCCAGGGGAAATATTTATGACCGGAATGGGAAACTGATAGTCAAGAGTGTTCCGGTTGCTGCGGTGGCTGTAGAACCCCATATTGTTTTAAAGAACGAGGATGTAATGAAGGCACTCAGTGATTGCCTGAATATGTCTTACCGGGATATAAAAGAAATACTAGAAAAAGGCGATGTATCTTATATTAATAGGGTTATTCTAAAAAAAGATATAGATGCTGCTACAATGATTTATCTTAAAGAAAACAGCAGCAATTTACCCGGAGTGGAAGTGGTTGATGTTTACCTCAGAGAGTATAATTTTGATTTTCTGGCATCACATTTGTTGGGATATACCGGGGAGATTAGCGAGGACATGCTGAAGTCAGAAAAATATGGAGATGGTTATGAGGGTGGAGACCAGATAGGAATTACCGGATTGGAAGAAATTTATGAGAGTGTGCTTAAAGGAAAAAAGGGTAAGATAGTATATGAAGTCGATCCCCTGGGAAGACCGGTGAATATATTAGAGGAAACAAGCCCGACTTGCGGAAATGATTTGTATCTGACTATTGACATTGACTTGCAGAGGTTTGTAGAGAAAATTCTTTATGAGTCTATACTAGAGATAAGGCAGAAAAAGATTAAAAATACTGACGAGTGTTATAATGTACCAGGTGGAGCAGTAGTGGTACTCAACCCCCAAAATGGCCAGGTGCTTGCCATGGCCAGTTATCCTACCTTTAATCCCGAATTATTTGTCGGAGGGATATCACAAACTGATTGGGATAATCTGAAGGATCCGGAAAATTATTATCCCTTAAATAATAGAGCGGTTATGTCTTTTTTTCCAGGTTCAGTAATTAAAATAGTTACGGCTTATGCGGGGCTTGCGGAAGATATAATCAGTGAAAGAGGAAGGCTGAATTGTGCCGGAGTGTGGTTGGGACTGGGGAAAGATTTTCCAAAAAGTTGCTGGTCAAGTCATGGGAGTCTTGATATCAGAGGGGCCATTAAAAATTCCTGCGATATTTATTTCTATCAGGTGGGATACGGGCTTTTTACGAAATATAATAATATGGAAGAACTTCTTCAAAAATATTTAAGGATTTTTGGGTTTGGATCGTTGACCGGAATTGATCTGCCTCATGAAGATGAAGGGCTGGTTGCGGATAAGGAATGGAAAAAAGATTATTTTAAGGACCAGCCAGGATATTCTGTCTGGTTTCCAGGGGATTCCGTCAATATGGCAATAGGTCAGGGGGATTTGCTTGTTACCCCCCTTCAGATGGCTCAGGCTTTTTCAATCCTGGCAAATCGTGGAATACAGTACACCCCTTATATAGTTAAAGAGGCCAGGGATACTGAAGGCAATTTGTTTCCAGATAATTCAAGAGAGGAATATAAGGATTTAAAATTAAACGAATATTTTATTGAAATTATAGAAGATGGCCTGGTTCAGGTAGTTGAGCCTGGTGGAACTGCTGCCTATAGCTTCAGAAATTTTCCATTGGATGAAATACCGGTAGCGGCAAAAACCGGTACTGCAGAATTCTATGGAAGACAGGACTACGCATGGTTTGCGAGTTATGCTCCTGTAGGTAGCCCTGAATATGTCGTAGTGGTAATGCTTGAGGAGGCTGGTTCTGGTGGAAGTAATGTGGCACCTATTGTAGAAAAAATATACAGGTATTTATTTAATATTGATTAAAAAATAATTATAAAATTGTAAATGATAAAAAGAAGAAGAAAAAAGGATTTTGGCGATTTTGAAAGTCTTGACAAAGAGAAGAGAGCGGTAAGATTTGATTTTATATTATTTTTTCTGGCGCTTGCTGTCTCTTCCTTCGGGGTTCTAATGATTTACAGTGCAACAAGAGAAACCCTGCCAGGAGGAGTGACTGACCCTCGGTATTATCTTAAAAGGCAGGCGATCTGGCTGGCAGCCGGAATTGTTATATGTGTTGCAGTTCAATTTATAAATTATAGAAAGATTCAGAGATACTGGTGGCTAATTTTTTTTATAGGCATTTCTTTTCTTGCGGCTGTACTCCTTTTTGGTTATGAAGTGAATGAATCAAAAAGCTGGATAGATTTAAAATTCTTTACGATTCAGCCTTCGGAATTTTCAAAAGTTTTTATGGTGATATCCCTGGCTGCTGTTATGTCAAAATGGAAAGGTGAAAAAGTATACCAGGTTACATTTAAAAAAGTTGCCATTTCATCGACAGTAACTCTTATATTTGTAATATTGGTCTTACTGGAACCGGATTATGGAACTGCCTTAATGTATTTTATAGCCTACTTAGGCTTGTTATTTTTATCCGGAGCTAATTTTCTTTATTTACTGTCAATACTGGGACTAACAGCGGTGGGATTTTTTATAGCTCTTAAGGCCGGGCTAATAAAGCAATATCAACTTGATAGGATTCTTGTCTTTTTAAAGCCAGATGTATCAAGCGAAGGTGCTGGATATAATTTATATCAGTCAAAGTTAGCAATTGGCTCCGGCGATTTTCTGGGAAAGGGCCTTTTTCTGGGAAAACAGACAAATCTAAGTTATGTCCCGGCACACCATACTGATTTTATATTTTCCGTTATTGGAGAAGAACTGGGATTCCTGGGGGCTGTTCTGGTATTGTTGGTTCTTGGTGTTATTGTCTGGCGATGTTTTTATATAGCCTCAAATTCTTCTGATAGTTTTGGAATGCTTCTGAGCTCTGGAATAGGTTTTATTATCCTATCGCAAGTGGTTATAAATATAGGTATGACCATAGGCTTAATGCCAATAATTGGAATCCCTCTGCCTTTCTTGAGTTCTGGAGGTTCTAGCCTTATAAGCATGTTTCTGGGTATTGGTCTTGTAGAAAATGTTTATATATGGAAAGAAGTAAGAAAAGACTATGAAATAGCTTATCAAGAGCTAAAATAATCTTTAGGAAAATTAAATATGAATAAAATTAAAAAGCTGGACTTTGACCTGCTTGAAAAACTTTTAAAAGACATTGAAAAGCCTGGCAGGTATATAAATAATGAAGTTGGGGCCAGGAGCAAAAGCCTGGAACCAGCCAGTGATTTTTATAATTTAATTTCTATGGCTCTTGTATTTCCGGATATATATGAAATTGGTATGTCCAATCTGGGGCTTCAAATTTTATATGATATTGTAAACAAACATAGAGATTTTACAGTTGAAAGGGTTTTTTCTCCGTGGATAGATTTTGAGAAGAAACTTAGAGAGCAAAACGTAAAAATATTTTCACTGGAAAACAGAATATTTCTGGATTGCTTTGACCTGATTGGATTTAGTGTCCAGCATGAGCTTCTATATACTAATATATTAAATATACTGGACCTTGGTGGAATAAATATAAACTCAAGGCACAGAAGAGACAAATTTCCACTGGTATGTGCCGGTGGTCCTGCAGTTGTAAATCCCCAGCCCCTTTCAAGATTTATGGATTTTTTTGTTGTCGGAGATGGTGAAGAAGTAATTATATCTATTCTGGAAAGAGTTAAAATTTACAGGGATAATGATAAAGATAAAGAATGGTTTTTAAAAGAGATCAGCAAGCTGGATGGAATATATATTCCGGGATTTTACAAATTTCACTACTTTCCTGATGGAAGTATTGAAAGTATCAAGCCGGGTAGAAAAGTAAGAAAGGCGATAGTGGAAGACTTAAATAAATTTGAAATAGTCCAGAATCCTATAATACCTAATATTAAACCTGTACACGACAGATTTGCAGTAGAGATTATGAGGGGCTGCGGCAGGGGCTGCAGATTCTGTCAGGCAGGCATAATTTATAGCCCGGTGCGGAAGAGAGAAGTTGAATCTCTAATCAGGCAGAGTGCTGCAGGAATTAAAAATACTGGTTACGATGAAATTTCATTCCTATCGCTATCTTCGTCAGATTATAGTGAGATTGAGCATTTGCTGGATAAAATTACCAGTTCTTTAAAATCAAAAAGGCTGTCAATTTCACTGCCTTCTATGAGACTGGACAGTTTTAATTTAAATTTGGCAGAACTTATTCAGAGCGGAAGAAAAACAGGACTTACTTTCGCTCCCGAAGCAGGCAGCCAGAGGATGAGGGATATAATCAATAAAAATATTAAAGAAAATGAAATGCTTGATTGTATAAAAATGGCTTTCAGCAGAGGCTGGGAAAAAATCAAGCTTTACTTTATGATAGGATTACCGTTTGAAAACAATGAAGATATCAGTCAGATAGTAGAACTTATAGAAAAGGTGATTATGGCGGCGAAAGATGAGCTTTCTAGAAAGAAACTACCAAGATTAAAAATTAACATCAGCATAAATGCATTTTGTCCTAAACCCTTCACACCATTTCAATGGGTTGCCCAGGATAATACGGCAAGCCTGGACAGTAAATTTAATTATATTTTAAAAAATGTACCAAAAAGATATGTAAATATAAGCTGGACGGATTCCAGAAAAAATATGATAGAGTGCGCGCTATCCAGAGGTAATGAACTCGTTGGTGAGGTCATAGAAGGTGCATGGAAAAGTGGAGCCAGGTTTGACAATTGGACAGAATTTTTTAAGTTTCATGTCTGGGAAAAAGAATTCAGGAAAGCTAATCTGGATATTAGCTTCTTTGTAACCAGAGGTTTTGCTGATGATGAAATATTACCATGGGATGTTATTGATATCGGAGTCAGTAAAAAGTTTTTACTGAGAGAATATGATAAATCAAAAAGATACCTTAGAGACCAGGATAAGATTTAAATTTTATAAAAAGGATGAATTTAAATATCTATCCCACCTGGATATTTCCAGGATAATAGTCCGGGCTTTAAGTAGAGCGGAGCTGGAAATAAAATATAGCCAGGGGTATAATCCAAGGCCTAAAATAAATTTTAGTCCCCCAACTCCATTAGGGATAGTGAGTTTGGCGGAATATGCCGATGTATTGCTTGATGGTGGTATTGAAGAGAATGAATTCAAAAAAAAGGTTAACCTCAAGCTAAAACCACAGATGCAAATTACTGAAGCTAAAAAGATAATGATAAAAGCAGATAATCTTATGAATGATATAGCAATAAGTCTTTATGGCTTCAAGCTTTGCACATCCTCTTCTGGTAAAAACTTGTTGGAGGAGTTTTATGCGGATATAGAGGGAGATTTAAGGGCCAAATCTGATTTTTCCCGCTCAATATTTGATTTAAAAATAATACCGGATAAAGAAAATTCAGATATTATCCTTCTAAAACTATCTGGATATGCTAAAATTTTTAAAGAAGAAAATAATGAATTTTTTAAATTCAATAATTTTTATAGTTTTTTTGGAAATTGGTTAAAAAAATACAGGATTAATATTGAAAGTGTAGAAAAGGAAGAATTGTTTGTAGTGAGAAAAAATGCACTTAAAACACCAATGGAGGTAATTTAAGTAACGCAGTAAAGGAGATTGAGATAAAATTGTATAAAGAAATGCTAATAAGTTCAGATAAAAATGAGACCAGGGTTGCTATTTTAGAGTCAAAACGGGTTACCCAGCTTTATTTTGACCGTAAAAGTAAAAAGTCATTAGTCGGAAATATCTATTTGGGGAAGGTTAAAAATGTCCTTCCAAGTCTGGATGCAGCTTTTGTAGATATTGGGGAAGATAAAAATGCATTCTTGTATATTAATGAGGTTGGCATTGATATGGATACTGATAATGGGGAAGAAATCCCAAAGAAGATACAATATGTCCTTAAGCCCAATCAGATGATAATGGTTCAGGTAACAAAAGATCCAATGAAGACAAAGGGTGCCAGGCTTACTACTTTTATATCTATTCCGGGAAGATATCTTGTTTTAGCACCTTTTCATAGTGGTATCGGTGTTTCCAGGAGACTTAGTGGTGAAGAAAGGGAGAATTTAAGAAAGCTTGCAGGAGAGATAAAAAAAGAAGATTATGGATTAATTGTAAGGACTGCTGCCAGAGAAACAGATAAAGATAAATTAAAAAAAGATTTAAAACAGCTTCTGAAAAAGTGGAATTTTATAAGGAAAAAGGCGTCTGATTTAAACAGGCCAAAATTAATTTTCAGTGAACATTCGATAGTTATAAAACTAATGCGGGATATATTTTCAGAAGAGTTCGGCGCCATATATGTAGATAAGAAGGTAGTTAGAAGGGAAATCGGAAGGTACCTGTGGTCTATCGGAGTTAAATTTAACAATATAATAGTCCATCATGGCAAGGAAGATTTATTTGAAGCTTTCAATGTCAATGAGGCAATAGAAAGTGCCCTGGAAAAAAAAGTATGGCTGAAGTCCGGTGGTTTTATAGTAATAGACCATGGAGAAGCTATGACTTCAATTGATGTTAATACAGGCAAGTATACCTCAAGTAAAAGTTCGACTCAAACTATATTAAGGACAAATCTTGAGGCAGCTGAAACTATTGTCAGCCAATTAAGGCTCAGGGATATTGGCGGAATAATAGTAATTGATTTCATTGATATGGCCAGTGGAAAAGACAGGAATAAAGTTCTAGGCAGTTTCCTGCAGTGTCTTGAAAATGATAAGACCAAAACTGAAGTTTTACAGTTTTCAAAAATGGGACTTCTGGAGATGACCAGAAAAAACGTCTCTGACGGAATTCTTGGCACTATGTGCAAAACCTGTCCCCATTGCGGAGGTTCAGGCTATATAAAATCTGAGGAGACCATAAGACTCGAGACTGAGAGGAAAATCAGGAAGCTTGCCAGGGGAAGTGATGCTAAAGGTTTTTTAATAAAATTAAACACTGCTATTGCAGCGCTTGTGATTGGGCCGGATGGAAGGAATTTAAAACATCTTGAG
The DNA here is from genome assembly GCA_014894375.1 of Actinomycetota bacterium. GTDB lineage: Bacteria > Actinomycetota > Humimicrobiia > Humimicrobiales > Humimicrobiaceae > Hydromicrobium. Next base: position 21,714 of record JADBLP010000041.1, on the reverse strand, counting down.
AATATAACCAAAAAATATATTGATATCCAGGGTGACCCAAAACTACCTGTTGATTCTTTTTTAGTAGCTGCTGAGGGTTCAATTGCTGAGATAAAAGAGGCTGCTAAACCATTTAAAATTGGTGATATCCTGGATTTACTGGTAGAAGATCCATATCTGCATAATAAGAGTGATGCCATTTCCAGGGTTGATGGATGTGTTGTACAGATAATTGATGGAAGGAAGTATATTGGTCAGAGATTAAAAGTAAAAATTAGCTCCATATCTAAAACCAGTGCTGTAGCAGAAATCCATAATTAAAGTAAATAATAAACGTTTTAATAAACGTTTTAAATTGACAGGACAATATTATATATGTTAATATTGCACTCTGTAATTGGATGATGGCTATGGAGGTTAAAAATTTACGCAATAATTACAAGTGGTGGAAAACAATATAAAGTAGAAGAAAATAAAGATATAGTAGTGGAAAGAATTGAAGGCAAAGAAGGTGATAAGATTACACTTTCGGAAGTCAATCTTATCAGTGATGGTGATAAAATAGAGATTGGGAAGCCGGTATTGGCAAAGGCTGCGGTAAAAGCTACTATAAAGAAACAAATAAAAGGAGATAAGGTAATTGCCTTTAAATATAAGCCTAAAAAAAGGTATAGGAGAAAAGTCGGGCACAGGCAGTTACTTACGATATTACATTTGGATAAAATAAGTGTAAAGCAATAGCAACAGGAGAAACTTATGTCTAGTAAAAAAGGTGTAGGAAGCAGCAGGAATGGAAGAGACAGCAACCCAAAATATTTGGGCATAAAAAGGTCTGGAGGCCAGCTTGTGACTGCAGGAAATATTATTATAAGGCAAAGAGGAACAAGATTCAGACCAGGTATTAATGTGGGCATAGGACGGGATCATACTCTTTTTGCCAGGGCTGATGGAAGAGTTGAATTTATAAAAAACAGTAAAAAAGGTAAAGTAGTAAACATCATTTCCGCATAATCACCCCGACTTCCGATGAAATCTTGCTAATCTCTAATTTAGATCCCACTCTCTGAAGCAATAACATTAATAAATCCTGAAAAATACTGATATTCTTAAAATCAGTAAGTGTTTGGACATCTTTTTCAAAATATGATTTAAATATATCCTGAAGCCATTGCTTTTTTCTATTACTTCCTTTCTTACAAAATTGTACCAATATTGTAAAGTAGTAGTGTCATTTAAAAATTAAAAGTGAAGCAAAGCAACCAAGATCCTATAAGCCAAAGCCTTACCACCCTTGGAGGGGTAAAATGAAAGGTAGAGGAGCATTGGTAAGTAAAATATAAAAGAGGGCATTTCTATCTGGCTAATAATAGGACATTTCTAATTGGCTGTAACAACACATATATTTTTGGTTGCAAAGCTTCCTTAAAAAACTTATCATTTCAATGATTGCTATGAAAGTATTATTAATAAGTGATAATGTAATCGAACATATTTATAGTAATTCCATTGCAGATAGAATGAGGGATATAGATTTTGTTATATCTTGCGGTGATCTCCCTAGTTATTATCTTGAATTTATTGTAACAATACTCAATAAGCCACTGTTTTACGTTATGGGAAATCATAATGCTGGTAAAATTTGTACCGAGAGTGGGATTAAAACAGGTTTTCCGGAAGGATGTGTAAATTTAAATCAAAAAATAATTGAATACAATAATGTAATATTGATGGGTCTTGAGGGTTCAATGAAATATAATGGTGAAAATTATCAGTATACTGATTTTCAAATGTGCTGGAAAATTAATAGATTAAAACCAAAGCTTTATATAAACAAAATTTTTAAAAAAAGATATGTTGATATTCTGGTAACCCATGCTCCTCCTTTTAAAAACCATGACAGGCAGGATTTGTGCCACAGAGGCTTTAAGTGTTTTAATAAATTCATAAAAATATTTAATCCAAAATATTTAGTTCACGGTCATACACATATCTACGGAACAAATAATAACTGGCTGACAACGGTAAATAATACAAAAGTTATAAATGCTTACGGGTACAGAATTATAGAAATTTAGCTTGAAGAAATTTAACTATAGGAATCTTTTTAATTCGAATGGAGAGCATTAACATGTCTTATGATATTTCAAATCAGGAATTTGAAAGCGCCAGGTTTAAATCGCTTTTAAACAGTCTTAAATATTTCCTTATAGGTAGAAATAACCAACTACTATCATTTGAAGAAATAAAAAAAGAATTTAAACTTTACAAACAGGGATATCTTGGGATTAAGACTGTCAGAGTGGACAATATTGCAGGAAGTCTTGACAGATATAGAGATTTTGACAGATACTTTCTTCCTAAAAAGGTCCATCTGCAGCGAAGGTGGGCAAAAATTCATAATTTAACTATTCGTGATGTAATTTTGCCGCCAGTAAAACTTTATAAAGTTGGTAATATATATTTTGTTTTTGATGGCAATCACAGAGTTAGTGTTTCGAAAAAAACAGGTGTTAAATATATAGATGCTGAAGTAATAGAATTTATAACAGGTGCTCCTCTTACAGCAAATATGGACCCAAGCGAGATATTCATTTTGGCTGAAAGGGAAAGATTTTTAAATATCACAAAGCTAAAGGAAAATAGGCCTGATATTAAAATCAGGATAACAGCGCCAGGCCAGTATGGTTTTCTCTTAGGACAAATAAACAAGTTAATGGTTCAGTTAAATGAAAATAAAAAGATAGATGAAAAAATAATCACTTTTAAAGAAGCTTCACTTATCTGGTATGACAATGTTTATCTTCCAGCTATTGAAATAATTAAGCATTACGGGTTACTGGAAAAATTTCCAAACAGAACAAAAACAGACCTTTATGTATGGATAAATGAACATAAAATGTATTTAAGCTTAAAATATGGTAGAGAAGTTGTTATAAAATTTGCAGCCAAAGACTTTCTGTTTCGATATAGCAGTAATCCTTTTAGAAGATTTAAATTAAAGCTGATAAATTTAAAATATAGAGTTATCAAATCTTTAAGAAAAAATAAACATATTGGGTAAAGAAAGAAAAAGTCCATTTTAAAATTATTGGGAGGTGAATTTTACTGCATAGGGTTGGAATTGACGTTGGAGGCACCTTTACTGATTTTGTAATGTTTGGACTTATATTATCTGATAAATTGATAGGCAAAAAAACATCAAAGGATAAAAATATCATTTTTATTCCCTCTTGGTTTAGCTTCCTTGAGCTTATTTAAAATACAACTTTAAAAGGAAGAAGATACATTTGGAATATATACAGTTTCTAATTATAGGAATTATTGAAGGAATCATTGCTTGACTGGGTAAATTCTTCCTGTAATATTTAAGTAACATATTCAAATGATAGATTTTTTAAAATAATTCAAGCGGAGATAGTTTATGAAAGGTAAAATGAAAGCTCAGATATTTTACGGACCGGGAGATGTAAGATATGAAGACATAGATATACCGGAGATAGGCAATGATGAAGCACTGGTTAAAATAAAAAGTGCCCTTACCTGTGGTTCAGACCTGAAGACCTATAAGAGGGGCCATCCTGCTATGATAAAAAAGGCTTCAGTTTTTGGTCATGAATGGGCTGGTGATATTGTAGAAATAGGCAGTGAAGTGGATAATTTCAAAGTAGGCGACAGAATAGTAGCAGTAAATAGTGTTCCATGTTATAAGTGTTATTACTGTAAACTTGGAAGGTATTCTCTTTGCGAGAATCTGGAATACAATAACGGCGCCTATGCAGAGTATATAAAGATACCAGGAAATATATTGAAAAAAAATACATATAGAATACCAGATAAAATAGATTACAGGGAAGCTGCGCTGTTAGAACCACTGGCTTGTGTGGTGCATGGCATAGAAGAGTCCAATATTAAAACTGATGATATTGTGGTGATTAACGGAGCAGGACCTATTGGACTTATGTTTATTGCCCTGGCCAAGCTAAAAAGCGCACTTGTGATATCAGTGGATTTATCAGGTGAAAGGTTAGGATATGCCAGGGAATTTGGAGCGGATTATATTATTAATGGTTCCAGAGTAGATGACCAGGTACAAGCAGTAAAAGATCTGACAGAAGGGGGCAGGGGAGTGGATGTAGCAGTTGATGCTACCGGAATCCCCGGAGTGTGGGAGATGACCATACTTATGGGAAGAAAAGGAGCGATTATAAATCTATTCGGGGGGTGCGAGCCTGACACTTTTATAAATATAGATACCGGACTGCTGCACTACTCAGAGCTTACTATAAAAGGAGTATACCACCATACTCCTTACTATGTAAAAAAAGCATTTGATATAATAACCTCGGGACAGATTGATACTGTTAAATTTATAACTGCTGATATGCCCCTTGAAAAACTGGTAAGCGCGCTGGAGCTCATGGGTCAGCAGAAGGGTATAAAATATAATATTACAACATAATCATTATGAAAGCTTTGCTTTGCTATAATCAAAATGAATTTAAGCTGGAAGAAGTAGACAGGCCAGGGATACTAAGGGATGAGATGTTAATAGAAATGATATATACCGGCCTGTGTGGTTCTGATATTGTAAAGATATTTGATCCGGCAGTAAAAAAGCCTGCGGTTTTTGGACACGAGGTGGTGGGACGAGTAGCAGAAACCGGAAGGAATGTAACCGGGTTCAAATCGGGTGATATAGTGGTGACAGGTCATCATATACCCTGTTACCGGTGTCATTATTGTTTACATGGTAACCATTCAATGTGCAGACACTTTAAAGAAACCAATATATATCCAGGTTCATTCTGCCAGTATGTAAGGCTGTCAAAAGAACATATCGGGTATACTACTTTTAAAATCCCCCCAGACTTTAACCTTCTGGAAGCATTATTTATTGAACCCCTGGCATGCTGTATAAGGGCTATGGATAGGATTGCATTCTGTGGAAATGATGTATTCTCTGTAGTGGGAACGGGGATTATTGGAATGCTTTTTGTCCAGTTAATAAAGCTATCAGGTGGAAGGGTGGTGGCTATTGACCTGGATAATGACCGGTTATCCATGGCCAGATTTCTGGGAGCAGAATATACCATAAATCCGTCAAACCAGAATGTTGTCCAGGAAATTAAAGATATTACAGATATTGGTGTTGATATTGCTATACTTACCGTAACAAATAAATATACGCTTGGTGAAGCTCTTAAATACCTTAGAGATGGAGGAACAGTTAATATTTTTGGAGCATCAGGGAAAGAAAGTAAGTTTGAAGTTGATTTTGAAAGAGTATTTAAAAGAGAAATGTCCATAATCAGCTCTTATTCTGCTACTCCTGAGACGTTAAAGCGTGCTTATGATATCATAATCGGTAAAAAAATAAATTTATCTCCCCTGATATCAGAGGTAATGCCGCTTTCAGATTTTAAAAAAGGCCTGGACCAGGTACTTCAGAGGAAAATATATAAGGCGGTCTTTAAACTGTAGTAGAATATAGCTTTAGTATAATTTTTAGAGTTTAACTTAAAAAACTATAAGCAGGAAGAGAATACGCAGATGGCAGTCTTAGAATTTTGATATTATAAGAATTAATGGTAAATATTTTTTTAGGATGGATATGTTCTTAGATGAGGCAAAAATTAATATAAAATCAGGAAATGGTGGGAATGGTATAGTTGCCTTTTTTAACTTAGGTGGGCGCAGGAAAATTCCCAGCGGGGGAAAAGGCGGAAAGGGTGGAGATGTAACAATAGAAGCCACCCGGGATTTAAGCACTTTGTATGTATTTAAAAAGAAGATACATTTCAAAGCTGAAAATGGTAAGAATGGAGAGCCCAATAATAGAAATGGTAAAGACGGAAAGGATTTGATTATAAAAGTTCCCGTAGGAACCATAATTAAGGATGTCAAGGAAAATATAATTGTTGATCTGAAAAGTCCCGGCGATGAAATTGTTATAGCTGAAGGTGGTTTAGGCGGTAAGGGAAATTCAAGTTTCGTATCTTCAAATAGAAGGTTCCCTGCATTTTCGGAAATAGGTGAAATAATGGAAGATTTCTGGATTAATCTGGAGCTCAGGCTTGTGGCGGATGTCGCACTGGTTGGATTTCCAAATTCCGGTAAATCTACCATAATCAGCCGCATATCAGCAGCAAGACCAAAAATAGCAGATTATCCTTTCACCACTTTAACTCCTAATCTGGGTGTGGTGACTGTAGATGATGAAAACTTTGTGGTTACTGATGTCCCGGGTTTAATAAAAGATGCGCATAAGGGAATGGGTCTGGGGGATAAATTTTTAAGACATATAACCAGATCTATGATACTGGCAGTAGTTTTAGATGGGCAGAGGATTATAGATGAGAGACAGGACATCATTGAGACTTTTAATATTTTAAGAGAGGAGATAAGGCTATATAATATTGATGTATACAAAAAAGATTATGTAGTTTTAATAAATAAGATTGACCTGGTTGCTGATAGTGATAAGTTAAATAAAATTAAGAAAGTTCTTGAAAATAAGAGCGGTAAGAGTGTTTTTTTAACATCAGCAATTACGGGACAGGGTCTTGATAAGTTAATCTGGGATTTATATAAGAAAGTGGCAAAGTACAGAGAGGAGCTCCAGAAAGATAAAGACATAGAGCTTAAAAAGCAGGAGAGAGTAAAAGTTTATAGCCTGGATAAAAGAAAGCTGGAGATGGAAAAAATTAAAATTGAAAAAAATAATAATGAATATATCGTGAAGAATAAAAAATTAGAAAGACTGGTGGCTATGACCGATTTAGAGAATGAAGAAGCATTAGATTATTTAAAATATAGACTAAAAAAAATGGGGATTGCAGATAGGTTAAAAAAGATGGGCGTCAGTGAAGGAAGTACTGTAATTATCGGAAGCCTTGTTTTTTCACTTATTGAGTAAATTTTACTTGCGGGGTAATAAATGGGAAATAGAAAAAAGTACCTGAAAAATATTAAAAAAATGGTCATAAAAATAGGCTCCAGCAGTCTTACTTCGAAAGCAGGTGGGCTGGATAAAGTTAGTATGAAGAGATTTGTAAATGAAGTCAGCTCTCTAATCAAAAGAGGAATGGAAGTGATAATAGTTACCAGCGGAGCTATTGCTGCTGGTCTGGAGAATTTAAATATCAAAAAAAAGCCGGAAGATATAACTCTTTTTCAAGCTGCTGCTTCTATAGGTCAGGTAGAGCTTATGAGGTTGTACAGTAATTTATTTTTAACAAGTGGTTTGAAGATAGGCCAGATACTGTTAACTCATGAGGATACTACCAGAAGGAAGCAGTATCTTAATATTAAAAATACCATAAAAAAATTAATCAGTTTAAATATTGTCCCTGTAATTAATGAAAATGACAGCGTAGCTGTAGATGAAATAAAATTTGGAGATAATGACGAGCTGGCTGCTCTGGTTGCAATTCTAGCAGAATCAGATATTTTAATAATTTTAACTGATATTGACGGAATGTACGATAAAAACCCCAGGATTTATAGTGACGCGAAGCTAATTTCGTATATAGATAAAATAAATGAAGATATTGAAAAAGCAGCCGGAGGAATCGGCTCAACTTATGGCATTGGTGGAATGGAATCCAAAATAAAAGCTGCAAAAATTTGCTCTTTTTCTGGTATAAAAACAATAATTGCAAATAGCAAAAGGAAAAATATTTTAAATAAAATTATCGCTGGTGAGGATGTAGGGACTTTCTTTGCCCCGCAGACCGTAAAGAAGGTAAAAAGTATAAAGAAATGGATAGCTTTCGGCATGAAAACCAAAGGCGGTATAGTTATTGACAGGGGAGCAGAAGAAGCTGTGTTAAATAAAGGTAAAAGCATACTGGCGGTTGGTGTGGTAAAGGTTGACGGTAAGTTTAATAAAGGCGATACATTGAAGGTATTTTCACTTGACAGTAAATTGATTGCCAAGGGAATTAGCAACTTTTCAAGTGAGGATATAGAAAAAATAAAGGGGAAAAACAGAGATAAGATTTTATCTGAATTTGATACTTCGATGTGTAGTGAAGTAATCCACAGGGATTGTCTGGTGGTTTTTAAGGAATGATTTTAACCAGCTGTTTTGTGTTATAATAACTAAAAGCTGGAGGAATTTATGGATATAGTTTTAGAAATAGCAAAAAGGGCAAAAGAAAATACAAAGTTTATCTCTAATGCAAATACGAAGATTAAAAACAAAATACTATCCGATATTTCAAAATATCTTATTGCCAGTACTGAAGAAATCATAAAAGAAAATAAAAAAGATTTAGAAATATCCACACAAGAAGGGATGTCTGATAGTTTACTGGATAGGTTAAAATTAGACAGGAAAAGAATAGAAAAAAAAGCAGAAAGTATAGACAAGGTTATCAAATTCACCGATCCTGTAGGGGAAGTAGTTTTTGGATATAATCTTCCCAATGGCTTGATTCTGAAGAATATCAGGGTACCTCTGGGAGTTGTGGGAATAATATATGAAGCCAGGCCTGATGTTACTATTGATGCTTCGGTTCTGTGCCTTAAAGCAGGAAATTGTATTATTCTAAGGGGAAGTTCCCATGCACTTAATACCAATAAAAAATTGGTCCAGGTAATGGGCAGGGCTCTAAAAGATAATGATTTTCCGGAAAGCATAATACAGATTATCCCATCCGCTGATAGGGAAGATGCGGTCAGGCTAATGCAACTCCGGCGATACATAGATGTTCTTATCCCAAGAGGGGGTAAGAGCTTGATTGAAAGTGTGGTAGAAAATTCAAAAGTGCCTGTGATTGAAACAGGAATTGGAAATTGTCATGTTTATATTGATAATGCATTGGAAAATATTAGCATGGACAAAATTGCAGAAATAGTAATAAATGCAAAGACGCAGCGGCCAAGCGTTTGTAATGCGGCTGAAAAATTGCTGGTACATAAAGATGTTGCCAAAAAAATACTGCCTGCAGTGCTTAAAAAACTTGAAGAAAAAAATGTAAAGCTTCTGGGGTGCAGTATATCTAAAGAAATATATTCATCTATCGGGTTAGCTTCTGAAGAAGACTGGTATGAGGAATATCTGGATTATAAAATGGCAGTTAAAGTGGTTGACAGCATTGAAGAGGCAGTAATGCATATAAATAAATATGGCTCTCATCATACTGAAACTATAATTACATCAAACTACCAGAATTCAATTTATTTTACCAGGGAAATAGATTCAGCAGCTGTTTTTGTTAATGCTTCTACAAGGTTTACAGATGGTGAGCAGTTTGGGATGGGAGCGGAAATTGGTATAAGCACCCAGAAACTTCACTGGCGGGGACCTATGGGGTTAAGAGAACTTACTACTAATAAGTTTATAGTATTGGGTGAGGGTCAGATAAGGGAATAAAATGGAAAAAAGCAGTAAATTTTATAAAAAAATTGGAATTATGGGAGGGACATTTAATCCCATCCATCATGGTCATTTAGTTACTGCCCAGGAAGCACTAAGTCAATTTAAGCTGGATAAGGTAATTTTTATACCTACCGGTAACCCGCCGCATAAAATTGAAAATGAAGTAGCCAGTGCTGAAGATAGGTATACAATGGCTGTTATTGCTACTTCTTCAAACAGTAATTTTTTTGTTTCAAGAATGGAAATAGACAGGAAAGGTGAGTCATATACTATAGATACGGTCCGGCAGCTAAGGAAAATATATGGCAAGAATTCGTTACTATATTTTATAACCGGTGCTGATGCTATTTTAGAGATACTTACCTGGAAGAATACCGATGAGATAGTTTCACTCTGCAAGTTTATAGCTGCAACCAGGCCAGGGTATAACCTGTCGCGTATAGAAGATTTAAGAAAAAGACTTTTTGGCAAAGCCGGGGCTACTGATGAGAAAATATATGTAATGGAGATACCAGCTCTTTCTATTTCTTCAACTGATATAAGAAATAGGGTAAAGCATAACAGGCCAATAGATTACCTACTTCCTGAGGGGGTTAGCAATTATATTTTAAAACATGAACTTTATAAATAGTTTTACTTTAACTGGAAAGCAAAAAGAATATCTTAAAGATTTGACTGAAAAGATTAAATCTATTATGTCTTCTTCATTATACCAGCATTCTATTAATACTTTAGAGTATGCGAGCACTATCGCACAGAAATATTTGTCTGGTATAGAATTTTTTGATTTAGGTGTTGCATGTATACTGCATGATTACGGTAAAATATTCAATTATGAAGAGTTGGTGAAGATAGCAAAAGAAAATGAGCTTGAAGTTGGTAGTTTTGAATTAAATTCCACGCCATTATTGCACAGCTTCGTAGGTGATTATCTGGTCTTAAGGGATTTTAATGTTTCTAGCAGTAAGATATTAAAAGCAATTAAATTCCATGCGATCGGATATTGTAATATGAATATTGCGGATAAGATTTTATTTATTGCTGACAAAGTTGAAAAAAGCAGGAATTATAATGGAGTAAAAAAACTTAGAGATCTTGCTTTAAAAAATATCAATTTATGCTTATTAGAGGTTTATAAAAATAATATAATGTATATTATAAAGAGAGATAGATTTTTACATCCTGATACAGTTAAAATTTGGAACAATATTTGTGGAGGTATTTAAAATGTCTTTTGATGAAGATGAAAAAAATTTTAAAGGTAGAGACCCTGGTGAGAGAGATTCTTATAATATGGATAATGGGGGCAAAAAGCCTAGCAATTCTGGAGATGACTTCTTTAAGGATGAAGATTTTGAACTTGAAGGTTATAAAGATGAAGAAGTAGAAAGTGAGGGATTCAGAAGTAAAAGGATAAAGGAGAAGCGGAAGAAGGGGAAAAAATTTTTTAGAATTATTGCTGCAATACTTGTCCTGGTTGTAGTTGCAACAGGGGTAGTTTTCTTGGTTGTTCCGTGGATTAAAGGTAAACTTCCTTCTAAAGTTGAGATAACAGAAGAAGAGCCAATAATTATACCTGAATCTTTAGCACTTGGTGAAGATCTTAATATTGTTTTCGCATGTGCCAGTGAGAATCTGCTGGAACCTGATGTTAATTCAATCATATTTTCAAGTTATTATAGCAGCGAAGAGGCATTAATTTCATTGTGCATCCCGGTAAACACATTGATGGATATACCGGGTATTGGTGCGGAATTGGTAGGCGAGTCAGTAAAGGTAGGGGGGATGGACTTGCTCAGCCTTACCCTGGAAAAGAATTTAGGTATGGATATGAAAATAGATTATTATATTCTTCTTGATGTTTACAATGTAGTCAATAAATTGGGCGGTATAGACCTTGAGTTAGATGAAGAAATTACAGTAAAAAACTATGATGATGGCTCGACTTTTAAACTGGAGAAAGGGAAAAACCCGGTTGATGGGACTAAAGCGGTTAATTTCCTTAAATATTTCAGCGGTAATGACAAGGAAGTCCCGATAGAAAATGTTACAAAACAAAAATTACTTTTTGATGCAATTATAAGTAAAATTGCAGGTGAGAGTGATGAAAAACTGTCAGAAAACCTGAATTTAATTAAGGACTTTATGGACACTGATTTAAGTATGGAAGATAGATTAAAAATATTCTCCACATTCTCCAGTATAGAGTCCGATAAAAAATTATCTTATGCCCTGGTTGTATCATCACCTACAGAGCTGGAGGGGATGGGTATTGTATACATACCGGATGTTTCCGGGCTTGCCGAAATTTTTAAAAAAGAGGGAACCGCGCCTGAAGAAGTGGCTGCTGTTGAGGAAACAGTTAATTTAACCATATTAAATGGTGTAGGAGCTCCTGGTCTGGCTGCAGAAGTATCAGAACTTTTAAAAAGTCAGGTATTTGAGAGTGGTAAGAGCAAATATAATATACTTAAGGCAGAAAATGCAGATAATTCTAATTATGATACAACTGAGATTTTAGTATATTCTGGCCAGTCTTATGTAGTGGAAGCAGCAAATGATATAAAGAGTATACTGGAAATCGGAAATATAATTGCAAGAGAGGATGAGGGCGCAAATTCAGATATTATTATAGTTCTGGGGGCTGATTATAAAGCTAAGGCAGAAGAAGAAGTAGCTGAAGAAGAAGTTGCCCAGATTATAAAAATCAATATTTTAAACGGAGAAGGCACGGCAGAACTGGCTTTTACGGCTAAGGGAATAATTGAAAGTTATTTTAATGAAGACGGAAAAATTCTAGAGGTTGTTGAAACTAAAGATGCCGATAACTGGAATTATACTCAGACTAAAATAATAATTTTTACCTCCGGAGAAGGAGTAAATACATTAGCCCAGCAATTGCAGGAAAGGCTGGGTGTGGGGGTAATAGAGTATTCGGATAATAATGTGGACAATGTGGATATCAGTATAATTTTAGGGAGTGATTATACAAATAAGTGATAAAAAGAATAGCAGAGACTGGTAATCAGAAATCAAAAGTGAAAGATATAATTACAGCGGTAAAGAAAGTTGCCAGAATAGCAGATGAAAAAAAAGCGGATTATATAAAAATACTGGATATGAGATCCAGATTAATCATAACTGATTACTTCATAATAATCAGCGCAAAAAATACCAGATTAACCAGAAGGATAGAGGAAGAAATCTGTATTCATCTAAAAAACAATAACCGGTATCCTATTAATGTCAGTGGGCTGGCTGAAGGAAACTGGATTCTTGTTGATTATGATGATTTTGTAATCCATATTTTTACAGACGAGTTCATGGAATATTATAAGCTTGAAAGGCTATGGAAAGATTCTAAAGAAATAAAGTGGAAACAGAGTTAATTCAAGATATTTTAGATAGGACTAGAGATTGAAGAAAATGTCGGTGCATAAATTTTACAAACCGCGAGAAATAGAAGAAAAATTAACTAAAAAATGGGAAAAAGAAAAAATATATTCTCTTAAGTCTGATAAAGATGACCCAAAATATTATATTCTGGAGATGTTTCCTTATCCATCAGGAGAACCTCATATGGGTCATGCAAGAAATTATACCATTGGAGATGTTGTAGCGAGAGTCCTTTCAAGGAAAGGATACAATGTTCTTCACCCCATCGGGTTCGATGCATTCGGGCTGCCTGCAGAAAATGCTGCTATAAAAGAAGGAATACATCCCCAAAAAAGCACCATGGCTAATATTGATAAAATGAGGAAAGCTCTAAAACGGATGGGGATGAGTTATGATTTTAGTGATGAAATTATAACCTGTGATCCTGATTACTACAAATGGACCCAGTGGTTTTTCCTGCTGTTTTATAAAATGGGTCTTGCAGAAAAGAAAGAAGCTCCGGTTAATTGGTGTAATTCCTGCCAGACTGTTCTGGCAAACGAGCAGGTTATTTCAGGCAGATGTGAGAGATGTGAGAGTCTGGTTGAGAAACGGGTATTATCCCAGTGGTTTTTTAAAATAACCAATTATGCCGGGAGACTTCTTGATGATATGAAGCTTCTGGAAAAAGGATGGCCTGAGAGGGTTCTCACCATTCAGCAGAATTGGATTGGAAGAAGCGAAGGTGCTGTAGTTGATTTTAAGCTTGATGGCAGTGAAGATATTTCCATTCCAGTGTTTACTACCAGGCCGGATACATTATTTGGAGTTACTTTTTTTATCCTTGCACCTGAACATCCGCTTATAGACAAAATTGTAGTAGATGAAGAGTATAAAAAGGAAATTGGAAAGATTAAAAATATAATCTCCGGACAGAGCGACATTGAGCGGGGTTCGGCTGAAATTGAAAAAATAGGTTGTTTTACAGGGAGATATGTTATAAATCCTTTAAATGGCCAAAAGGTTCCCATATGGATTGCTAATTACGTGTTGCTGGAATACGGAACCGGCGCCATAATGGCAGTTCCTGCTCATGACCAGAGAGACTTTGAATTTGCATCAAAATATGGCATTCCCATAAAAGAAGTAATCTCCCCTGATGGGAAAAATCACCAAAAGTTTAGTACCGCATATGACGGTGAAGGGATAATGATAAATTCCGGAATGTTCAGCGGCACCAGTTCAGGAAAAGGTAAAAAGGATGTGACTTCCTACCTTGAAGAAAATAATATGGGGAAATTTTATGTGAATTATAAATTAAGGGATTGGCTGATCTCAAGACAGAGATATTGGGGTGCTCCAATTCCTATTATTTACTGTGATAAGTGCGGGATAGTTCCGGTACCGGAGAAGGATTTACCGGTACTTCTTCCATATGATATAGATTTTAGGCCAAAAGGCTTATCCCCTCTATTTTATTGTGACGAGTTCGTAAATACTGTCTGTCCCAGGTGCGGTGGCAAAGCAAAGAGGGAAACAGATACAATGGATACTTTTGTTTGTTCCTCGTGGTATTTCTTGAGATACTGCAGTCCGCATAATGATGAGGCTGCTTTTGACAGCAAAGAAGTAGATTACTGGATGCCGGTGGATCAATACATAGGTGGAATTGAGCAGGCTACCTGCAATCTTATATATTCAAGGTTTTTTGTCAAGGCTCTGTATGATAAAGGGCTGATAAAATTCAAGGAGCCTTTTATAAAATATTTTCCCCATGGTGTAGTAAATTTAGGTGGTCAGAAAATGTCAAAATCCAAAGGCAATATTGTCAATCCATCTGAGATTTACAACAGGTATGGTGCGGATACATTAAGGCTATATATACTTTTTGTAGGTCCTGCTGACAGCCCGGTAGATTGGAGTGATAGTGGGGCAGAAGGAGCATACAGGTTTTTAACCAGAGTTTGGAGGCTTGTAGTTAAAAATATTGAGCTGATTGGAAGCATGAAGTTAATTGAAGATGAAAATGATATAAAAGCAGGAGATATTGCAATAAATATTAAAGGTGAATTTAAAAATGGGAAATTAAGCGGCCTGGAGAGAGAATTATATAGAAAATTGCACCAGACCATAAAGAAGGTGACCAATGATATCCTGGTTAGGTTTAATTTTAATACTGCTATAAGCGCTATTATGGAGCTGGTTAATTTAATTTATAAATACCAGGAGGAAGTTATAGATAGTAAGAAAAATGTTGCTCTGCTAAAAGAAGTGACTGAGAAACTACTAATGCTTCTTTCTCCCATTACCCCGTTCATTGCTGAAGAATTATGGCTTAAGGCTGGAAATGAGAGAAGTATTCATAAAGTTTCATGGCCGGATTATGATCAGGAAATTGCCAGGGAAGAACTGGTTACTATTGTATTTCAGGTTAATGGAAAACTCAGAGACAGGATGGACCTGCCGGTAAGTACTCCTTCAGAAGAAATTGAAAAATATGCTTTCTCATCTGAGAAGGTAAAAATTTTCACTGATGGCAAAGAGATTATTAAAAAAATAGTAGTACCCAATAAGCTTATTAATATTGTAGTTAAAAATTAAAAGTACAGGTAAAATATATTATTATTTATTATAAGCTTCTATCAGTTCCAGGATTGACCTGCAGAATGCAGGAAGGTCATCGGGAATTCTGGAAGTCACAAGATTATCGTCAACCACTACCTCTCTATCCAGGTATTCTCCACCCGCATTTTTGAGATCTGTAGCTATTGACCTGTAACCGGTAACTTTCTTGCCCCTGATTATATCGGCTTCAACCAGCATCCATCCGCCATGACATATTGCTGCGATAATCTTTTGCTGGCGGGAAGCCTTTTTAACCAGGTCAACCATATTCTTTTGAATCCTCATTTTATCGGGTGCATTTCCGCCTGGAATAATTAATGCAACTACATCATCTAAACCGACCTGGGAAGCAGAAATGTCTGATTTAAAGACCACCCCAAATTTACCCTTATACTCTTTGTCTGCTTCCGGGCCTACAACTTTTACATCATAACCGGCTTCTTTAAACCTGTAATATGGATAGATTACCTCCTCGTCCCTGAATTCATTTTCTATCAGTAACAATAATTTTTTAGCCATGGTATACTCCATTTTTTAAATTATTATTTTTTAAAGAAGTAATTATATTATCAAGTGTCTTTCATCAATAATCTTCTGTGCTATTTTTCTGTCTTTATAACCACTGATTATTTTATCAGGATTTTTCATTATATTCACTACCGCTTTTTTGTTTATTTGAAAACCATGTTTATTTAATATTTTTATCTTTTCTATTGAATGATTGCTTAAGATTATTTTATCCATTTGATTTAAATGAATCTCATTTTTCACTTTATTATTGTCTTAATTTATGCTAAAGTGTAAATATATAATAGCATAAATAAACAATTCTTAAAATATGAGTTTATTAGATATAAAAGAAAAAATAAATAGAACAAGATTCATTATCGATAAAGTTAAATATAAAAGAGGAAGACATTTCTATCTGACAATTTTTGGGCTACTTTTTTTAATAATAACTTTATTCACTGCTGTTTATATAAATCAACAGGTAGAAATAAAAAGGAAAGAAAATATTCTTAAAAGTTATTACTCAGAAAATTATACCGGTAGCAGCAAGCTAAATGAAACTACTTCCCAGCCTGATGAAATTAAAATAATAGCTGATGATGGAAAAGGGGGATATCCAGGACTAAATCCATTAGATGATATAGAAGACATCCAGGATTCCAGTAGTTCGCCACAATTTAAAAATACCATAAAAGCTTATATATGTGGTGAAGTCAAAAATCCCGGTGTTTACGAGATTGAAGATGGAGCTAGAATAATAGACTTACTGGAGCTTGCAGGCGGACAGGACGAAAATGCCTGTCTGGAGATTATTAATCTTGCCCAGATCGTGATCGATGGACAGAGAATCTATATTCCGTCTCAGGAAGAAATCAGTGGCGGCAGTTCTTTATTTTTTACCGGCGATTATTCAAATGATTACAACTCTTCGGAAAATAGAATTATAAATATTAACACTGCAAATTTAGAAGAACTGGAATCGCTGCCCGGAATCGGCCCTGTAATCGCACAGAATATTATTGAATACAGAAATAAAAATGGATTATTCAGGAAAAAAGAAGAATTAAAAAATGTCACAGGTATCGGGGAGAAAAAATATGAAGAAATCAATCAGTTTATATCCATTTGAATGATGTAAAAAAGAAAATACTATCATTTCTTTACAGGGAATATTATCTTTTCTGGGCGTCTGGATTGACCGCAGGAGTATATACCGGTAGTAAATATCATTTATTTAATCCCTATATTCTCATTGCTGAAATTACAGTTATTATATTAATACTGATTATAGGTATTTTAATAACCAGGAGGATTTTAAACAGTGAACATTCTTTAAATATTTCCAACCATGGTAAAATCAATATTAAGTTCAAGGGCAACAAACTTCCATTCAGGAAGACATCACGGTCTGATTTTAAACAAAATAATGCAAGATTGGTTATTTTAGTTATAATCCCCTTTTTAATTTTATTTGTTATAGGAAATTCAATTATAAATATATATAAGTATAACGAAAGTAAAAGTATATTTTTATCTCTCTATGAAAATAATAGTTCAGCCGGAGATAATATTGTTATAGAGGGCAGAGTATCAAACCACCCTGTATACAGGTATGGCAATTTAAATTTTTTGCTGGAGGCGGATAAAATATATATTTATGATTGTAACGGGAATTTAAATAGTCTTTTTAATGCAGGAGAGCTTATAAATATAAAATTGGATAGCACAGGCATTGAGTCGATATTGAGAGATGATCATCTCAGATTGACCGGGAGTTTAGATAAAAATGATTCTAAAAACTTCATGGCTGGCGGATGTGATGAAATAGTCTTTATAGCTGACTGTGGAGATATTAAAAAAATTGAGAGCAGTAATTTAAGCTATAGAATATTTAATTTTAGAAGCAGGCTTTACTGTTGTCTAAAAAATGCTTTTTATAAAAACCTGGAAATTGAAGATGCCTGCATAGCCGAAGCAGTAATACTGGGTAACAGAAATAATGTCCCCGAGTACCTGACAGAATCTTTTAAAAGATGCGGAGTGTATCATCTATTTGCTATTTCAGGGCTGCATATTTCTTTTTTTATCTCTTTAATTTATTTGGTTTTTAAAAAGATGAGATCATCCTATTTTATATTCTGGGCTTCAGTTATTTTTTTGGTTGTTTACAATTTTTTAGTTGGAGAAAGAGCCAGCATATTAAGAGCTTCAATTATGGCTGTTTTTATACTTCTGGCTAAAGAATGGAATAGGGAATACAGCCATAAGATTTTACTATATCTTTCTTATATTATCATAATTATCTTTAATCCTTATTTTATTTATGATCTGGGATTCTGGATGACGTACGCTTCTATGGCAGCATTAGTTTTTATCTACCCGGCTGTAATGAGATTGGCCGGAAATATTTTCCCGTTTCTAAAGCTTAAGAGAAGTTCTTTTATAAAAATTGCTCTTATTACTCTTTCTATCCAGACAGTTCTATTTCCTGTTTTAGCTTACTTTTTTAAAGAAGTTTCTTTAATTTCGCCGGTGGCTAACATTCTGATAATACCGGTATTTTATATTATTCTTTCCATTCTAATAGTTTCTTCTTTTGTCACTATAATCTGGCCGCCTGTGGGAGGTCTTCTCTTAAAGCCAAGCTCTATTTTTTTTGTATATATCTTGAAAACGGTTAAAATTTTAAGTAAGTTTGATTTTTGTATTATAAACTTTGATAGTTTCCCGGTAAAAAATGTGATAGTTTATTATATAGTACTTTTAATCATATTATTTACAGCCCCTACGATCGTTAAAAGAATTAATATAAATAAGAGAAAGCAGAAAGCATCTAATATTCCATGATAATTAATTAGCATTAGTAAGGCCCCTTAATTTAAAATAGTGTTATTTAGAAATAAAGAATTTTTTTAAAATAAAAAAGGTATCGAAAATTTTTCCTGTTTTTAAGTCTTCATTATCTTCTTTTAAAAATTTGTGTAAAAAAATATATCATAAGTCCTGTTTTCCTAATTATAGGAACACAATTTTTGATAGCAATATTTTTACCTACCGCTTTTCCCGCTACAGTAAATGCAGAAATTGTGCTTATCATAAGTATAGACATTAAAAATTGGTTTAAACTGGGATTTTTAAATAAAATTACAACAATTATAGTTGCACCTATTGAACCACTCACAATGCCAGTAACATCACCAATTACATCCAGGCAAAAATTGGAGACCCTGTCAGCATTTTTAACCAGATTTAGAGCCTGGTAAGCACCTTTGATTTTTTTTGCAGCCATGGCAATAAAAGGTACTTCGGAACACGCAGTAACAGAAACTCCTATAAGGTCAAATAATAAACCTATGAAAATTATGATAATGAGAAGAACAAAAGCAACGATCAGATTTATACTTTTAAGAATCGTTTCTGATATGAAACTCAGAAAAGCCGCTGAAGCAAATGTCCACAAGAGAATTATTAAAATCCAGCGGGTTACTTTTTTGCGTTGCTTGTCAGATCTGTTTTTTCTTTTCGCCAATATCTATACCTCAAATAAATAAAGATGGTAATACGGTAGGTAAACTTTGCGGCTTAGGTCTAGTAGGATTTCCCAGGCGGATACTGACATGTTTCCACATCAGCAGTTTTCATTTAAATTCACCTCTATAGTGTCACCAGCTATAGGACTAGATTACCACTTAGTCCACACTGTAATCCCTGCCGTATCTCTTAAAAAAGAACAGTCTAGGAGCTTTCCTCGACAGTCAAACCAAAACTAGCCTTTTTTGCAGAATAGGTTTCACTCAGCAAAGATAACCGGAACTTCTGATTAAAAAAGCCCTGGTCTCTTACTCTGTTCTCCCCCTATTCCACGCAAGGCAGGCTACGCTGCAGTTGTAAAAACATTTGCAGGTCTGTCTCCATATGCAGTTATAAGCTAAATACACACGGAGTCTCCACGGAAGAAGGGTCTACGCCCGCATGCCATTGCGGATCGCCCTTCAACCTTAACCTCCAGCACGGCCCCCGACTGGGCGTCAGCAGCCAACACCAGAGACTTCACCTATATGCCCTTAACGGATTTTTAGCCCCGTCTTCATTGTTGGTAGTATTGACTAGAATACTGCACCATCTTTATTTCAAAAAAACAAATTGGCTAATCTAACAGATTAATCTAAATTTTCCAATAAACACCTATTATTTTATATCATAACTTGATTTTTTTCAACATTGGTGGTTTTGGTGGAACAGTAAACCCTAAAAAAGTTGGAGATATGGGAATTGATGGTTTTACCTTTATGCATAGAAACCGCATACAAGTAAAATTAATTACTTTTTTAACTTTGGTTACAGCACGCGAACAGCAATTTTCAATATTATTAAAATTTACTATATAATAGTCTTAATCATATTAATTACAACATGTATAATTATAAAAAGAATCGACATCAGCAAGAGAAGGCAGGTGTAACGTAGATTCACTTGTTTAATCTTTTAAAGTATATTAATGAGTATGGAAACTGATAATTCAAAAAAAGAACTTTTAAAATTAGAAGAGCTTTCATCCTGTTATTTATATATCAGTACCAGTGATTCGGTACTGGAGGATAAGCTTGAGAATGTAAAAAAATTTCTTAAGGGGAAGATTAATTTTGATACAGACTTTAAAGTTTTTAATGGAGCAGAAGAAATTGATGAAGAGGAATTCAATAATTATATAAGCACTCCTTCCTTATTTTCCCCGAAAAAAATAGCAGTAATAAAATATATTGAAAAAGTTTCCGCAAACCTGCAAAAAAAAGTAATAAATTTAATATCATCAAACAGTAACGGCGGTACAAATGTAATTTTTATTATTACCGCTTCAAAGCAGAAATTTAATCCTGCACTTCTGGATGCGATCAGGAAAGCGGGAAAAGTTGTGCAGCTAAAATCACCTTTAAGCAGCAGCTTGAAGAAATGGCTGGAAGAAAAGTCCAAGTCTGACGAGATAAAATTTACGGAGGAAGCGGAATCACTCCTGATAGAAAATGTGAATCTGGATTTAAATTTACTAAAGAAAGAGTATGAAAAGCTCTATGATTATATAAGTTCGGAAGAAAAAAAAGTAATTGATGAAGATACAGTGAGATTTTTGGTTAGCCGTATTTATTCATTAAAAATTTTTGATTTAGTGGATTATCTTGGTAAAAGAGATAAAGATAACAGCCTTAAAGCGCTAAAATCTATACTGGAAGAAGGCCAGAACTTAATCGGACTGGTCACATTGATTCACAGGATGTTTAAATGTTTTTTATATATTAAATCGGGAAATAGCAAATCATCGGTAACGGACTATATTGAAAATAATATGAAGGTTCCTCCCTATTTTGTTGGCAAGCTGGTAAGCAAATATATTAAGTTAAGCAATAATTACACGGAAGCTGAAGTACTCAAGGTCTTTGAAATCTTAAATAAATATGATATCAGTTTTAGAATCAATACCATTGAAGGTAAACATCTGGTTAAAAAGTTAATTTCAGAAATTATAGATATAGATGTCTGAATAATAACTCTGGTCCTTTTTTAGTTGGGATTATTTAAGATATTTTAATTGAATTAACCAGCTTTGCTGCTTTAGATTTTTTATTGGCTGAAAAATTCTTATGAACAGCGCTTTTCTTTACCGCCTTATCCAGGTGCTTGGAAAGTATATTGAAATTCTTTTCAGCCTCTTCTATATTTTTGCTCTTTACGGCTTCAGCAAGCTTTTTTTGATCGGTTTTTATTCTGGTTTTAAGAAGCTTATTTTTAATTCTTCTTTTAATGTTCTGTCTGTCTCTTTTTTCCTGCGATTTTATATTTGGCAT
>JADBLP010000104.1:0-2362 GCA_014894375.1 Actinomycetota bacterium | reverse complement strand
GTAGCTGCATCATAGACATCCTGATCTAAAGCAGCTGATTTAATATTACCAAAGGACTTGCTGTTGATGATAGGTGCTCCGGTAAGCGGATTGGTGCCTACTACCAGTCTAAACTGTAAGGATGAATCACGGGGAACAGTTATTACTGTGGCCATTTATTTTTCACCTCCTTTTTTATGGATTTTGAATCAAGTAAAACCAATAAGTATATGATTATATTATCATATATCCATATATAAGTCAATATTAGAGCGTCCACTTTGATTTAGATGGGTAAAGGTGTATTTATCTTCGATTCTCTCTTAATTGCTCATTATATTATAAAAAAAAGAAAGAATCTTTCCCGATATAGGAAGGACCCCTTTTAACTTGCCTATATATAAAACTACTATTTGTAGAATTAATAAAATAAGTTTATGATAAGCAAAAGAATCTATAAAGATATACCATGAGGAAAATTAGTGATTTATTTTAAAATCTTAACTCAGAGTTGTACTAAACGGAATAGGCCGGTTATTTTAAGTTAGATGAAATCATCGGAGTAAAAGAAAAATGAAGATGATATATTTAATATTCATAGTTGTTTTGATTCTCGTGGCTGTGGGATTTGAATTATTGGTCATTTTTTTGCCATTAGGAGGATACTCTCGTCTTGAAAAAGCAATTCAAAGCGCGGGCATATTTGTAGCATTGTTAGCTGCTATTATAGCTTTATCTACAGCAGATCCCAAGAGAAAATCAGTAAATATGAAAATGGAGCTATCAATTAATAAAGCAGATTTTGCTACGTATCACAAGAATGAGCTGTCTGATGACCTAAAAATAATCTACAAAAATTTTCCCGATCCAATCAAATCCTATAAAGTTCATTTCAAAATGACAAATATTTCAGGCTTCACATTAAAGAAGCCCACTTTGACTTTTAGTCTCCCTCTTCAAAAACAACACCCCCATAAAAAAGGGAATATTTACTTGGAACGTAATTTTAATTCGAATCTAATAAATTCTCAACATGACCTTCGTCTACTAGAGTTCGCGGATACACGCATACTTTCTAATAGTAATTTGCCATATTGGAACGATCAAGATTGTATAACTATTTGGATTAGGATGGCACTTGATAGTAATAGTTTAGAACCTTTTATGGTTAATGTATCTCTTAATTGTGAAAATGCTGAGGGAATAACTAAAAAAGTTGAAATAAACCAAAAAGAGTTGATAAAATAAAGAATTGGCAACTTTAAATAACACAGTGTATGCAGTTCGCTGTTCTCACTCAAATTGCCCGTACCTCCACATACACCGAAGATTTTATATGAATATGAAATAGTGGGTTTCACCATTTTGATATAATCCCCCACCTCTTTTCCTCTCTCCCCCGGTATTTTATTAAAATGATCTGTTAACCTGCTTTATTGACTTCCTGATAAATAACTTCTGGTCATCTCACCCCCACGACCGCCCGCCGTCCCTTCACCTTGTTCTTATTTTTATCCTGGTACATCCTCTTATCGACTTCTTTTAGGAGGGTCTCGGTATTCTGAGACTCTCCCTTCCGGGTGACACAGACACAACCCAGGGCGATACTCGGTCTTAAATAGATTGGTTTAATATTATCTTCTTCACAGGTTTTTTTAATCCTCTCGTGGAAGTCATGGGCCTGCTCGGCGGTGGTAGAGGGAAGAAGAATAACAAACTCATCCCCTCCTAATCGAGCGACTACATCACCTTTACGGGAGATGGAATTAAGAAGGGAGGCAAAGTGTTGTAAGAGTCTATCCCCCTGGTTATGACCGAAGGTATCATTTACTACCTTAAGACCATTGATATCTATCATTATTACACTTAAGGGGTAATGACGGGGAGAGTTGTACCTTTCCAGTTCTTCCTCAAAGTAGGCCCGGTTGTAAAGATCGGTTAGGGAGTCATGGAAACTTAGATGTTTGATCCTCTCTTCGGTGCGTTTTCTCTCGATGGCGGTAGCCACCTGAGAGGAGACGAATTCTAAAAGCTTGATATCTTTTTCAGAATAAAGATGGGGTCTAATATATCCTTGAACTACCATAGCTCCTATTATTTTATTTTCTACCTTTAAAGGAACTCCCAACCAGTGAGTGTCAGCAGTAACTATACCAACATACTCTAATTTAATATCTCCCTCATCTGCCATTTTCTCAATCTGTTTTTGATTGACCAGAAGAGATTGACCAGACCTTATAATATAAGCAGTTAAACTATTTGTTTGACTTAACCTGCGAGTAGGGAAATCATTATCTTTTTCATCTTTATGATAAGGGAAAGACATTTCATCTTTTTCAATATCAATTAAAGCAATAAAAAAATTGGTAGCATCTATAATATT
>JADBLP010000074.1:0-7668 GCA_014894375.1 Actinomycetota bacterium | reverse complement strand
GGCAACTGCAAGCACTCTAGGTGGGGACTTGTCCCTTTCAAACTCATATATCCCAAAATAAGAAGAAGCTCCCCAGGCTTATAAGGATGTAACCAAGGTGGTGGATGTGACTCACTACGCCGGGATATCAAAAAAAGCAGTAAGACTAAGACCCCTTGGAGTCCTAAAAGGATAAAAAACAATAATTAGAGTATCTTATGGTTTCTGTTTCTTCTTTGTTTTTGCATTTGATTTTTTTTCACTTAGAGAATTTCCACAGAACTGACAAAAGATAGCTTCGCATGGATTTTCTCTATTGCATTTGGGGCACTGCTTCTTTCCCTTTAGATTTTTTTGTCCACATTTGCTGCAGAATATAGAACCAGGTAAAACATTGGAGCCACAGTTGGGACAGGTATTGCTTTCAATCTTTGGCTGGGTATCACCACTCATTTTTTTCATCATTTCACCTATTACTTTACCCGTTGCGATTCCAGCGCCAAGACCTGCACCTATACCCATACCCGAGCCCCCATCACCGGGATTGGATGCAAGTTTTTCAAGTACATCAAGCTGCCTCATTAAAACATATCTTTCATCGCCAATTTGTGTAAATTCAGCTTTTCTTTCAAGAATGTCTCTTAGTCTTAAGATATCTTCATTGGGAACATTTATTGATTCAATAAAGAAGTTAACAACTTCAATACCAAATTTATTAAACTCATCTACAACTCTTTTCTTACATGTTTCTGAAATTAAATCAATTGACGCTGTTATATCAAAAATTGACAATTTGCTATTAATGACTGAATTAGCAATGGTGTCTTTAATTCTTGTGGTCAGCAAACCTTTAAAATACCTTGAAACTACTCTGTGGTCAACGAGGTCGCTGCTTCCCAAAACACCTATTATCTCCACCAGAAACTTTTTGGAATCTTTAATTTTAATTCCGAATTGCCCAAAAGCTCTCAAACCTATTAGAATTCCAAATTTAGGGTCCTGTACATGAAAAGGTGCGGAAGTTCCCCACTTCATATCAAGTTTTGAAGCTTTATTAATAAAATAAACTTCTGAGGTAAAAGGTGTTCTAAAACCAAAAGGAATATTAACAAATACCTGGACTAAAGGAAGATTACCTCTACTTAGCGTATGCCTGCCCGGTCCAAAAGAATCAAGAACCTGACCGGTATAATAGAATACAGCTTCCTGAGAAGCGTTTACTATAAGCTGAGCTCCCAGCACGAGATCTTCACCCGGAAATCTATAAACCAACCACTGTCTTTCTTCTCCTACAAGATTTTGAGGTGGACCGTCATATTTAATTCGATCAATAACAGGCATATTATCGTATTCTCCTTTTTTATATTAATAATAAATAATAAGTGACTGATATGAATATTTAAAACATCACATTTATTTTATCTATTATAATATAATTTTTTTTAATCTGAAATCATCTTTTTTGATATATTATTCTATACTTGATATAATATTTTCTCAATACAATAACAATTTCTATCTTTAACTGTTTATTTCTAATAAAAAGGAAATATTAAATATGAATGACGCTAAAATCTTAGAATGCCCCAGCTGCGGTGCCAGAATTATAAGTGATAGCAGAGTTTGTGCTTATTGCGGCAGCCAGATAGTTTTACCGGAAGAAAAAAAGAAAAATTCCACTGCTGATATCCAAAACAGCCAGCAAGTTATACCGCAGGAATATACCCGCACTGCTTATATTCAAAGGGAGCAAAAAACTACAAGTGGTCTTGCCGTTGCAGCATTTATTCTATCATTATTTGGTTTTGGTCCTATTTCTTTTTTTATGGGTATTGCAGCAAATTCCAGGATATCAAAGCCGGATTCAAATCTAACCGGAAGGGGATTTGCAGTAGCAGCTATTATAATAAGTGCTCTTCAAATGATATACTGGATAACCTTGGGGACATCGCTTTGTTCGATAGCAAATCATTATTAGTTCTAAATATTTCAGGTTGAATACTCTTATGTCTTTATTTTAAATATTTACCTGACAGTAAAACTCCAGTTATAATCTGTCTCACGTTCAATCACATCAGCGGCATAACAAATTGTTTTATTTAAACCTATGATTAAATTTCCTGTCGGAATTTCAACTGATATTTCTCGCTCATATTTATCCTCTCCAATAATACCAGGATTCAGTTCTATATTATTTAACAGCAATCTTATATATCTGATGGCAAAAAAGGATTTTATCTCTGCAGAAATTAGAAGATATGTTATTTCACTGGAATTTATTACTATGTCAGGTTCAGGACTTACAGGCATAATCGCAATAATTGGCGGGTAATAGAAATCAATCTTCCAGTTTTCTTCTTCATTTATAAATTTAAATCCTATCTTTTCATCCATGGATTCGATTCCTTCTGCATTCCTGTCTCCTGTGATTGTAAGTATGGCTCTATTGCCCTCTAATATTAAACTTTCTGCTTCTGTATTCTTCCAGCTGGAATGCGACTCTTGTATGATATAAAAAATATCGGATTTTGTACCATTTCTGTATTCCTCTTCACTTCCGACCATACCCCTGGTATAGCTGTCAAAAAATTCATATTCTTTATCATTATTATCTTCTTCTACCGCTTGAAAGAAATTATTCAGGATAAGGAAAAGTTCACTTTTTATTTCTTCCTTTTCTGGTGCTACTTCTTCTTCTTTAATAATATCTTGCTGTTCCTGGATTGATTCTTCATTAGCCGCAATGTTTTTACATCCGGAGAGGCTAAAAAGTAAAATAAGAATTAGTAACAGTATGACAAATAATTTAATTGTATAACTATAACTTTTCATGATAATAGTCTTTCTGCAGCGAAATGGAAATTATAATAATATAAATAGATGTTTTTAACAAGCCGAGCATATAACCAAAATAATAATATATGTTTAAATTTGGAAACTAATAGTATATATTTATATTCAATTAACTAAATAACCATAATAACCATTATAATTCATAAAATTCCTTATGGAATTTTAAAAACTGTTTTAAAATGATAGAAAAGGAGGTGAAAAGTGAAAATATTTAACAGAGTAGTGATGATTATAGTGCTATTTAAAATAATCCTATTTTCAATTGCCGCTGTAGTAAACAAATTTACCAATCTTTTTAGCTGGGCCGATGTGACAAATAAAGTTATAGGTTCAATAGGCGGTCTAAATATCTACATTACCGGAGGGATACTGCTGGTGGTTTTTGTGGCATGTATAGTTCTTCTGGTCTTTGAATTTCGTAAAAAAGAATAGAGCAGAGCAGTTTAAAGACTGGAATCAAAAAGTTGAATTAAATACCAGGATTCATTCTATATTGATCCTGGTATTTAATTAATGGAGCTCATTCTGGTGATTCAGGAGTAGATCTAATAAGATAGTATAAATAAAAAATCTATAAAAAAATGTTTAAATATCCCAATCTTAGAAGAGAAAGAATTAAAAAAAATAATAGATTAAAAAATGTTTACGTTCTTGGCGCTGTAAGCCTGTTTAATGATTTCTCTTCCGAAATGATATATCCCCTAATACCATTATTTGTTAAATCTGTCCTAGGGTTAGGTCCGGCATTTCTGGGAATACTCGAAGGTATCGCAGAAAGCACCAGTAGTATTCTCAAACTGTTTGCGGGTTACTTTTCTGATAAGATAAAAAAAAGGAAACCTTTTGCGGTTGGAGGGTACGCTATATCAAACTTATTGAGACCTCTGATCGGTTTAACCAGATCCTGGGGTGTCCTGCTTTTTTTACGGTTTTCGGATAGGGTAGGAAAAGGAATAAGGACATCTCCCAGAGATGCAATGATAGCTGACTATTCACCAATTGAAAGGAGAGGTTTTGCCTTTGGATTCCAGCGGGGTATGGACCATACGGGTGCAGTGCTTGGCTCAATTACCGCAAGTCTGCTCTTATATTTTTTTACAATTGAATTAAAAACCATTTTTTTGCTATCGGTGATACCGGGCATTATAGCAGTATTGCTTATGATATTTGGGGTAAGGAACATACAAAAAAGAGATAAGATAGAAGTTCCCCGGAAGTATGTTATCTCAAACAAAACCACTGACGGTAAAAAAGAAATTTTAAAATTTTCTGATTTCAAAAAATTAGGCAAGCAATTTTCGCTATACCTGGTTGTTCTGGTAATTTTTACATTAGGAAATTCAACTGATGCGTTTTTACTGCTAAGGGCATCCGAGCTGGGATTCCAGATTACAGCTATCCCGCTTCTCTGGGCAATTCTACATATATCCAAAGCTCTTTTTTGTATTTTAGGTGGATATATATCCGATAAAATTGGAAGAAAAGTAATGATTCTGTCAGGCTGGTTTGTTTATTTTCTTACATATCTGGGTTTTGCTTATTTTAATGAATACTATCTTATATACTTATTATTTATAATCTATGGATTATATTTCGGTCTTACCGAGGGTGTAGAAAAAGCCCTTGTAGCAGATATTGTTCCAAAAGAAAAAATTGGCACTGCATTTGGCTTCTACAATTTATCCTTAGGTATTGCTACTCTTCCAGCTTCTGTAATATTTGGTTTAATCTGGAAAGCCTACAGCTTCAGGGCGGCCTTTTTAACAGGAGCAATAATCTCAATAGCTGCGTCTATAATGTTATTATTCTTAAGGCTGAGAAAATTCAATGATAAACAACAGGTTTCTGCCCTTAATTAAATTTCTGCTAAAAGATTTTTTAAACATTTTTAGTCTATAAGCCAGCCTGTGCCTGCTTTGATTAAAAACAGGAGTGTCTATTTTTTAAAGCTATTAAAGAATTCTTTTTTTAAAAAAAACATTTAATAAAAAGCTTAAACATATTGACATATTTAAATATATAATTATAATTTATGATTAATCAGGGAGGTTAAAATGAGTACTTTCAAAAAAATAACAAGAGTTTTAAAAGCACTGGCTGATGAAAACAGGATTAGGATACTCTATTTACTAAGCGAAAGGAAAGACTTATGTGTATGTGAAATCAGGGAAGTCATAGGTCTTTCCCAGCCTACCATATCAAGTCATCTCAAGCTTTTAGAAAATAATGAACTGGTTACTTTTAATAAGGATGGGAAATGGGTTAATTACAGCATGAATCCTGATCTGAATGTGAAATTAAAACAGATGCTGAATGATATCTTTTCAATGATAAAAACGGATAGCGAAGTAAAAAAAGATCGTATAAGGGTATATAAGATTGACAGAAGGAACCTCTGTAAAAGCTAATGTTTTTTTAAGTCACTTTAAAGGATTTTGATTAATATGGAAATATTTATTGAGTCAGTTAAAAGTGGATGGTATGCGCTACTTGAATACCTATCAGCTCATGTGCTTACCTGTCTTGTACCTGCATTTTTTATTGCTGGCGCTATAGCTGTTTTTGTTTCCAAAGGAGCAATTTTAAAGTACTTTGGCCCAAAGGCAAGAAAATGGCTGTCTTACGGTATTGCTTCCGTATCCGGAGCAATTCTGGCAGTGTGCTCCTGCACTATTCTTCCTCTCTTTGCAGGTATCAGAAAGAGGGGAGCGGGTCTCGGACCTGCTATTGCATTTCTTTATTCAGGACCGGCTATAAATATACTTGCCATAGTTTACACAGCAAGGCTTCTGGGTTATGACCTGGGCATAGCCAGAGCAGTAGGAGCTATTGCCTTTTCAATTGTCATAGGTTTGATTATGTCTCTTATCTGGATGAAGGAAGAAAGATTAAAACTTGAAGGAAATGAAAATCTATTTAAAGCATACGGGCAGGGTGAACACCAAAAACCTGTATATATAAGTGTGATATTCTTTTTGTCTTTACTTGCCATACTGGTATTTGGTGCAGCTAAAATGTGGATATATGCTGGAGCAGCCCTTGCTATTCTTATAGTAATAATAGTAATAGGTTATAAAAGGGCCGAGCTGAAAGACTGGGTAAAGGAGACCGGAAAACTTGTCTGGCAGATATTCCCTATACTTCTTGCAGGGGTATTTATAGCGGGAATTATCAAGTATTTCCTGCCCCAGAGTGTGGTTGAGACCTTGGTTGGCGGAAACAGTTTGAGGTCTAACTTTTTAGCATCGATTTTTGGTGCATTGATGTATTTTTCTACTTTAACTGAAGTTCCGATTATTAAAGCATTAATGGATCTTGGAATGGGAAAAGGTCCTGCCCTAACACTACTTCTGGCAGGTCCAGCACTGTCACTTCCCAGTATGATTGTACTCGGAAGAATTATGGGAGCTAAAAAAACTTTAGCTTATGTGGCTCTGGTTGTAATTATGGCTACTTTTACGGGAATGGCTTTTGGATATTTTTTTGGTTAGAAAGTTTCATAATAATTTTAATTTTATAAAGAATTGTTAAAGAAAGGAGTAAATCCTATGAAGATTCAAATTTTAGGGACAGGTTGTCCAAAATGTAAACAGGTTGAGATTAATGCAAGAGGGGCGGTTAAAAATTTAGGAATTGATGCGGTAATAGAAAAAGTTACCGATATAAACCGGATAATCGATTTTGGAATAACTGCAACTCCGGCGCTGGCTGTGGATGGAGAGGTTAAATTTTCAGGCAGAATCCCTTCAATTGAAGAGATAGAGGAGGTTATAAAGTGAATGAAAACGAGCAAAATAAAAAAATAAAAAGGAAATTTCTTGGAACAGATATTTAATTATATTTTTAATGGTTTTTTATATATAGTTTGCATAGTATTTCTAATCATATCTTTTTTGAAGAGTAGAGAAAAGACAAAAAAAGCATTAATAAAAGCCTGGAAATCTTTTGAAAATATATTGCCACTACTTCTTGGAGTTATATTTATGGTTGGAATCTTAATTGCAGTCCTTAACACTCAAGTTATTTCAAAGTTAATTGGAAGTAATTCTGGCTTTTTAGGAGTTGCAATTTCTTCAATCGTCGGTGCAATAACATTAATTCCTGGTTTTATTGCATTTCCCACTGCAGCGCTGCTTTTAGAGAACGGTGCTGGTTATATGCAAATAGCTGCATTTATTTCTTCTCTTATGATGGTTGGGATAGTAACACTTCCGATGGAGTTTAAATATTTTGGTAAAAAGATATCAATAGTAAGAAATATTCTTGCCTTTCTATTTTCATTCTTAGTGGCTTTTGTAATAAGTAAAGTAATGGAGTTTTAATGAAAATTTTTAAAAAATTCATCTTTTTTATAGTAGTGCTTGCTGCATTAATTGCTGTTTTAATAATAAATTTAAAGACTGGATTAAGAGCGTTAAATGTTATCGGCTTTAGTTTTAAGGAAATGGCACTTATCCTTCCTCCATTATTTATTCTGCTTGGCCTTCTCGACGTTTGGGTTCCTAAAGAAAAAATGATGAAATATATGGGAGAAGGTTCAGGAATAAAAGGCATTATACTTGCTATAATTATAGGTTCGGTAGCGGCAGGTCCTCTATATGCTGCATTTCCTGTTGCTGCTGCCCTGATGAGGAAGGGAGTAAAATTTATGAATATTTTAATTTTTATAGGAGCATGGTCAACAACAAAAGTTCCAATGCTTTTATTTGAGGTATCAGCACTTGGTGCAAGATTTGCAATGACAAGACTTGCAATCGATATTATCGGAATAATAATAATTGCCTATGTTCTATATATTATAGTTTCAAAAAGGGAAGTTAAAGCCTTATATTATAA
>JADBLP010000052.1:0-2387 GCA_014894375.1 Actinomycetota bacterium | reverse complement strand
GTATACCTGAGAAGATACTATAGTGGGTACGAAAGTGATAGGCAATAATAATATTGTCTAAAACAGTTAAAGCTGGAAAAATGCGAATATTTTGAAAGGTTCGAACAATTCCTTTTTGAGTAATTTTATGTGAAGGCAGTCCTCCAATATTAACTTCCTGACAGAAAATCTCTCCTGAAGTGGGTGGATATATACCGGTAATAACATTAAATATAGTAGTTTTACCTGCACCGTTAGGTCCAATAAGACCAACTAATTCCCCTTTTATTATTTTAGTATTAAATTTTTCCACTGCTTTTAATCCACCAAAATAGCAACATAAATCTTTTAATTCTAAAATCGTCACTTAATTTACCTCTTTCTTTTTGGGAACTAAAAATGAAAATTCACGATTACCAAAGATACCATCAGGCTTTCTTAGCATTAAGATAACTAAAAATAAGGGGTAAATTACCATTCTCCATTGCTGAAAATTAATCACTCTTAAGAATTCCGGAAGGATAGTAAGGCCGGTTGCAGCAAGTATAGAGCCAGTGATGCTCCCCATTCCCCCGGCATAAAGGTAGATAAGGTAATCAATTGATTTTATAAAACTGAAATTTTCAGGATGGATAAATCTTAAGACATGAGCAAAAAGTCCGCCGCCTACTCCCGCAAAAAAAGCGCTAAGACTAAATGCAATAATTTTATAACGGGTAGTATCAACACCCATAGTTTCCGCTGCGACTTCATTTTCTCTGATAGCAAGACAGGCTCTGCCGTGGGTAGAATAAATAAAATTGCGCATAATGATTACTGATATTATACAGATAATATACACCAGCCAGAATTTGGAAAGTGCGGGTATTGTAGATAGCCCTCGAGGACCACTTAGTTTGGCGATAGTTTCGGAAAATCTGACCAACCCTATTTTGTTTAAAAAAGCAGCAATCTCATCAGAGCTGCGAACAATCGAGCGAATGACTTCACCAAAAGCCAAAGTGACTATAGCTAAATAATCCCCCCGTAATTTTAAAGTGGGAAGTCCGATGAGATATCCAGCAAAAGCTGCTATTAAACCTCCCATAATCAGAGAAAAAATAAAAAGTGCCAATTGAGGAAAATAGGCCATGTTTGCTGCTTTAAATAGAATGGTAGTAAAATAAGCTGAAGTGTATGCTCCGATACACATAAAACCTGCATGACCGATAGAAAATTGTCCGGTGAATCCGTTAATTAAGTTTAAACTCACAGTCATAATGATATTGATCATGGCAAACATAATAATCTGCATATAGTAACGGGTAAGAAGGCGAGGGGCAATGGGAATAGTTCCATTAAATATCTCAAATAATAAATAAATTAGAACTGTAATTAATATAAATTTATAATATTTTCTTATTAAATTTATAATATTCTTTATAATTTTCATCAATTTAAACCTTTTCTTTGGTAAATTTTCCTAAAAGTCCTGCCGGCTTAAATATCAAAACTACGATCAGGATTATAAAGGCAATTGCGTAACCAAAATTTGAATTAATAGAAGTGGCAAAGGTTTCGGAGACACCCATCACATAACTTCCCAACATAGCTCCGGGGATACTTCCAATACCTCCTAAAACTGCTGCAATAAAAGCTTTAAGACCTGGCCAAATTCCTAAATAGGGAGATTGTAATTGTCCGTAAGTAAGTGCAAATAGGGTGCCTGCTGCAGCAGCAAGAGAAATACCTATACCAAAAGTAATGGAAATAATATTATTTATATTTATACCCATCATCAGACAAGCATCTTTATTAAAAGCGACCGCCCGCATAGCCTTTCCTACCATGGTTTTCTTTACAATATATTGTAAAGCTATCATAAGAATAATGGTTATTACAATATCTAATATTTTTATATTATTGATAGCAACTCCAGCTATATTGTAGGTTTTATCAACGATTAAAGCGGGGAAGGGGATATATTTTGGACCAAAGACAATCTTATTTAGAGGGAAGGGGACATTTTCCGGTGATAGAGCAAAAAAGTTCTCTAAAAAAAGAGAAACACCTAAAGCAGTGATTAAAGCTGCTAATCTGGGTTTAAACCTTAAAGGTTTATAAGCAATTTTTTCAATGGCCATTCCCAATAGAGCGGTTACGACCATAGAAAAAATCAATACGATTAAAAAAGGAAAACCAACGTTGTGGGCAACTAGATAATTACCTAAAAAGCAAGAAATATAAGCTCCAAACATAAAAAGGTCGCCATGGGCAAAATTAATGAGCTTGATAATCCCATAGATCATAGTGTAACCCAAAGCAATTAGGGCATAGATGCTTCCCAATTGGATTCCATTTACTAACTGTTGAAAAAAGGCTTGAGTTCCAAAAGATAAAATATATACAAATAAAAAAAATAGAATAAT
>JADBLP010000024.1:0-2421 GCA_014894375.1 Actinomycetota bacterium | reverse complement strand
ATATATGCATTATACATCGGGACATGAGGTTCCAGCACTGTACAATCGTTGGACGGGCTTGGGTCTTATTGCTGCTTGCCTAAAACAAAACGTATATCTGCCTATGGGAACATTTGATTTATATCCTAATCTTTTCACAATCATCGTAGACGAGGCTTCAGCTGGTAAGTCACACGCTATAGAAAGGTTTGGCTTGGGATTATTAATTCGTGCAGATGAAAAAGACGCTTCTAATAATAAACTATATATCTATAATCAGCGTATAACAGCAGCGGCTATGATTAAGTCTATGTCACAGTTATATAAAGATAAGGGTGAGCATTGTGTTACGGTTGTTGCAGAAGAACTCGGCTTCTTTACTGATATGAGTGGTGATAATATGAACATATCAAATGTTCTTATCAAGACTTTTGATAATACTGTGCTGTCAAGTGAGACTATTGCACGTAATTTAGATTATATTCCCAATGCACAGTTAAATATAATAGGTGGCACTACACCTGGGTCATTGAGAGCCAGTGTGAATAAAAAATTTATTGAGTCAGGTGCATTATCACGTATGATATTTATTCATAGTGAAGAATTAAGCAGTCCTATGCCCTTCCCTAATCCGCCTAAAGATAACGATACACGCAAGGAATATCTTGCTGATGACTTAAATGAGTTTAAGCAGTTAAGGGGTAGTTTTAAGTGGGAAGCAGACTCTCGTGATTATTATGAGAAATGGTATTGCAGCACTTGGGAGAATTTTGAAGAACGGAAAGATAAACTACTGGTCAAGCGTATGGCAAGCAAGATGTTAAAAATTGCAATGATATTATCAGTAGCAAGAAAGCATAATCTTGTATTGGAACTGTCTGATATAATAGACGCTATCAAAATAAGAAACGAAGTCTTGAATAACTATTTGTATATAGATAATAAATTAACTACAAGTGAATATGGGGAGAAAGTTCAGAGTATACTTGATATAATAAAAGTGAATAAGAAAATGGCACACTCGGATTTATTACGGAAGGTGCATTATTTTATGGGAGCAAGTGAATTTAATAATGCGATTAATACTCTGGTTGAAGCAGAATTGATAGAAGTGGATACTATGCAGACAAAGAATGCAAAGAAGAAAACTAAAGTCTATGTGTTTAAGGGGTGATAAGAATGGATACAAAAGAGGCAATAAAGTTTATAAGAGAAGAAGATTATATGTTTTGTGATAATTTACCAATGGAAGAAATTTATGATTATTCAGATAAATTAAAGGAGATTGCTGATATATTAGAAGAGCTGGAGAAGTATAAGGAGATGTGGGAGGAATTAAGAATACAATGGGGTCGTAGTGTTGTTGTAAAAGAAATAGAACAGAAATACTTCCCGAAGGAGTAGTGCTGAAACCCTTGGTATATAAGCATTGTATGACACGACTTTTAGAAATGACAAAATAGCCACCCAGCACTTCACTGGTGGCACGAGAATTTTCTTGGTATAAAGCTATGGCTTTTATGGCATTTTAACGCTAAAAGTAGTAGGTTAAATGAAAGGAGGTGGGGAAATGAGAATAGTTGATAGAATAATCGAAATTAATAATACGGTAGTAGAAAATTATTGTTGTAATAGCATGAAATACCAAATAGATGTTGGAGCAGTTAAATTTAGTAGCACTGGATTTTTTATATTTGGGACTTATGGTATTTCGTATTGTCCGTTTTGTGGTAAAAAAATAGATTATGAATAAGAGTGGGGCTTAATATCCCCACTCTTTTACTTTTGCATATTTCTCATCTAATCCATCACCAATATCTCTACGGTATTGCACATTATCTATTTTTAAATTGCCTATAGTTCGATGTGTTCTTCTAAATGCTTTGTTAATTGTCAATCCTCTTGCCGTAACCGTCATTAGATAGCCGTC
Organism: Actinomycetota bacterium; assembly: GCA_014894375.1. Taxonomy (GTDB): domain Bacteria; phylum Actinomycetota; class Humimicrobiia; order Humimicrobiales; family Humimicrobiaceae; genus Hydromicrobium. Next base: position 512 of record JADBLP010000024.1, on the reverse strand, counting down.
ACAACCTGCCGAGGAATACTCGTTATCTGAAAACATCATATCCCTTAACCATAAATGTTTTAAATTATTCTCATCTATTCCAGAAACTGATACACTTTTATTTAACTGTTCAGACATCGGGAACGGGTAAGGTGGAATACTTACTCTGGTAGCAACTAAAAAGTCACCACTTGCTTTCACACGCTTAATGCCTTCAAAAGCAAGGCGATATAGAAATTCACCAAGTGGCTGACGTAAACCTTCAAGTGCTGCATAAGTGCTATCGAACAAAAAGCCTAAACTAATGTTCGTTAATGTAAACCCTTCAGATTTAATATTCGATGTTATATTTACAGCCCCAACATAACCTGTCTTTTTTAATTCTTTTAGCAATGGTGTTAGAAATGTTTTTGTAATTTTATTTGATTTGTGATAGAACAACAGACACCCCATACTTTCAGTATCTAAACCCATTTCGTGTTCCATAAACTTTGTTTTCTTAAAGTATGAATGGCAAGGGGTTACAAAATTAA
>JADBLP010000133.1:13283-43746 GCA_014894375.1 Actinomycetota bacterium | reverse complement strand
TATGGTTTTTCACTGGTGGACCTGAAGGGTGTCCATTTGGAAGTGTTGTTGCCAATGGAGCAAAAGCTGCAGAAGAGGCTTTGGGACCAACTGTGACCTATCTTTATTCTGATTGGAACGTTGAAACAATGATTTCACAGTTTAAAGAAGCTATTGCAGCAGCACCTGATGGTATTTGTATTATGGGACACCCAGGGGAAGACGCATTTGGTCCGCTAATAGATGAGGCTGAAGCAGCAGGAATTATAGTAACCAGCCAGAATACGGAACTTTCAAATATTCAAGCAAGGTATGGCGCTAATGGTTTTGGCTATGTCGGCGCCTCCAACTACTCTGCAGGAGTGTCTTTAGGCAAGCAGAGTGTGATGGAATTTGACCTGAAAGAAGGAGATAGAGCTTTAGTTTGGGGTCTTTTAGCACAAGAAACCCGTGGGCTGAGGTCACAGGGTTGTATAGATGCTCTTGAAGAGGCAGGACTAATAGTTGATTATCTGGAAATTTCAGATGAAATAAATGCAGATCCAACTATGGGCACCCCGGTAATAACTGGATATATATCTGCAAATCCAGATGTTAAATTAATAATAACTGACCACGGTGCGCTTACTTCAACAGTAGGAACATATATGAAAGCAGCAAATATAGAGCCAGGCGCAATAAAATGTGCTGGTTTTGATCTATCAGCAGCTTCGGTTGAAGCTATTAGATCTGGATACCTGGGACTTGTACTTGATCAGCAGCCATTCCTACAGGGATATCTACCGATTCTACAGGTTTGCCTGACTAAGAAATATTTGTTTTCAGGTCTTACTGTTGATACCGGAAGCGGTTTTGTAAATGCAGAAAATGTAGAGGCTCTAGCAGGCCTGGCAGAGGAAGGGATTAGATAACCTATGAGAGATAACGCAGTAATTTCTCCAGCTACATTAGTAACTTCACCTTTGGTAAAAATGGTAAATATACATAAATCCTATGGGGGAGTTACTGCGTTAAATGGAGTAGATTTTACAATTGGAAGAAATGAAATTGTAGGGCTGATAGGAGATAATGGAGCTGGTAAATCAACCCTGATTAAAGTGCTGACTGGAGTAGAAAAACAGGATGAGGGGAAGATTTACTGGAAGGGTAAGGAAGAAGAAAAACATACTGTTGAAAATTCGCGCAATATAGGAATTGAAACTGTCTTTCAGGACAGGGCTCTGGCTGAAAAGCAGAACATCTGGCGTAACCTTTTTATGGGAAGAGAGTTGACCTATGGACGGACAGGATTTATAAAAATGGAAGAGTCAAAAAGAGAAGCAATTAACCTGTTAAAAAAGATGATCGGATTTACCCAGTCAGGACTTACTCCCAATCTGGGTGTTATGGGTTTATCCGGTGGAGAAAAACAGGGAATAGCGATAGCCAGAGCTCTTTATTTTGACGCAGAGTTGGTTATTTTAGATGAACCTACCAATAATCTTTCACTTTCTGAAACTAATAAAGTATTGGATTTTGTAAGATGGGCAAAAGAGCAGGGTAAATCTTGTATTTTTATAACCCATAGCATTTATCATGTTTATTCAGTGGCAGATAGATTTGTTGTTTTAGACCGCGGAAATACTGTGGGAGAATTGCCAAAGAAAGACATATCGCTGGATGAACTTGTTGAAAAGCTAGAGTATGTAGCCAAACATGGGGCATTAGCTTAAGCCGGTGGTAAAGAGTAAGCTCGGCTGTGGGATATGTTGGAATTTGCCTTGGTTGTAAAAAATTACACCAAGGCAAATTTATTAGTATGATAGTATGCTGTAAACTTTAAATTAAACTGTCTGTGCGGAGGACTTGATGCAGAAAGAAGTTTAAAAAACTGGAACTAAAAGAGGAACAGTAAAAATGTTAGAAAAAATTAAACTAAAAATAAGTGAATCTAAATTACAGTTGAGTATATTGGGAGTGTTAGTAATTGTATTTGTAATATTTATTATTGGAAATCCTAGAACTTTTCTTAGCTATAGGATCTATTATGCTTTTATGTCAACCATTCCTTTTTCGGCTATTTTAGCTTTGTCATTAACACCAGTTGTTATTTTAGGGGAGATTGATCTTTCTTTTCCTTCAGTAATGGGGTTTTGTGCCTGGGTGTTTTCGGCTGTGTTTAACCAGACAAACAATATCTATTTAGCCTTTGTTATTTGTCTGGCTGTAGGTTTACTTGCCGGATTTATAAACAGTGTCCTTATAGTGAGAGTCGGGATCCCTTCATTGATATTAACCATAGGAATGATGTTTATGTGGCGGGGGCTTGTTTATATAGCAAGCGGGGGAAGAGGATTGTCCCTGGTAGGTACAAAGGGAACGTTTTTATACAAAGCACTGGTTGGAAGGATAGGAGGCTTAGTTCCTGCCCAGGCAATATGGGCTATTGTTATTGCTATAGTTTTCGCACTGATTTTAAATCGTCACAGATTTGGTGCCCACATACTTTATACTGGTGATGATGCGGTAAGTGCAAAAATGATGGGTGTAAATGTAGCGAAGGTAAAAACAATTGTCTTTATGCAGGTAGGAGTCTGTGCTGCATTTGTGGGCGTGCTTGTCACTCTGGAAGTACTGTATTTATGGCCATCAACAGGAGAAGGCTATCTTATGAAGTCACTAGCCTCCGTTTTCATAGGAGGGACTTCAGTTTTTGGCGGAATGGGAACTATTTTCGGAACTTTTGTTGGAGCTATTATTATGGGGTCCCTGGAAGCTGGAATTGTTTCAGGAGGAATTTCGGGGTTTTGGACCCAGTTTGTCTTTGGTTTGGTTATAGTTTTATCTCTTACCAGTTATGCTTATATGAATAAAAGGCTAAATCTGGGTAGAAGATTAATAAAAGCTATAAAATTGCTATTTGGGAGAGTGGAAAAATAGGATAGAAATTGATCTTTTAATCTTTTAATGCGTCTTTTTAAGGAAAGCAGTGCCTGTGAATTGCAGGGAACGTGTAATTGCTACTTTAAATCATAAGGAACCTGACTACATCCCCCTTGATCTCGGTGGGACAATTATTTCTTCTATTACCAAAAATGCTTATATTGTTTTGAAGAAATATTTAGGCCTGGAAATTGAAGAAATTAAAATCTTAGACCATGTGCAGCAACTTCCTTATATTGATGAAGGATTACTGCAGAAGCTGAATGTTGATATTCGTATGATCAGCGCTGATCATAATAGTGATGCTGAGCCGCAGTATTTTGAAGAAGGAGATTACTGCTGCTTTTATGACAGGTGGGGAGCGAAGCTTTGCATGCCGAGAAAAAACGGCCATTATTTTGACTGGGTGAAATTTCCGATAAATGATATAAGTATAGAAGCATTAAATAAATATGTATGGCCGGAATTGGATAGCAGTAAGTCCATTTCTGAACTTAAAGAGAAGGCAAAATATTTTTATGAAAATACCGAATATGCTTTAGCAGGAACTGCAATATTTGGCGGAGGAGTGTTTGAGCAGCCTGCGCGAATAATGGGTATGGAACGCTTTCTTACCAGTATTGCGCTTAATGAAAAATTTGCAAATATGGCAATGGAGAAGATTACTGAACTGTATATTGAGAATTGTGAACGTTATCTTAATGAAATCGGTAAATATATTCAGGTATTTGTCTACTGGAACGATATAGCCGGGCAGACAGCACCTTTAATATCACCGGATACTTATAGACGTTTAATAAAGCCTAAAGATAAGAGAATAATAGAGATGGTAAAGTCCAGAACCGATGCTAAATTCTTCTACCATTGTTGTGGAGCAGCAGGAGAATTTATTCCTGATTTTATTGAAATTGGGGTTGACATTTTAAATCCTGTTCAGGTTTCAGCCACTGGTATGAATACGGCAAGATTAAAGAAAGAATTTGGAAATGATATATCTTTCTGGGGTGGAGGATGTGATACCCAGTATGTTCTCCAATTTGGAACCCCAGATGAGGTTAGAGAAGAAGTTAAAAGAAGAATAAACGATCTTGCAGAAGGTGGGGGATTTATTTTTAGTGCTGTTCACAATATTCAGGAAGAAGTGCCACCTGAAAATATTATGGAAATGTTTGAGACTTTTGAAGAATTTAGAAAGTATTAATTGGATAAGGTTGAAAGAAATAAAAAAGGCAGAAGCAATGATGAGTCCAAAAGAGAGAGTACTGGAAGCGTTAAATCACAGGGAACCTGATAGGGTACCCAGACTGGCAAGTTTTACTCCAGAATTTGCTGGTAGATTGCGTAAACATTTTAAAATAAAAGATGAACTATTTAACCCTCATGGTGGCACTAATCACGAACTTGAGCTTAAATTAGGAAACGATATTCTACTTACTGCTCAGGGATTTGCCAATTCTTATTATCAGAGACTTGACAGGGATTATACTGATGAGTGGGGGGTCCACTGGAAAATTGTTGAATATAAAACAAAAAATGGGACTGGGAAGTATACTGAAATATCAGGCAGTCCCTTACAAGACGATAAATCTATAGAAAGCTACATCCTACCTGACCCTGCTATTGAATCCCGCTATGAACCGTCAAAGAGGCTAATAGAAGAGTTTGGGAAAGAATATCCTATTATGGGTGTAATTGTCACTACTATATTTGAGACAGCCTGGGCTCTAAGAGGGCTGGATAAACTTATGATGGATCTTATTACAAATGAGGAGCTTGCAGATAAGATTTTAGATATTCCTTTTAAATACCACCTTTATGCAGGTAAAAAACTTGCAAGCCTGGGAGTAGATATTATATGGACGGGTGATGATGTAGGGGGACAGAAAGGAATGTTAATTTCTCCTGAGATGTGGCGTAAGTATTTAAAACCCAGGATGGAAAAACTATATTCTGAATTAAAATCTATAAAGCCAGACCTTAAAATCGCTTATCATTCAGACGGAAATATTTATCCTATAATAGATGATCTGGCAGAAATAGGACTTGATATTCTAAATCCAGTTCAACCAAAGTGTATGGATCCACACTATCTAAAAAAACGTTATGGAAAAAACTTAAGTTTCTGGGGTACCATTGATATTCAAGAAACCCTTCCTTTTGGAACGCCTGTACAAATAGAGAATGAAGTAAAGGACAGAATTAAAAATATGGGCCCTGGGGGTGGGTTCATAATCAGTCCAACTCATCATGTACAGATAGATACATCCATAAGTAATTTTTTTGCTTTCTGGAATGCTGTAGAGAAGTATGGGAAATATCCGATTATTATTTGAGTAGATTTATAAAAATAATTGCTAATGTTAATGATTTTTATTTAGGTTAGTTATTATAGTCAGAATGAATAGTAAGTGTTTTTTAAAGGTTTTAAGAATAGAAAATTTTGCAAGATCTTAAATAAAGCAATCCGGAAACTTGACAGAACTATTATTTTTTATATTATAAGCAAGCACTTAATTAATATTTATAGATTTTTTTAAGGAGCACATAATGGTTAATTATAATGATATAGCAAAACTAGCGAAAGTATCTCCAACAACGGTTTCACATGTAATTAATGAAACCAGGTTTGTTATGCCTGAGACAAAAAGAAGAGTCCTTGAGGCAATGAAAAAGCTAAAATACCAGCAGAACCTGCTTGCCAGAAGTCTTGCCACTGGAAAAACAAACACTGTTGGACTGGTTATTTCTGATATTAGAAACCCATTTTACCCGGAACTCGTACAGGGAGTAGAAGAATTAGCGGTAAAAAATGATTATAATGTATTTTTATGTAATACAGATTATGATATTGAAAAAGGTTTAAAATCTATAGGAGCCTTAATTAAAAGAAAGATAGACGGCATAATTGTTGCTTCCAGCCAGGTAGACAGTTCTATAATAAACCAGCTTATGGATACAGATGTAAATTTTGTACTGGTTGATTGGGGTAAAAGAAACGTAGGCGTGGATAGTCTGTATTTCGATTACAAAGTTGGTATAGCGGAGGCTATTTCTCATTTGGTTTCTCTTAAACATAGAAATATTTATTTTATAAGTGGTCCAAAAACGCTGAAAACAGCAAAAATAAGAGTGAGAAATTTTATAGATGCTGTAAAAAAACATAAAGATAGTAATTTAGATTATAATATATTGGAGGGAGATCACAAGATAGAGGGTGGTTATAAGGCTGCTCAAAAAATATTAAAGGGAAAAGCGCTCCCAACAGCAATTGTTTGCTCAAATGATCTGACAGCTATCGGGGCAATGAAGGCTTTTAAGGCAGGCGGTATTAAAGTACCTGATGATATATCTATTATCGGATTGGATAATATAGCGTTGACTGAAATAGTTTCACCTGCGCTGACTACTATAGAGCTGGAAAGATACAGAATAGGTAAAACTGCAATGGAACTGCTGCTGAATAGAATAAAGGATAAGAAATTGCCTAAACAGACTTGTATTTTTAAGACAAAACTTATTGTAAGAGAAAGCACCTCAAAGAGAAGAAAGGATAATTGATAGTGTTACTAATTTTTATTCAGGTTAGTTATTATGGTGAGAATGAAAGGCGAGAGGTTTTAAAAATTTAAGGAATAGAGAACTTAAAGGACTTGACATAAATATTTTTTTTTTATATTATAAGAAAGCACTTGCGCAAGTGCTTGGTATTTTCTTCATTTTGGTATCCTTGCATTAAGGTCTTAATGCCCTTAATGCAAGGATAGGGAAGTAAATAAGTTAAGTATTTATGGATAGTTAGTTTAAAAATTTTTTAGCAAGACATTAAAAATAATATTAATGAAATAAAGATACAATGGGAAAAAAACACTTTAAAGGGAGGTGATAGGTATAAAATAGAAAGAGATTTGTTAAGAAAGGCTAATAAAATCTTATATTGTAGCTATAACTAAAGCAAATCTCGAAAAAAATTTATCAGAGATAATGTAAAAAGTAAAGCATTTTAGGAGGTGGTTTATAGAGACAATTATATGTATTTTTTATAATTGAGATTTTTACAAAGAAAGGATTTGAAAGTGAAAAAATCATTATTATGGATAGTAGTGTTGGTATTAAGTATATCAATGGTTGCAGCTTTTTCATTATACGGCTGTAAAGCAGCAGAAGAAGCTGTAGAGGAAGAAACAGTAGAAGCAGTAGCTGAAGAAACAGTAGCTGAAGAACAAGAAGTAGCTGAAGAACAAGAATTGGTTCCAATTATTGTTGGCTTAGGCCAACCTGATCCTTATGATATAGGAATATTTGTCGCGATAGAAAAGGGTTTTTGGCTGGAAGAAGGCTTACTTGTAGAGATAAGAAACTTTGACTCGCATGCTTTTGCACACGAGGCTGTAATGGTTGGAGATATTGATTTCGCAAATCCAGCGAATTTTGCAACGACAATGAGACTTGGAAAAAGCGATACATTTATAATGGCAAGCAATGAAACTAGGGGACCAAAATGGGCTAATTTGGTTGCATTAGATTCTATTGAAAAGATTGAAGATGTAAAGGTGGGTGCGAACCTTACGGGAACCTTATGGGATTTTGTATGGGGAAGTTTTATTGAAAATGAGAATCTAGATATAGAGTTAAAGTCTTTCGCAGCAGCTACCGATATGGTAGCAGCATTATCACGAGGAGATGTTGATGCGGTCTGGCTTTGGGCAGAACCAAGAAGACAAGCTTTGCTATTAGAAAATACGCATATAATATCTGATTATCCTGAATATGCTAGTTGTTTTATGACCTTGGTTGCTAGTGGTGATATGATTAGAAATCGACCAGAGATTGCTGAAGCATATATGCGCGGTTATCAAAAAGCCTATGATTGGATAGCGGAGAGTGAGGAGAATCAAAAAGAAGCGAATAAAATTTGTGCAGATTATACGAATATTCCTGAAGATTTGATTGAATCACAAAATGAGGGGAGTATTTTTGGGATTAGTTTGACTAACAACATGGCAGATATCCTCGATTCGATGGTAGTATGGGGTAGTAACAAGGGTCTATTTGAATACTATGATATACATAAAAGGATTACTCCCAAAATTATTGAGGCTGCATTAGGAAAAACAGATTATGTAATTCCAGAGGATATTGAAGATCCTTTGACATACAGCGAACCTTTAGTAAAAACAAAATAAATATAATTATAATGTCTAGTGAAATTATAATTGAAAAACTTAGTATAAAGTATAGGAGTAGTATTGTTTTTGAAAATGTTTCTCTTGACATAAAGAAATCAGAGTTCTTTGTGTTGCTAGGACCGAGTGGATGTGGTAAAACTACCCTTCTTAATGCTATTGCAGGTTTTTTAAAACCTCATAGTGGGAAAATCTATGTAGACGGGAAGGAAGTTAAGCAACCAGGTCTTGACAGATGTGTGATATTTCAAAATGCTGAATCAGCTCTTTTCCCATGGATGACTGTCAAAGAAAACTCAGAATTTGGATTAAAGCTCAGGAATATTGGTTCTAAAGAAGAAAGAAATAGTTTAATAAAAAAATTTCTTAAAAAAACAAATCTTGATGGTCATGAGGCAAAATATCCTAAAGAATTATCGGGGGGAATGAAACAAAGATTACAATTAGCAAGAACCTTGGTCATGAATCCCCCTATAATTCTCATGGACGAACCATTTGCCAATTTGGATGCTCAAACCAGGAGATTAATGCAATTAGAGTTAATAGAGATTTGGCGGGAAACTAGAAATACCATTTTTTACATAACACATGATCTAAGAGAGGCTGTTATACTTGGCAAAAGAATAGCAGTAATGTCACGAGGTCCAAAGGCAGTTATTAAAAATATTTATAAACTAGAAAATCATTATCCAAGAGATTTAACAACAAATGAGTGTAATAATCTTCTAAGGGAAATAGAAGAGAATCTTATAGAGGAAGTCAGAATAGGAGAAAACAATTGAATAAAGCGGTTATTATTATAAGACGCTTCTTTATCCCAATAATTTTCTTTTTTATTGGTTGGCAAATAATAGGTTTTCTAACTCCTGATATATTTTGGCCTTCTCTTGGAACCTTTTTAACAACAACCTATAAAACATTAGCATCCGGTGAAATATATCGACATTTAGGCCATACTATGGCGAGAGTATACGGAGGGTGGGCTATAGGAGGTTTAGCAGGAGCATTTTTTGGAGTAGTTATTGGGGAATCCGTTGTAGCTAGTGATATATTAAAACCATACTTGACGCTTGGGAGGTTTATTCCGGCAATTGCATGGATTGGAGTCTTTATTATCTGGTTTGGATCTGGCGTACCTTCAATTTTAGCTCTTGTCATTTATTCATCAACATTTCTGTCAATATTACCTACACTTAATGGTATGATTTATGCAGGATCTTTAACAGAGAGAATAAGATCAGCACAGGTTATGGGTGCAAACAGATGGGATATTTTTTTAAAAATTAAAATACCGACTGCATTACCACAGATTTGGACTGGAATAAGAACGGCATTGGCTGTTTCTTTTCTCCAAATAGTAGCAGCAGAAATGTTAGTTGGTAGTACTGGGCTTGGTTACGTCATTTGGACATCAAGAATCTATTTTTTGATTACCAAGATGTTTGTTGCTATTTTCATGCTTGGATTTGTTGGATATTTATCAGATGTGGTATTACAAAATATTGGGATTAAATTTCTTAAAAAATACGGTATTAAATAAATATTATCTTACTAAATATTGAAAAAAATCTAAAATGTAAAAATTATTTTCTTCTGGGAGGTATTTATGAAAAAGAATTCGAAAAAAAATATTATTGTAATCATTTCAGATACACTTAGAAAAGATCATTTAGGATGCTATGGAAATAAAAAAATATATACGCCAAATATAGATACGTTCTCTTCAAAAAGCACAATATTTGAGAATTTCTATTCGGCTTCTTTTCCAACAATGCCGGCTAGGGCGGATCTATATACGGGAAAATTGACATTAACATATATCGGATGGAATCCGATGCCTGTAGGTGAGGTTATTTTACCTGTACTTTTAAAAAATTGTGGATATACTACAGCAGCAGTTGTCGATACTCCTTTTTATGTTCGCAATGGGTTTAACTACGATCGTGGGTTTGATTATTTCATTGAAAACTATGGCCAGAGTACAGGAAATGATTATGCAGTTTATAATCGAGTATATGAGAAAGATTATTTTGCGCCAAAAACGTTTTCAACAGCTGCTCACTGGTTAGAACAGCATTATGACAAATCAAATCCTTTTTTCTTATTAATTGACACCTGGGACCCACATGAACCTTGGAATCCTCCCAGGTGGTATGTAAAACAGTACAGAAATAATTACAAGGGAGAAGTAATCGAAGCTCTCTACGGTAAATTGGATGAAGGCGATATAAGATGGGAGGAAGTTGAAATCGCACATGATTGTTACAGTGGAGAAATATCTATGGTCGATACGTGGTTTGGGTATCTAATGGAAAAATTAAAAATTATGAAATTGCTGGAGGACACAGTTGTAATATTTACTACAGACCATGGTTTTTATTTTGGAGAGCACCAAATATTTGGAAAGGGAATTATGGAGGAGCCTCCTATGAATAGACCTGACCGTTCAGGTTGGTTACGCTGTCCTCTTTATGAAGAGATTATTAATATTCCTCTATTAATATACTCTCCAAATGAAAGAGTAAAAAAAGTTAAAGAGCTTATATCTTACATTGACCTTATGCCAACAATTTTAGATTTGGCAGAAGTTGAAAAACCAGAGTTTTTACACGGTGATTCATTTATTGATGCAATAAAGGGTAGTTCATCTTTTAGGGGGAGGGATTTTGTCATTTCTTCATTTCCGCTTTATAATCCTGGTGCGATAACGAAAATTGTTGATGCCTTTGCACGTCAGGTAAAAGAATATCTACCAAGTACAATTACTACACCGGAGTGGTCTCTTATTTATAGCGCAGAAGAAGAAGTTGCTGAATTATATAATTTAAAGAGTGATCCGAAACAGGAAAAAAATGTCATTTCAGATTATCCAGATATTGCAAATTCCTTACATAAAAAATATTTTAACGTTTTAGACTCTTGTAATGTAGATAGAATACTTCTCGAACCACGAAGAAGAATAAAGATATGAGTGGATAATTATGAAGCTGGGAGTAATCTATGGAGACAGGTCCTGGGAAGAAAGATGCAGATTTGCAAGCCAGAAAGGGCTTAGAGCCATAGAGCTAGGATAGGCGGCTTTGTTGAAAAAGCTTATGGTGATCCTGCTCATATGCTAAAAGATACAGCTAAACTGGGCAGGATCAAATAGGCTGCTGAAAATAATTGCCTAGTGTGCTGCATCTAATGCTTATTTAAGTTTGGCAATCTTTCTCAATATTAGTTCGACAGGTGTACTACACACAAATGCAAGCGGATTTTTGTTGAGGGTGTCCAGATAATCTTTGATAGCTTTTATTAAAGCTGATACGGTATAAAAAGATCCACGCCGTATTCTCTTATTTGTAATCTCAGCAAGAAATCGTTCTGCAAGATTTAACCAGGAAGAAGAAGTTGGTGTAAGGTGAAGATGAAAAGGTGGATGGCTTTTTAGCTAGGAGCTTGTCCGAGTAAAAGCTCTTGAAAAATATTTCCAGCAAGTTCCCTGGTAGAGATGCGTTTTTAGATACCAGTAGCTGTTTTTGTAAGAAGTAAGATCGTCGCTTAGTTTATAGTACTGGTGGCAGATGGGGATTCGCGGTTTTGTGATTGTCTTTGCAGTTGCTATCGGTGGTGGTTGGTACAAAAATATAAAAATGTGAATTTTTACCAGCTATTAACCATTTAAAACATTTGTATGAAACAGAAGTAAGATTTAGTATAAATTACTTGTTTATTATTTATTAATTTAACACGATAGGAGAAAAATAAAATGAGTGTAGAAAGTTTTCAGTATGAATTGAAAGAGGAACAGACAAGTAGAATAAAAAATTTGATTAGTTTTATTCGAAATACTGCTCCAGGGATTTGCATTGAGAGAGGAAAACTTGTAACTGAGGCATATAAAGAAAATGAAGCTGAACCTATTATGATAAAAAGAGCTAAAGCCTTAGAAAAAATATTGGAAAATATGTCTATATATATTATGCCAGGAGCACTACTTGTAGGAAATCAGGCTTCTAGACCTTGTTGGGCTCCTATTTTTCCTGAATTTGCTGTATCGTGGCTAGAAAAAGAAATTTTTGGTAAAGAACCTTATTACCCACCGGAAAGACCTGCTGATCAATTTAAAATACCTGAACCTGAACAAACATTACCAGAGTTAAAGAAAATATTTACCTGGTGGAAAGGCAAAACGCATATGGATAGAGTTTATAGTCATTTGCCGCAGGAAGTAAAAATTGCTCAGGACGTGTTTGAGGCGATAAATGAAATGAATTTTATTCATGGGGGTGATGGGCATTTTAGCCCGCACTATGAATGGTTATTGAAAAAAGGATTAAGGCACGTTATAGATGATTGTAAAGAACGTCTGGAAAAACTTGATAAAACTTCACCTGAGTATCATCAAAAGAGGAGTTTTTATCAGAGTGCCATTACTTCCAGTGAGGCAGTTATTAAATTTGCACATAGATATGCAAAATTAACCAGAGAAATGGCTGAAAAAGAAAGTGACCCCGTTAGGGAAAAAGAACTAATTAAAATTGCTGAAATATGTGAGCATGTTCCCGAATTTCCGGCACGTAGCTTTCATGAAGGATTACAATTGGTTACATTTGTTCAAATAATATTACAGATAGAAGATAATGCTCAGGGTATTTCAGTAGGCCGTTTCGACCAGTTTATGTATGGTCTATATAATGATGATATAAAAAACAGTGATTTAACTTATGAAAAGGCCCTGGAACTAACTGAAAACTTTTATGCTATGATTTACACTATTAACAGAATTAGAAGTTGGGATGATACAGACTTTTTTAGGGGCTCACCAAGTTTTCAAAATTTAACTATTGGTGGTATTGATCCGAAAACAGGAGAAGATGTAACAAATGATCTAACTTATATGGCATTGGAAGCAACTGCAAATACTAGACTTACTCAGCCTTCTTTGACAGCCCGTATTCATAAAAAGTCACCTGAGAAATATAAAATGAAAGTTGCAGAAGTAATAAGACTTGGGACAGGATTCCCAGCTGTTTTTAATGATGAAGGATATATACCTTCCTTAATTAATCGCGGCTATAGTGCAGAAGATGCATCAGATTACTGTATTATTGGTTGTGCTGAAGCAGGTCCTGCAGGCCTGTTGGGTGGTAGGACAGGAGGTGCATGGTTAAATTTAACTAAAATACTCGAATTGACTTTAAATAATGGTTTCGATTCCGGTGCTAATGTTAGTTTGCATCCAAATAAAAACGACCTTACGCTGGCAGATTTCAAATCATTTTCTGAGCTTTGGGAAGCTTGGGTAGATCAGTTAAAATACTATATTTCCCTAGAGATGATAATGGAAAATACAATTGATGAGTTGTGGGAAAAACATATGGAAGAACCTCTGTCTGCAGTTTTTGGTTGCCCTACAACCACAATTCCAAGAGGATTGCCGATTAAAAAAGGCGGAGCAAAATATGATTTTACCGGACAACAAACAATCGGGACAGCTAATATTGCAAACAGTTTGTATGCTATTAAAAAATTAGTTTTTGATGAACAGAAACTAACTAAGGAGCAGCTATTGCATGCTTTAAAAACAAATTTTTTAGATAAGACAACCAATCCTACAGGGGAAGAAATTCGGCATATGTGTCTGTCGGTAGAAAAATACGGAAATGATGTGGATGAAGTTGATTATCTAGCAAGAGATGTGTTGAAAGCAGTTTGTGAGGAAGAGGTTAAATATTATAATTCCAGAAAGGGTAAAGGGCCTATAGGCTGCCATTTGCATACATCTACTACTACAGTATCAAGTAACACACCTTTTGGCCGTTTTTGTGGGGCTACTCCTGATGGGAGAAATGCATTTACTCCAGTTGCAGATGGACAATCACCTATGCGTGGAACAGATAGTGAAGGGCCAACAGCAGCAGTTAAATCAGTTAGTAAATTAAGACAGATCCTCTTATCATGTGGATCTCTTTATAATCTTAAATTTTCTCCAAATGATATTAAGGATAGTAAAGGGCTTCAACGGCTTGTTTCTCTTATTGAATACTATTTTTCTATAGGTGGCATGCAAATGCAATTTAATATTGTAAGTAAGCAAACATTGCTAAATGCTCAAAAAAATCCAGCGCAGCATAGAAATTTATTGGTAAGAGTAGCGGGGTATTCGGCCTATTTTGTAAACTTGGAAAAAACTGTCCAGGAAGATATTATTGAACGAACCGAAGAAAAATTTAATAATTAGATACAAAGCATGGGGTGGCTTTCCCCGTATGCTTTCTAAAAACCCGCAAGGGCAGAGTTCCACGCACTTTAGTGCGTGGGTGAATGAATAGGCGACGATATGATAAAATGTTAGTATGGAAACATACTTAAGTGGTCATGGAGCATACAGGACTCAATATCATATAATATGGATACCGAAATATCGGCGCCGTACCCTAAATCCTGGCGTAAAAGGATATATAGCAAAACTTTTCCGAAGATAGTAAAAGGTATGCCGGGATGTAAGATAACAGAATATAATATTATGAAAGATCATATACACATGGTAATGATAATTCCACCAAAATATGCAGTTAGTGATGTGATAAAAAAGATAAAGGGAGTAACATCAATAAATCTTCGGAAAAAGTTTGACTGGCTAAAAAAGGTCTACTGGAAAGAAGGAGTTGTATGGTCTCCCGGGTATTTTGTTTCAACGGTAGGAATAGATGAAAAAGAAATAATTAAGTATGTAAAATGGCAACAAAGCCAGGATTTAGGTCAAGCGAAGCTGTGTGTCCAGATTAGGCTGGTATGTTCAGCAGGAGGCAGTCCTGTCAGGGTAAAAGCCAGAAGCCCTGTAGCTTGGATAGCAGAGACATTAGGGAAACCAAATCTCTGAAGCCTATTGACAAAGTCACCTTAGGGGTGATGAGCAAGTCGCCAGGCCGTAACGAAAGTAAACGCATGGGTAGCCTCGAAAGTGCGAAGTTCTGGAGGCCGAGCCTGCAGCTTAGAGGTGAAGGCAGTATGAGCAAACGAAAACTGGCCAATACGTTTGTCTCACTCCAGCGGGGTGGTAGCGACAGCATGGTGGCAAGGACGTACCAAGCAACTGGAGAAGCCCTACTTGTCCTAGGAAGAAATTCCTGGAGAAAGGTAAGCTATATAACCAGTATCCACTGGGAAATTAAGCTTAAGGCAGGAGGGTGGCGGATGGGCTTGTAGTGTGTGCGTGGCAGCGCAGTTGCCGGGCGGGTTAAAGTCCCGCTGAACTTTGAATTGGGAAGTTCATATCCAAACTTGGGAGTAATTTCTCAAGGGCTGGCATTAAAGCCAGAGGGCAGGGCGTCCGCCGTGAGGCGGAGGCCTAAGGGCTTGAGGAGAAGTACCAGGCCGTAATCAATGGAAGCGATTCCGCTGATGAACCGGTCGGCCAAAGACGGGGCAAGGTCGAGCCTGCACTATGGAGGCGAAGGCGTTCCAATTCACCCGTCGCACCAAGGTGTTTGCGGGCGGCATGGTACGGAAGGAAGCTGCGTGATCCACGGAGACCTTGTATCGTCTGTGTAGCAGTAAGACAAGCTATAAGGTAAACCCGAAATGCTTGTTGATGCGGTGCAAGGAGTCGGAGAGCTGTATAGTATAGTACTTTAACTGCCGAACAACAGAAACGGCAGAACTGTTCTTAGCGAACAGCCATATTGCAATCCCAAAAGGGTGCAATATGGGGGAAGGCGGCTCACATAGCAAACTTAAATCAAAGGAGTGTCAGTGAGTATGAAACAAGGAAAGGAAAGTTCCTTATGTGAAAGACCCGGAACTTGGGGCAGAGGATACTGATGATGACAGAGAAAGTAAGTACAGGCATAAAACTCAAGGTACATTCATTAATTGACAAGGTGTATCATCCAACAAATCTGGAAAGGGCTTGGAAGAAAGTCAAGGCCAATAAAGGAGCTGGAGGAATTGACGGGATTTATATGGATGAATTTGAAAAGGTGGCTAAGGAGGAATTAAAAACTCTTCACAAGCACCTTAAAGAAAGAACATATGAGCCGTTACCAGTAAAACGGGTGTACATACCCAAAAGAGGAAAACCGAAAGAGAAACGTCCACTGGGAATACCGACAATTAGGGACCGGGTATGCCAACAGGCATTAAAGAACAGGCTGGAGCCGATATTTGAGGAAACATTTAACGACTGCAGTTTTGGCTACAGACCGAAACGCTCTCCTCACCATGCTATGAAGAAAATATGGCAGGAAATAAAACAAGGGAACGAATGGATAGTTGACGGAGACCTACGCGACTACTTTGGAACAGTAGACCATGAAATATTAATTGATATGGTTGCTGAAAAAGTAAGTGACGGAAGAATCCTTTTCCTAATCAGGCAAATGCTAAAAGCTGGGTATATAGACAAGAAATGCAGATATGAAACCAAAGCTGGGACTTCGCAGGGGTCGGTAATTAGTCCTCTGCTCAGTAACATTTACCTGACGCCATTTGACAATGCCATGACAGAGAAGGGATTTAAGCTCACTCGTTTTGCCGATGATTGGCTGATTGTCTGCAAAAGTAAAGCAGAAGCTGAAAAGGCGTTAAAAACGGCTAAAGAAGAGCTGGAAAAACTCGGTCTGACTCTTAACCAGAATAAAACACGAATAACCAACATAAAATGGGGATTTGTGTTTCTGGGATACAAAATCAAGCAGGGGAAAGGCTTGAAACTACCAAAAAGCATAGTTAAAACAGCGGCTAATGCACTTAATCTTTATGCTTATCCTTCGGATGAATCAATAAAGAGATTTATGGATACAATCCGGCAGAGAACAAAAAGGAAAATACCCATTACCTTTAAGGAACTAGTTGACATTATTAACTCGGTTATTCGAGGATGGGGAACGTATTACCACAAGGCAAATGTACGAAAGCTATTTAACAGGCTTGACAGGTGGATAATCAGACGGCTCTGGAGCCACCAGTATAAAAAGTGGAGAAATGCTGGCTGGAAAAAATACCCGGAGAAAAGGCTTTATGAGGAATTCCGACTGGTTAACCTTATTCAATTAATACCCGGCCTTGAGAGAAAACCTGCGCAAAAATTAGCATTGCTATGAGAAAGCGGATTGCGGGAAAACCGCACGGTCCGTTTGTTCGAGCGGACGGAGGGAGGCTAACGCCAACCTCCTCCGACTCTACAGCTACGAACCAGAGTAATATCTGGGGAGCAAAGGAGCCCTATTGTTAATAAGTCTTTTAGCCAAAGGGAGGTAGGGACGAGATGATAAAGACGTCCATAAATCTACAGGAACTAAGGAGAAAGATATACCTAAAGGCGAAGTCTGAAAAGGCATGGAGGTTTTGGGGACTATATGTTCACGTTTGTAAATTGGAAACATTAAAGGAAGCTTACAAATTGGCTAAAAGCAATAATGGAGCTCCAGGAATAGATGAGCTCACATTTGAAGCCATTGAGAAAGCTGGCCTTGAAGCTTTTCTTTCTGAGATTCGTGATGAACTGGTCTCCGACACGTATTGTCCAGTGGCTAACAGAAGGAAGGAGATACCCAAAAGAGGAGGTAAGGTAAGAGTCCTTGGGATTCCCACTATTCGAGACCGAGTGGTTCAGGGAGCACTGAGACTAATAGCCGAACCAATCTTTGAAGCTGATTTTCAAGATGGGTCCTATGGCTACCGACCCAAAAGAAGAGCCCATGAAGCGGTAAATAGAGTAGCAAAAGCAGTTATAAGTGGTAAAACAAAAGTTATCGATGTTGACCTGGAGGCATACTTTGATAATGTAAGCCACGACATCCTACTCAGGAAAGTAGCCAAAAGGGTAGACGATGATAACATAATGAGACTGCTCAAACTAATCCTTAAAGCAAATGGGAAAAGAGGAGTAGCCCAGGGCTCAGTCATCTCACCGCTACTGGCAAATATCTATCTAAACGAGGTAGATAAAATGCTAGAGAGGGCAAAGAAGGCCACTCGACAGGGAAAATATACCTATATTGAATATGCTCGTTTTGCAGATGACCTGGTAATCCTTGTAGATGGCTTTAGGAAGTGGGAATGGCTGGCAAAAGCGGCCTATAAGCGACTTCTCCAGGAACTGGAAAAACTTGGGGTAAAGCTAAATATCCAAAAGACAAAAACGGTAGACCTTACCCGGGGACAAATATTCAGTTTCCTTGGGTTTAACTTCAGGCGGGTTAAAACCCGTCAGGGCAGATGGGGAGTAAGTATCGTACCTAAAATGAAGGCACGTACGGCCCTGTTGCAAAACCTAAAGGAAGTATTCCGTAGACACAAATCCCAACCAATAGACCGGGTAATATACCTGATAAATCCAATTCTTAGAGGATGGGTAAACTACTTTAGGATTGGGAACTCTGGTAAATGTTTTGGATATATCAAGGATTGGGTTGATAAAAAGTTTAGAAGGCACTTATTACGTGCAAGAAAACGAGATGGTTTCGGTTGGAACAGGTGGAGTAGAGCTTGGCTTTACAGTACCCTTGGTCTATACAATGACTACAGGGTAAGGTATTACCAGACTTAAAAGTGCTGCCAAACCGATAGGTCACATAAACCTGTAGATGAAATTAACAAGAAAGCCCAGTTCGGGAAAACCGAACGCTGGGATTGATGTGGCGGGAGCTGGAAACGTACTGATATGGTTCAGTGGCGCGCCAGTTCTCGACCCTACTGGATTTTAAGTTAGTGCCACGCACTTCAGTGCGTGGGAATCTACATAAAAATAATTAGAAATATAGGGGGGAGGAATAATTGGCGGATATAAAAGGCGTTATATTTGACATACAACGTTATGCTATACATGACGGTCCTGGGATTAGAAGTTTAGTCTTTCTAAAGGGATGTCCCCTAAAATGTGAGTGGTGTAGTAATCCTGAATCTCAGTTTGCTTTACCGGAGCTGGCACTTTTTCCTGATAATTGCATAAATTGTTTAAAATGTATTAAAGCCTGTACTTATGATGCTATAAGGTTACAGAACAATAAGTTGGAGACAGATAGAAAGAAATGTGAAGAATGCTATATATCTGATAATCCAATTAAATGTGCTGAAGTATGTGTTGCTAAGGCTAGAAAGCAGTTAGGGCTATATATGACAGTAGATGAGATATTAAAAAAAGTATTGAGCGACCAAATCTTATATAAACAAACAGGCGGAGGTGTAACCTTATCAGGGGGGGAGCCAACATACCAAATAGATTTTGCTTTGTCATTGCTGAAGGCGTTAAAGGAAAACTGGGTGCATACTGCTATAGAAACCTGCGGATATTTTAAATGGGAAGAATTTGGGCTTTTGCTTCCTTACCTGGATATGATTTTTTATGATTTAAAAATAATTGAGGATGATAAACACAGGGAGTTTACTAATGGTAGTAATAAAATTATTCTGGAAAATTTAATTCGTTTAAAAAAAATTACGGATACTTATGGAGCTGAAGTAGTTATACGAATCCCCATTATCCCTGGAATAACCAATCAAACAGCAAACATAATAGGAATATGCAATTTTGTATCTGATACAGGCTTTTCTGATATAGAATTTCTTCCATATCATAAATTGGGAAGAGGCAAATATAATTCTATTGGTAGGAAGTATAAATATCCCTCTCTGGAGCCTCCTTCTAGCAAGGATTTAGAAAAATATTATACTATTGCCAATGATGCTGGTCTGAATCCTATGCATTTTTAAATTCTTAGTAGAAAGAATTATAAAAGTGTTAAAAATCCTGACTGGAAAAATATAGGAATTATAGAAAATCTGTTACCTTGCTCTGTTGATGCTTTTAAACTTTATAATTTCTTCTTTTTTACATGATGCTTTTTTAACACGCAATAATTTGTTCAAGACCGATTTTCACAGGCCTTATAATTGTTATTAAAATATAGGCGTACATAGTTTCACCTAAACATTTATAGAATCTTTATCATCTTTTCATTTTCATTGCCACCTTTTTTTGATTCTAAAAGCCATAACATATTCGATAAGTTAAATAATAATAGTGTCCTATATTATCAACTTCCGGTTATTTATTTTACCTCAAAAGGAAGACTATTTTTTATGCCATTTTTCCGCATTCATAGCTGATTGTTGTAGTAGGATTATGACGAATAAAATATTAATTTGACGATAATAAATAAAATGGCAATAAAGATATCCAAAATAAGGTTGACCTTGAGGCGTTTTTTGATCATCCTTCTTCCAGGAGACAGTGTCAGTACGAAGCGGTGCACGCTTTTGTCAAAGACCGGATGCCTACAGAAGAGGTGGCTTTCAAATTTGGCTACGTAGCCGCCACCATTTATGCACTGGTTCGGGATGCCCGTACGGCAAGATTCGTCTTTTTCCGGAAGTGAAGTTAGGTCCAAAGCAAAGGCGTGCACCAGAGGAGATTTTGGAGGTGACTGTAGCCTTGCACAAAGAGGGCCTTTCTTCGCCGGACATATGCCAGAGGTTTTCATCGGAGG
The DNA here is from genome assembly GCA_014894375.1 of Actinomycetota bacterium. Taxonomy (GTDB): domain Bacteria; phylum Actinomycetota; class Humimicrobiia; order Humimicrobiales; family Humimicrobiaceae; genus Hydromicrobium. The sequence continues at coordinate 23,186 of JADBLP010000133.1, read as the reverse complement.
GCATCGCATTATCTATTAGTACCATTGAGCGCATTATCAAAGAAGCCAGATTTGAAAAGCTAAGACGCAGAACGGATAAACAGCGGGGATTTACCAAAAAAAACAAGATTATAGCAGATTGCGCGGAGCCCTTAAACTTTTAAGAGCCTTAATTCTTTTTCTGTGGGCTGTCCCGTAGCCGGAGCGTTTTTCTTCATCCCCTATATTATCGAATTGGACATTTTAGGTATTGTCAGGGAGTGTTACCTTCCCAAATCCAGTGTAATTGGCGCCGAAGGGGCAGCTTTGTCCATGCTGCTTTTAAAGCTAATCGGATGTAAGCGGCTCTCACACATAAAGGCCTACGATCACGAGCCCGGTCTGGGGATATTTGCCAGTTTAAACGTACTTCCCAAATCCACCTATATGAGTACCTATTCCTGACGGACATCAGAAGAGATGCTGATGGAATTTTAGGAAAGGTTGCTTCGCCGCTTTCGCAAGATTTATTTAAAGATGTATGAAGGCAAATTCATCAATCACCGATTTTCACTCTATCCCTCATTTCGGTGATCTTTCCGAAATGGAAAAGGTCTGGTGCGGATCCCGGGGCAAAACCATTAAGGGCGCCAATACAGTATTTACACAGGATGGCAAAAGCAATGTCATCTTGTATACCCGTGCAGATATATTAAGAAAAGAAGAATCAGAGGAAATCAAACGCTTTGTTGCCTACTGGAAAAAACAAAATAACAACCTTGGAAAAACTCTTGTCTTTGATTGCCATTTTACCAGATATCAGGTGTTAGACGAACTCACCGAAGAGGAAGTCCGTTTTATCACCCTGCGCAAGCGAAGTCAAAAGCTTACCAAAACCACAGAGCAAATTCCCGAAAAAGAGTGGCAGAAAGTGACGCTATCTATCCCCAAACGAAAATACCGGAAGGTATCCGCATACGAAAGCAGTGTCATATTAAGGGGATGTAAACATCCACTGCGACAAATTATCATAAAGGATCACGGCAGAAATCAGCCCACCTTTATCATCACCAATAACCGAAAGTTTACACTGGAAAAATGTCTGGAGGTTTACGCCAAAAGATGGCATATCGAAAACAAGCTCTCCGAACTGGTATCTTTTTTTAATCTTAACGCCCTGTCTTCGCCGCTCATGATCCGCATCCACTTCGACATCCTCTGGTATGGTGGCAGATACTATTTATCGGCGTTTTGCCAGCAATCTGAGACGATTTGAACATAAACAGGCCTCGTCTATTTTCAAACGGTTCATCAGCATACCCGGAAGGGTCGTTTACAAGGACGGCATGCTTGAAATCAAAATCAGAAAAAGATCCCACACTACTATCCTTATGGGCATGAAAAAACTGGCTCAACCTTTTCACGTTCCCTGGTTAAACAACTGCCTCCTCAAAATCACGTGGACCCCCTGATTATGATTTCAGTGACGATTATATGGGCTGTGAAAATCGGTGTTTAACGTGCTTGGCATTAATACAATAATAATTATGGTTACTCTTGGTATGTTTATTGTAATGTTAATGAGAGAAATAAATTTATCCGTTTGGTCAGTGCATCTGCAGTATGTTTTCTGTTGAAAGCGGCCTATCTTCAAATAGCCCTAATGTTAGGCAGATGATTCTGGATTATGTATGGTAAACTGGATGCTGAAAAATTAGACAAGCTCGTTAAGAGCTCTGTTGATTATTTTAATGAGAGGGAATCAGAACTGTTAAATATGTAATTTTTTCTTTTTTTTAATATTAATCATTAATTATTAATTGAAAAGGAACTTTCATGCAATCAAGTAAATACATAATAGGCTTTGATTTTGGAACTGATTCCGTAAGAGCAGTTCTTGTTGATGCAGGTAATGGTTTTTAAACTGCGACATCTGTCTCAAACTATAAAAGATGGAGCCATGGCAAATATTTAAATGCTGAGAAGAATCAATTCAGACACTATCCACTTGACTACCTTGAATCGATGGAAGAAGTAATTAAAAATGCCTTAAAATTAATGCCCGAAGGTTCTTCAGGAAATGTTATCGTAATAGGTGTAGATACAACTTGGTTCAACTCCCGTACCAATTGACAGTGATGGCAATATTTTAGCACTCAGAAAAGACTTTATGGATAACTCGAATGCAATGTCAACTCTGAAGAATAATTTTTTTATTTTATCACAAAATAACCTAAATAAGATGAGATTTATCTGATTAAAATTTTAGGGAAGACTTCCCCCATCTGTTATGATAATATAATTAAAGGGGGTATTCACTTAACTGGAGTAACTACTATATATAGTAGTTATACGGTCTTATACCCCTTACATTTTAATTCATATATAGTGTGAACCGAAGTCCTTAGTTCGCCTAGCGACACTATTTTTCGCTGGACGGGTGAAAGCTATATCTCACCTAGTGTCACGTCATACCCTGTTGCTCTTGATGGCAAAAAGACAAGCAGAGTTTATGCCAGGAAGGCGGATGGAGATTTTGAAGCCCATTTAGTTGCATTAAGCTGCAGCAAGCCGCCTGAAGGGTTTGCACGCTGGTCCTTAAGATTACTGGCAGATAAGGTTGTTGAACTTAACTACATTGATAATATCTCTTATGAAACAGTACGTCGGGTTTTAAAAAAAACGAACTTAAACCCTGGCAGAGAAAAGAGTGGGTAATTCCACCGGAGCAGAATGGCAACTTTGTGGCACATATGGAAATGGTGTTGGACGTTTACAAGCGTATTTTATATCCAGAATATCCGGTTGTATGTATGGACGAATCCCCCAAGCAACTTACTTGCGGAGTAAAGTCCCCATTTTAGTATCACCAGGGCAGCCAGCAAAACATGACTACGAATATAGACGTTGCGGCGTATGTAATATTTTTCTAGCCTGCGAGCCCCTGGCAGGAAAGCGCATGGTTAAGATCAGCGAGAGAAAAACTAAGCAGGACTGGGCTTTTTTCCTGAAAGACATTGCCGGTTAGTACAAAACAGCAAAGAAGATAACATTGGTAATGGATAATCTTAACACTCACACTCCGGGCTCTTTGTATGAAACGTTTCCTCCGGATCAGGCAAAGGCTCTATGGGACAGGTTTGAGTTCGTTTATACTCCAAAGCACGGAAGTTGGCTAAATATGGCCGAGATGGAGTTGAATGTTCTTAACGGTCAATGCTTGAATCGACGAATCGATGCCATCGAGGTTGTCAGAAGAGAATCGTTGGCTTGGCAGGAATTCAGAAACAACAAGGGCGCTAAGGTGAATTGGCAGTTCACAACCGAAGATGCGAGGATAAAACTGACACGGCCCTATCCGACAAATGTCGATTGACAAGACACTAGTATAAACCTTAAATTTAAAAAGAAAATCAAAGTCATTTAAATATAAAAGCTCGGTATATTGCCGGGCTTTTTACATTAGAAAAGACTTAGATAGGAAGTCCTGTAATGAGTAAGGATAACTTAAGAGATGGCCGGACAAAGAATTGGTTTTATCTGGAAAATGACCTGCTAGACCGTGAAGATTTAACCATCTATGAAAAAACTGTCTATATTGTTATTGTAAGATATGTTAACGGTGAAAATAAAGCATTCCCTAGTTATGAAACCATAGCAAAAAAGGGAAGTATGGCTAAAGTTCAGGCAATGCGAGTAGTAAAGTCTTTAACCCAAAAAGGACTTTTAAAAAAAGAATCAAGAAGAAACAAAGACAATAAAGGTTCTACATCAAACCTATATACTTTATTAAACCCAAAAACTAAAAATAAGAATAATAATGGTAAAGATGAGGGGGTATCTGTGGTATACCCCGGGGGTATACCACAGATACTGGGGGTGGTATCTCACAGATACCCTAACAATACCAATATTAAAAAGACTAATTTAAATAACGTTAATACAGCCGGTAGGGAAGGGGATGTGGGGAACTCTAGGGGAGGAGATTAAAGAAGAAATTGCAGAAGATGGAGAGGATATTAACGATATTAGGAGAAAAATAAGAGAATCCCTTAAAGAAAAGGGAAAATGCAACTTTATAGAGTCTAAAGACTCTGGAAAAGAAAAGAAGCTATTAGAAAGTTACACTAATCCAAAAGTTAAATATTCCAAAAACAGTGTGGTAGAGGAATATCCTGGAATAAAAAGATACAGGTCTAGAGAAAAGGAGCTACTGGCAAGAGAAATAGCGGAAGAGCTGGGGGATAATCACAGCCTTGGAGCATTTCGAATTGTAGTTGATAAAATCTCTGAACAGCAGATAAGAATATTTTTAAGTATAATAAAGGATACACACCTTACTGGGAAAATTAAAAAGAATATGGGTGCAATGTTTATATCACTTGCCAAAGCCTATGCTGGGAAGAATAATATAAATCTCAATTTCAGGTAATCCTAGGATGTGTCCCAATCCTGGTACCTAAAATATAAGATTAGACAAGAAAAAATTTGGATTATATAATAAACTGATGTTTTTAGAATATTTAAAATTTTTTGGTATTGGTTTGCTGGATGGAATCCTAGCTGGTCTTCTTGGTATTGGTGGAGGAGTCCTTATAATTCCAGTTTTAATATATATCACCGATGTCGGAGTTAAGGTTTCAACTGCAATATCTGTAGTGCAGGTATTTTTTGCAAGTTCATTTGGGACACTGTTTAATTATTTACAAAAAACTATAAATTTTAGGCTTGCGTTATTATTTGGACTATCCAGTGGATTTTCATATTTCTTTGGTTCATATTTTACTAGGTATATTCCAAATGACACCATAAAGATAATTTACCTTGGTGCAGTAGTTTTAGCTCTAGCACTCTTTTCTATAAAAAAAGAACCAAACATAAAAAACATAGATAGTTCTAAAAATCTTATACCCCATAAAAAATCATACCTTAAAATAATATCAGTTGCATTACCAGCAGGATTTGCATTTGGAATACTGGGTGTTGGGGGAGGATTTTTGTACGTCCCTCTTTTGGTGTTAATGTTTAATATTCCACTAAAAGTAGCTATTGGTACCTCTCTTATGATTGTTCTTTTTAATGCCATTCCTGGTGTTATTGGCAAGTTGATTACTATAAGATTTGATTTCTTTATAGGATTGGCTGTGGCTATAGGTGCTATCATTGGGTCTAGGATTGGTACGTATATAAATAAAAAAATAAAAGCTAAGGTTATTAGAATCATATTTATAATACTGCTGGTTATAATTATTATTAGAGTGGTATTGGATATATTCTCGATTCTTTGAATTAAACTGTATATTCTGTTAAAAATTTTCATCTATTCCATGGCAGCCTCACTCCTTTTGCGCCATTTAAAAATTAGATTTTTAAAGGTAGCAGCTTTCATCATACTGATGACTTTTATATTTTTTTCTAACTGATTCTCTTGACCTAAGTTTTAGACATTTCTTAACGTAACTTAAGGTTATTTTTAATTTACTGATTAAATTTTTGAGCATCATTTTCTTAATACATTACGTTTATTGTTAAATTTTCCAATTTTATTCGTATTATTTACTGAATTGTTGTTGATTTAAATGTAATCTACAAGTTAAAAGTGAACCGTTTTAGGTATGAATCCCAAAAACTGTACACATGCCTATCTTAGCTTAAGAATAAACTTTACAGGAATTTTTTTAAGTAAATAACTATGGGCTCACGCCCATAGCATTTTTACAATTCAAGCTGCGCTTGTCCGCTGTCTTCCTTTTCCTGCATTTCAATATATTTTTGTATGACTTCTTCACTAATTCCAACCGTAGACACAAAATACCCTACCGACCAAATACCTTCTACTCCCCAGTATACCTTGTCTAAAAACGGAAAGCGCTCTCTCATTGCTTTGCCTGTATTTGTTTTTATCAGCCTTACCACACTGCTTACCGATATCTTTGGGGGTATTGATACCATAATATGCATATGGTCTATATTCGTGTTAACTTTAATTATATTAATTTCAGGGTGAAATTTGTTTACTTGCCTGACTTTCCGTTTTAAGTATTCTCCCATCCCTTTACCTAACACTTTCCTTCGGTATTTGGTCGATATCACTATGTGATATCTTGTGTAATATACTGCATGACTCTGCTTCCTGTATTTCATACAATTTATTATAGCAAATATCTACAATAAGACAGCGGAGCGCTTCCATCTTCAGGCTAACGCCTGAAGTATTTTTAGCGGAATAAAAATTAATCTGAAATTTCATCATAAGAAATAATTTTCAAAAAAGCAGCTTAAATTAAGTAATTTTTAGCTGTGATCAAAAAATTTTCTATAAAATTTGACTTAAGGAGAATTTTTTTATAATATGTAGTAAGCACTTGCGCAAGCGCTTTTCAATAGAGCAATTGAAGGTTATATAAAAACTAGATGGATGAATTTGTAGGAGTTCAAATAAGTTAATTTTTTTAGGTGGGTATAGACATAATGGATGGAAATACGAAAAAGAAAAAAGTACTAAATGCAATTAATAGAATTAGCCAGGATGTTCTACCAACACAAATAGATTATACCCCAGAAATGAAAGATAAAATCAAAAAACTTTTGAATATTAAAGATAATGAAGTTGATGAGAGATTGGATAATCATATTAAATATTTACCATTAAATGATATAGTGAAAATAGATAAAGAAAATGGTATCAAATATGATATTTGGGGGATAGGCTGGGACCATATACTTACCGAAGGATTTCATATAAGACACCATCCATTATTAGAGTCTGATGATATTACCAAGTATAAATTTCCTGAACCAACAGATAAATTGTTATCAATAATAAAAAAAAGAGGTCAAAAAGAAAGAAATTACTTTCTTTTATCCTTGCAGGATTTTACTCTTTTTGAGAGGTGTTGGTGTATTAGGGGATACGAAAATGTATTAACAGATATGTATTATAGAGAAAAAGAGATTAATTATTTACTGGATGGAATTACTGAGTTTAATATAGAAATGTCAAAGAGAATTGTAAAGATGGGTATTGTAGATGGACTAGAACAGGTGATGATGTCGGAACTCAAAAGAGTATGGTAATGTCACCAGAAATGTTTAGAAATTTTTTTAAAAAAAGATATAAAAAAATGTGGGAAGTCTACAAAGATAAAAATCTTCCTATTTTTCACCATTCTTGTGGGAACATAATAAAAATAATACCTGATTTAATTGAGATAGGATTAGATGTGCTTAATCCAATTCAACCTGAAGCTATGAGTCCAGATGAGTTATCAAAAAAGTTTGGTAGAAGATTGTCTTTTTTTGGGGGAATAAGTACTCAAAAAACATTACCGTTTGGGACTCCTCAAGATGTAAAAAATGAAGTTATTAATAGAATAAAAGTGCTTGGGAAAAATAATGGATATATTATATCTCCATCTCATGAAGTTACATCAGATTGCAATGATGAGAATTTTATTATGTTGATTAAAACACTTGAAGATTACAAGAAAGGTAAAATAAATATATTTTAAATTCTTTCTATTTATGGATTATAGTAAACATATTAAAACTAAAATTTTAATGTGTTTGGTGAATTTTTTTATTAATCATGGATAAGCATTGGAGTAATATAGAGTGGAAAAATCAGGAACTAATATTTTTTTCAAGAGGTTACAAGATTTATTATTTGAAAAATTTATAAAAGGCAATAAAGAAAGAGAGAATGCTTCTAAAAAAGAAAATCTTATAAATATTTTATCTCCAGGAAGAGTAAATATAATTGGTGAACATACAGATTATAATTTGGGGCTTTCTATAAATACTGCCATAAATAAATATATATTTATAGCAGGGTATGAAAATAAAACAGATTATGTAGAAGTTTTTTCCAGATACTTAAACGATTTCAATAAATTTTCATTGGAAGACATTACATTTGATAAAACAACAAGCTGGATAAATTATATAAAGGGGGTTTTAAAAGAATATATTCAGCACGGTCATAAAATTGGCGGGTTTAGTATAGTTGTGGACAGCAACCTGCCTATTGGTGCTGGTATTAGCTCTTCAGCTTCTCTTGAGGTCGGAGTTGCAGAGTTTGTTGAAGAGCTTTTTAATTTAAAAGTGAATAAAAAAGAAACGGTAAAATATTGTAATAGTGCTGAAAATAATTTTGTGGGGGTAAACTGCGGATTTATGGATCAGTTTTCTGTTGCTTATGGTAAGGAAAATAATGTAATTTATCTAAATTTTAAAGACTTGTCTTATGAATATATTCCTTTTGATCTTGAGGATAATTTGATCTTAATTGTTGATTCTAAAGAGGAAAGAAATCTGGCAAATACTGAATATAATAAAAGAAGAAAGGAATGTAATGATGCAGTTCAGCTGATATCTAAAATAGTAAAAAATAAAAATATTAAATCCTTATCAGATATTGGTTTAGACTCGCTACATGAACTGGAAGATAAGATACCTGAAAAACTCTTTAAAAGAGTAAAGCATGTTGTAACAGAAAATAATAGAGTTTTATTATCAAAAGAATATCTGCTCAAAGGAGACATTGAAAAATTAGGTAAGGTATTATTTGAATCACATAACAGCCTGAGATATGATTATGAAGTATCAACTGAAAAACTTGATTATCTAGTTGATGAAATGAGTAAAATTAAAGGGGTTTATGGCGTGAGGTTAATGGGAGCAGGTTTTGGAGGAAGTGTTATTAGTATTGTTAAGAAAAGCAAAATTGACAGTATTAACGATATAATAGGTGGTAAGTTTTTAAAAAAATTCAATGTTTCTCCTGACTTTATAGAATGTTTGTTTTCAGATGGAACAAGAAGAGTGAAATTTTAGGAATATATCAAAGAATGAAAAAAGAAAAAGTAGAATTAACTAAAAAAGGAAGAGGAAAGGCCGGAAGCAGCAGTACCAGCAATAGAAGAAGTAAACCGTCTGGTAAAAATAAATCTTTGATGAGCATAGAATGCGAAGAAGATTTGAACCTGAAGAAGAGAGTAATAATAAAAAATGATGGAAGGTATTTGATATATTATGATTTTTAAGAAAATAAAGATTTTTAAATAGAATAAGGGAGGTATAAAATACTCGAACTGCGGTATAACCCAGTTAAAAATCAATTAGTAGCCATTGCAACTAAGAGGCAGGATAGGACTTTTTTGCCACCAAAAGATTATTGTCCTCTTTGTCCAACGAAAAATAGCAAAATAATAACAGAGATTCCGGAAAGTGATTATGATATTGTGGTTTTTGAAAATAAATTTCCAACTTTTGATAAAAATCCTGATAAGGTAGATAGTGAAAAGTTAAATATTGGAAGTGATTTTCCGTATAGGCTAAAAGAGTCTAAAGGTATCTGTGAAGTTGTTTGTTACACTTCAAACCATGATTTATTTTTAGAAGATATGCCGGTAGGGGAAATTGGTAATTTAATAAAAGTCTGGCAGGATAGGTACTTTGACTTAGGTAATAAAAGTTTTATTAAATATATTTTAATTTTTGAAAATAAAGGGGAAGAGATAGGTGTTACACTTTCTCATCCCCATGGACAGATATATGCATTTTCTTATATCCCCCCAATTGCTCTTGAGGAGCTAAGGTCATCCCAAAAGTTTTATAGAAAAAATAAAAAATGTTTGCATTGTGAAATTATAAAAAAAGAATTGGAAGATAAAGAAAGAATTGTTATTGAAAATAAAGATTTTATCGCATTTATTCCTTTTTATGCCAGGTGGCCATATGAAGTACATATTTACTGCCTAAGACATCTAGGGAGTTTGTGTGAACTGGATGATAGAGAAGTTACTTCTCTATCAAAAATAATTAAAGAACTGGTAAATAGATATAATAAGCTGTTTAGCTTTAGGATGCCTTATGTAATGATAATCCATCAAATTCCAACGGATGGTAAAGATTATCCTTACTATCATTTACACTTTGAATTTT